>DASXSD010000063.1:0-11519 GCA_036506195.1 Candidatus Dormiibacterota bacterium
CGCTGGCCGGAGGCGCAGGTCGCGGTGGAGACGTACATGGGCTGCGGGACCGGCGTCTGCCTGGGCTGCGCGGTGCCGCTCAAGCGCGGCGGCTACGACAGGGCGTGCAAGGAGGGTCCGGTCTATCGCGCCGCCGATATCGACTGGTCCGCGCTGCCCTCACACCTTTCTTATGCGGTGACCGTGTGAGCGTGGACATGACGGTCGCCATCGGCGACCTGAAGCTGCGCGGTCCCGTCCTTGCGGCATCCGGCACGTTCGGCTACGGCACAGAGGTGCCGCTGGTGGAGCGAGGTGCGCTTGGGGCGATGGTCTCCAAGGGCATCTTCCTGCGCCCGCGCGAAGGGACGGCGCCGCCGCGCATCGCGGAGACCCCGAGCGGGATGCTGAACGCCATCGGCCTGCAGGGTCCGGGCGTGGACGCGCTGATTCGCGATTACGCCCCGAAGTGGGCACAGTGGGATTTCCCGGTGCTGGTGAACATCAACGGCGAGTCCGCACCGGAGTACGGCGAGCTTGCCGCGCGCCTCGATGGTGTGCCGGGCGTGGCGGGCTTCGAGATCAACATCTCGTGTCCGAACGTTGAGCAGGGCGGCCTGTACTTCGGCAACGACCCGCGGGCGGCGGCCGCCGTGACCGAGGCGGTGCGCAAGCGCACGAAGCTGCCCGTCTGGGTGAAGCTGACGCCGATGGTCAGCGACATCGGCGTCATCGCCCGCGCGGTCGAATCGGCCGGGGCGGACGCCCTGTGCGCCATCAACACGTTCGTCGGCATGTCGATCGATCTCAACGCATACAAACCACGGTTGAGCTTTCGCACGGGCGGCCTTTCAGGGCCGGCGATCCGGCCGCTCGCGGTGCATCTCGCCCACCAGGCGGCGCGGGCCGTCCACATCCCGGTGATCGGCATCGGCGGCATCGCACGGGCCGAGGACGCGCTCGAGTTCCTGGTCGCGGGCTGCACCGCGGTCCAGGTCGGGACGGCGACATTCGTCAACCCTCGAGCGATCGCCGAGGTGCACGATGGGATCGCCGGCTTTCTCGAAGCCAGGGGCTTTAAATCCCTGGCCGACCTGCCCCGCTATCTTCCTCGCGACTAGATGTCCACGGAGATCCCGCCCCGTCCGCGTGACTCGGAGGCGCTGCAAATCCTGGCGACCGAGCACTGGAGCCTGCTGGCAACTCGCGCCCTGACGTACCAGGAGTCGCTGGGCCGCGTGAGCATGTTCCTTACGATCCTGTCAGGCGCTGTCATCGCACTGGCGCTGGTCGCGCAGGCGGATCGCTTCGGCACCGCTTTCATCGCCATCGCCATCTTCATGCTCACGGTCGTATGTCTGACCGGTGTGTTCACTGTGGCAAGGCTGCAGGCGCTCAACCGCGACGACTTCCGCTGGGTGCTGGCGATGAATCGCATCCGCAATGCCTACCTGGTCCTGCATCCGGAGCTCGCATCGCATTTCACGACGAGCCCGAATGACGACATGCTCGGTGCGCTCCAGACACTTGGCATCGATCCGACAGGCGCCGACCGCCTGGGCTCGATGTTCCACGGGCTGCAGACCCTACCCGGGATGCTGTCGATGATCGTCGCGTCGGTGGCCGGGGCGGTTGGCGGGTTGGTCGCCGTCGGCTTCGGTGCCGAACCGGCTGTGGTGCTGCTGTCTGGGATCGCGACGTTCGTGTTCGCCGCACTCGTGATGGTGCTGTGGCTCGGCGGCTCGGTCAAGCGTCTCAGCCCGGGCCTGGAAGCTCGATTTCCAACGCCACCAAAACCGCCAACTTCCGAATAGCCAACCGTCACAATCCTCTAGCCATGCTCGAAGTGGATCACCTCGCCAAGCGCTACGGGGACGTGCTCGCGCTCCGCGACCTGAGCGTCCGCGTGGGCGGAGGCGAATGCCTCGTCCTGCTCGGACGCAACGGCGCCGGCAAGACCACCGCACTGCGCTGCATGGCCGGTGTTCTGGTGCCGACCGCGGGGAGGGTCAGCGTCGACGGCATCGACGCCGCGGATGACCCGAGCGCGGTGCGGGCGAAGGTGGGTCTCATGCCCGAGGTGCCCGGCCTTTACGAACGCATGTCCGCGCGCGCCTACCTCGACCACTTCGGCGCCATCTACGACATCGAGCCAAACACCAGGCGGCGGCGCATCGACGACCTGCTCGAGCTGTTCGAGCTGAGCGACGCCGGCGACCGGTGGCTCGGCACCTACTCCAAGGGCATGCGGCAGAAGGTCGCGCTCATCCGGGCGACGCTTCACCGCCCGCGCCTCGTGCTTGCGGATGAACCGACATCCGCGCTCGACCCCGACAGCGCGCGCCGCGCGTGGACGTACCTCAAAGATCTTCAAGAGCACGGTTGCGCGCTCGTGATCTGTACCCACAGCATGGAGGAGGCCGAGCACCTCGCCGGTGACATCGGCATCATGTCGGGTGGCCGCGCGCTGGCTGTCGGCGGCATGGAAGAGCTGCGCCGGCAATCGGGTCTGAAGGTCAGGCAGGAGATCCGGGAGCTCCCGACGCTCCAGGACATCTACCTGGCCATCGTCGGCAACCACATCGAGGAGCAGCGTGAGCTGGCCGCAACTAGAACGGCGTAAGGCCACGCTCGTGGCGGGGCGGGACCTGCGCGATGCGGTCAGCGAGCTTCGCCTCATCCTGGCGATGGTCGGACTCACGCTGGCGATCCCGATCGCGTCGGGTTCCGGCGTGCGCGCGCTGGCGGCGTTCGGTGGTGGAACCGCGGTGGTCGACCGGCTGGCGCTCGTGGGCGCATTCTTCGTCGTCTTCATCCCGGCGAGCTTCTCGCTCGTCCTCGCCCTCGAGTCTTTCGTCGGCGAGCGTGAGCGCACGACGCTCGAGGTCCTGCTCTCGACACCCCTGCGTGAGGCCGAGATCTACGCCGGCAAGGTGGTCGCGGTGCTGACCGTCTCGCTTGCGCTCTGCTACGGCGGTCTGCTCGTCTACTGCCTGGTCACGTTCCCTGGGCTCGGCTACTTCCCGCTCAGCATCCTCATCGCGCTGGCGCTGTCCACGATCTGCCAGGTCGCGGCGATGGTCGCCGGCGCGGTGATCATCAGCCTCAACGCGAGGACCATGCGCGCGGCCAACGTCATGGCCTCTTTCATCATCCTGCCGATGTCGATCGTCCTCCAGGTCGAGGCTGCCCTGATCCTGGTCGGAAGGGCCGAGTTCCTTTGGGGCTTTGCGCTGCTGATGGCTGTGGTCGCGGTCGTCCTGGTGCGCATGGGCTTCAACGGGTTCTCGCGCGAAGCGCTGCTGGCGCGCGACGTCGGGCTTCGGCATCCGTTGCGACGGGCGGTCGCCGCGGTGGCCAGGAGCTTCGAGGGCAGGCCGGGCCTCCTTCGCCTCGTGTGGATGCGGCGGGTGCCGATTCTGATCGCCGCCGCAGGCTTCCCGCTCGGCGCCGCGATCGGCTACATCGCGGGGGCCACCAACGCCATCCCGACCCAGGTTGTGAGCCCGGTTCTCTCCAGCCTGGTCAGGTCTGCCGGCGAAGGCGGATCGATCGAAGGGGCGATCGCGATCTTCGCCCACAACCTGCTCGCGTTCATCCTGGTCGCCATCCTCGCCGTCGTGACGGTTGGCGTGAGCGGGTTTCTGGTCACTTTCGCGCCCGGTTTTCTGCTCGGATTCGCCGCCGCGCTCTCGTCGTGGACTTTTGCGTTGACCGGCATCGTGCCGAACGGATTCGTCGAGATCCCGGCGGCGATCATCGCCGGCGGCCTGGCGATCCAGGTCGGGGCGACGGCCATCCACATGGACGCCAACGGCGGCTGGACCGCGCGCGTGCTGGCCGCGGTCGCCGACTACGTGCGCGCGCTGCGCTGGCTGGTGCCCGCGCTGGCGGTCGCGGCGGTGCTCGAGACGTTTCTCGGCTGACCAAACACATCCGGCCGCAGCAGACGCACCGCCAGGACCGCGGCGCCCGCGATCGAGGCGCCGATCGCCATCGCCCAGGGCGCTCCGAACAGAGTGGCCAGCGCCCCCGCCTGGGTCGCGCCGAGCGGGCCGACCCCGATCAACGCCTCGGCGTAGAGCGCCATGACCCGACCGCGCAGGTGGTCGGGCGTGATCGTCTGGATCCGGCTGTTGGCCGCGGCGACGAACGAGATCTGGCAGTAGCCGGCAACGAACAGCGTGACCAGCGAGACGGCGAAGTTTCGCGAGATCGCAAACTCGAGCAGCCCCGCGACCCAGATCGCGGCCATCCACAGCTGGCGGCGCGGGTCGGAGCCCAGGCGCGGCACGAAAGCAAGCGTGAGAGCTCCCATCAGCGAGCCCAGGCCCATCGCGGCCAGCAGGAAGCCGAAACCGTGCGCGCCCACGTGCAGCACCTGGTCGGCGAACAGCGGCAGCAGCGTCGTCCGGTTCATCGCGAAGAGCGAGAAGACGGCGACCACGATCAGCAGCATGCCGACTATTGGTTCGCGCCGCGCGTACGCGGCGCCCTGCGCGAGGCGCGTACGCAGTGGCTCTTCGCCGCGACGGACGGCCACCGCCGGCAGGTCGCGCATCAGCAGCAGGGCGCCGATGGCTGCCAGATAGCTGATGGAGTTGATCAGGAAGCAGACCGGCACGCCGACGAGCGCGATGAGAACGCCCGCGATCGAGGGTCCGATCACCGCCGAGGCGTTGAAGACCGACGAGTTCAGTGCAATGGCGTTGAGAAGGTCTTCTTTGCCCACCATCTCGACCTGGAAGCTCTGCCGCGTCGGGACGTCCAGGGCGTTGATGGTCCCGGTGGCGATCGCCGCGATGACCACCATCCAGTACTCCGCGTGGCCGGTCGCGGTGAGTGCGAACAACGCGAACGGAGGGACCACGAAGGACGCCTGGGTCACAAGCAGCACCGACCGCTTGCGGTAGCGGTCCGCGAGCTCGCCCGCGAATGGGCTCAGGACGAGCACCGGCAGGAACTGCGCGGCCAGCACCAGCCCGACGAGGAAACCGTTGTGCGTCAGCTGGAGGGCAAGCCAGGGCAGCGCGACGGATTGCATCCAGGTCCCGATCGTGGACACGATCTGCCCGGCGATGAAGAGCCGGTAGTTGCGGTGGCGCAGCGCTCCCAACATCCGGCTCGGGGCAGGCTCGGTCATGCGGGTGCGATCATCCCAATGTGGCCAGGCTGCACGAGGTCGTCGACATCGCCGCGCCGCCGGAACGCGTGTGGGCCGTCGTCGCCGAGGACGTCAAGAGCGCGCCCAAGTGGTCTTCGAACCTGGACCGGGTGGAGATGCTCGACGACCCACCTCCCGGCAAGGGCACGCGGTACCGCTACCACCTCGACCTCGGCGGGCACAAAGAGAAGCTCGAGGTCGAGCAGGATGTTTTCAACAAGCCGAAGAAGTGCTCCGGCCGTTTCATCAGGGGCCCGCTCAACGGGACGTGGTCTTACACGTATACGCAGCGGAAAGATGGAACCACGCGGCTCGTCTATGAGATGGACTACCAGCTTGGGGGACTGCTCCGTTTCGCGACCGGCGTCCTCGGCCCCCAGTACGCGGCGGGCATCCGGAAGAACATGGAGTCGCTGAAGAGGTACATCGAGTCAGGCAAAGGTCCCAAGCCTAAGAAATAACGGCCTCGGCCTCGATCTCGACCTTCCAGCGTTCGTCGAGCAGGCCCTTCACCACGACCATCGTCGCCGCTGGCCGGGCCGGCCCCATCACCTCCCCATGCGCGCGACCGACCGCCTCGCCGAAGGAGGCGTCGGTGACGAACATCCGTGTCCGCACTACATGCTCGACCGACGAGCCGGCCTCCGCCAGCGCGGTGGCGATGATCTCGAAGCATCGCTTCGCCTGGAGGTAAGGGTCGGGATCGACCGACCCGTCCGTCCACACCGGCGCCGTTCCCGACACAAGCACGCGGTCCCCTACTCGCAGGGCGCGGCAGAACCCGATCGTCCTCTCGAATGGGGATCCCGAGCTGACCCGTTGCCGCTCGGTCAGGATCTCTTGAACGGGAGCAGCTCCAGCTGCTCGAACCGGTCCTGGACGGCCGTCCGCAGCTCCGCGACCAGTGCCCGGAGGCGATCCTGGGCCGCCGACTCGGTGACGTTGACGACGCGAATCCTGCGCAGCGTGGTCTGGAGCGCGTAAAGCCCGGCCGGTTCGTTGGCGGTCATGCGCGCCGCGGCGACGCGGATCTCGCGCGCGGCCTCCTCCTGACCATGGGCTCGCAACCAGTTCGCAAGGCGGGCCGCCGCGATCAGGACCCGCTGGGTCTTGGGGTTGAGGGCGGGAGGCATGGCCTCGCGAGCGCGACGCGGCTCGAAAAGGGCGGGCAGACCCGGTGGGCGCTTGACAGACCTGATGCGGTCGAGCACCGCGCGGGGCCCGATGATGACGAGGATTCCGGCTGCCACCAGCAGCACGACGACGAACCCCACGATCGCGTCCAGCATTTTTTCCTAGGTTACGCTTCGTCGGGAGTGGATTTGCATCGGTTTACAGAGCGAGGTTAAGGCGTGGCTCCCATCGCAGTCATCACCGGGGCATCGTCAGGCATCGGGGCGGCGACGGCGATCGCGCTCGGACGGCAGGGTTACAAGATCGTCGTCGGCGCGCGGCGGGTGGAGCGACTCGCACACGTCGCCGGCGAAGAGGGAGTCGCGCTTCGACTCGATGTCACCGACGAAGCGAGCGTCGAGGAATTCGTGCGCGAGGTGTCGAAGCGGTTCGGCCACGTCGATGTGCTCGTCAACAACGCGGGTGGCGCGCAGGGCCTGAACCCCGTCGCCGAGGCCGTCGACGAAGAGTGGAGCTGGATGTGGAAGACGAACGTGATGGGCCTGATGTGGATGACTCGCGCGTGCCTGCCATTGCTGCGCAAAGCCAAGCACGGCCACATCGTCAACATCGGCTCGATCGCGGGCTTCGAGACCTACAAGGGGGGCGCTGGATACACGGCCGCCAAGCACGCGGTGCGGGCGATCACCAAGACGCTGCGCCTCGAGCTCAACGGCGAACCGATCCGCATCACCGAGATCGCGCCCGGGCTGGTGGAAACGGAGTTCAGCGTCGTTCGGTTCCACGGCGACCGCAAGGCGGCCAAGGCCGTGTACGAGGGCCTGAAGCCTCTCCGGGCTGAAGACATCGCTGACTGCGTGGTCTTTGCCGTGACCCGACCGCCGCACGTCGACATCGACGAGATCGTCGTCCGGCCGGTGGCGCAGGCGAACGTGACTACCGTGACGCGCAAGCCGTCGCGTCGCCCGACTTAGGGAAGCAGCAGGATCTTTCCGGTCGTCTTCCGAGCCTGGAGGTCGATGTGCGCCTGGCGTGCCTCCGCGAGCGGGTACCTGGCTCCGATCCTGACGTTGAGCTTGCCGTCGCGCACCATGTCGAAGACCTTGCGGGCGCGCTCGCGCAGCATCTCCTGGGTGCGCGTGTACGTGTGCAGGGTCGGCCTCTGCACGTAGAGCGACCCAAGCGGAGCCAGCGACTGCACCGGAAGCGGATCGGGCTGGCCGCTCGCGGCGCCGTAGAGAATCATCCGCCCGAAAGGCCGGATCGCCTCCAGGCCTTCGTAGAAGGTCGTCTGGCCGACACCGTCGTAGACCGCGGCGACGCCGTCGTCGCCGGCGATCTCCCGCGCCCGTCGGGCGAAGCCCTGGTAACCAAGCACCTCGTCGGCGCCGGCCTCGCGCGCCAGGTCCGCCTTCTCTTCGGTCGAGGTGGTCGCGATCACCCTTCCGCCGAGCAGCTTGACGATCTGCGTCAACAGCAGCCCCACGCCGCCCGCCGCCGCGTGGACGATCACCCAATCTCCCTTCTGGACCGGGTAGGACTCCGACGCGAGGTAGTTCGCCGTCATGCCTTGCAGAAGCACCGCCGCCGCCACCTCGGAGCTCACGCCGTCCGGAACGGGGACCAGCTTTTTGGGGTCGGCGGCGACGCGTTCGGCGTAGCTGTGCGGAACATCCACCCACGCCACCCGGTCGTCGCTGCCGTGGATCCTGCCCGCGCCTTCGACACCGATGATCGCCGGTGGCCTGGCGCCGTAGCCCAGGCCCTCCCGCTCGTAGACGTCGCGGAAGTTGACGCCCACCGCCTCGACGTCGACCAGCACCTTGCCGTCCGCGGGCCCCGGGTCGGCCGCGTCCTGGAAGTCGAGAACCTCAGGGCCTCCGTTGCGTTCGAAGACGACCGCTTTCATGTACCGGCTCCTATCTGATCAAACCGGCCGCCCGGGCCTCGTCTTTCGTCATTCAACAACCGGGTTCGCCGTAATTCCCGCAGCACCCGCGGCTCGGGCTGCGGCGCGCGAGGTTGGTGGCGACGCGCCGCACGCGATCGAGCGGTCCGTGACTCCCGGCGAAGAGGTTCCTGAAGAAGGTCGGGGGTCCGCTCATTCGTAGTAATTGTTGTCGTACTCGATCCAGCCGGGGTTCGGACAGCCGCCGGAGGTCACGGCGTGGGTGCAGTGCACGCCGTAGCGCGGACCCGGGTCGATATACAGCTCGCCGTGGACCACGAGCTGATCACCCCTGTGAAACGGCACCCACTGCGAGAGCTTTGTGTTGTGGTCCACTTCGAGCACCTCGCCGGTTGCGCTGCGCACGGTGAATCGCTCGTGGTCGCCGGACTGAACGGGGTCGATCAGGACGGTCGCATGGAAAGTCACCTCGGCGCCGGAACGATTGTTTTCGATCGCCTTTTGCAACGCCTGGTCGTCCGGCGAATCGCGCCCGCCGCAGGCCAGCATCACCAGCGCCGTCGCGACAAGCGCGACGCGGGTCATGCCCCGAGCGCTTGCTCCAGAGTGACCTTGCCTTCGTACAGCGCCTTCCCGAGCACGACCGCGTCGGCCCCCGCGGCCGCGACCCGGCGGATGTCGTCGATCGACGCGATGCCGCCCGAGTACTCCAGCCCGTGGTTGGTCATCTTGCGCACGTTCTGCAGGGTTTGCAGGTCCGGCCCCGACATGGTGCCGTCGCGGTCGATGCACGTGAGGATCAGCCCGGCCAGTGGCAGGTCGGCCCAGCGCCCGACCAGTGCCTTGAGGACCACCGGGTCGGTGTCGAGCCACCCGCTGACGGCCGCCTTGTTGTCGCGGATGTCAAGGGCCGCGAAGACCCGCTCGGGGTATCCAAAGGTCACGCGCTCGAAGAGGTGCGGGTCGCGGACCGCCGCGGTCGCCATCACAACCCACGTCGCGCCGGCGTCGAGCAGCGTCTTCACCGACTCCTCGCTACGCACACCGCCGGCCACCTGGACCTCGATCTTGGCGCCCTGCAGCAGGCGCGTGATCACCTCCCGGTTGCTGGCCGAGCCGCGCGCGGCGTCGAGGTCCACCACGTGCATCCGCTCGGCGCCGGCGGCCGCGAAGCGGTGCGCCATCTCGACGGGGTCGTCCGCGTAGACGGTCGCCTGCTCGTACTTGCCCTGGGTGAGACGGACGCATCGTCCGCCGAGGATGTCGATCGCGGGAATGACGACCACGGCCTACCGGTAGTTGGTGAACTGAAGGGGGACGGGGATGTCCTCGGCTTCGCGCAGCGACTTGATCACGAGCTGCAGTGTGTCCTTGTCCTTGCCGACCACGCGCAGCTGGTCGCCCTGGATCCGCACCTGGACCTTGGTGGATACGTTCTGGATGCGCTTGCGTAGGTCCCGGGCGAGATCGTCGTTGATGCCGGCGTTCAAGTGCACCTCGACCTGGCCGCGGCCCTTGCCCACGGTCTTCGGGTCGCCGGTCTTGAACAGCTTGGCCGACAGCTGGCGACGAGCCGCCTTCTCGCGCAGCACCTGCACGGCCGCGCGCGCGCGGTCCTCGCTCGCCGACTCGACGACGATGACCTCGCCGCGGTGGTCGTAGCTGGTCGCCGTGTCCTTGAAGTCAAACCGCGTCGCCACCTCGCGGCGCGCCTGGTCCAGAGCGTTGGTCAGCTCCGCTGGATTGAACTCGGAGACGACGTCGAACGAGTACTCAGCCACCGCTGTGCATGATCGCGTTGAAGCCGACGACGACCGCGGCGATCGCTAGCGCCACGCCGATCAGCGACGAGATCGCGAGCAGGGCGCCGATCCCGGCCGTGGCTTCGTCGAGCGGCTCGGGCGGCGGCTTGTCGTAAGGGTCCGGGCCGTAGTCCAGGTCGTAGACACCGTCCTCACGCGCGCGCTGCACCAACTCGTCGAGGACGGGTTTGCCGCCTGGTGGGAGCGATTTGCCTTGCAGGTTGGCGACCGCCTCCTTGAGGTTGTCTCGAGTCCGGCCCAGCTCGGCGACGACCATGTCGAGCGTTTCGGTGGTGCCGGGGCTCGGGCTCTTGCGACGAAGGTCGGCGATGATGCCGTACACGCTCACGCCCGGATTCATAACAGATGCCGGTGGGCCTGTGCAGGTGGGTATCCTGCTGCCGAAATACACTTACCTCAGTGGGTGTGGAAACCAGGACAAAGGCCGCGGTGAAAAAAGACGGGGCCCATCCGAACACATGGGTCTTCTTCGAAGGCGAGTTTGCGCGTTATCACGACGTCAAACTCGGTCTGATGACGCATGCCCTGCATTACGGGACGGCGGTGTTCGAGGGCATCCGCGCCTACTGGAACGACGAGAAGAGCCAGCTCTACCTGCTGGCGGCGGCCCTCCACTACGAGCGCATGAAACGCTCCGCCAACGTGATGCGCATGACGCTGCCTTACTCGACGGAAGAACTTGTCAATAACACGCTCGAGCTGCTGCGTCGCAACGAGTTCAAGTCCGACGTCTACGTGCGCCCGCTCCTCTACACGTCGAGTGAGGAGATCGGCGTTCGCCTCCACAACCTCGACCGCGGCTTCTTCATCTATGCAGTCCCGTTTGGCAAGTACGTCGAGGTCGACAGCGGGATCAGGTGCATGGTCAGCACCTGGCGGCGGGTGCCCGACCAGTCACTGCCCGCGCGCGCCAAGATCACCGGCTCCTACGCGCAAGCTGCGCTGGCGAAGTCGGAGGCGGTCGAAGGCGGGTTCGACGAGGCGATCGTGCTCACCGTCGACGGTCACGTCTCGGAGGGTTCAGCCGAAAACCTCTTCATGCTCAAGGACGGCGCTTTCGTCACTCCGCCGGTCACCGACGACATCCTGGAGGGGGTGACGCGGCAGCTGCTGATGAAGGTCATCAAGGACGAGCTCAACCTCGAGGTGCTCGAGCGCAGCATCGACCGGACCGAGCTCTACACGTGCGATGAGCTGTTGCTGTGCGGCACGGGCGCGCAGATCTCGCCCGTGATCGAGGTCGACCGGCGCCCGATCGGCAACGGCAAGGTCGGGGAGTTCACGCAGGAGCTGCAGAACATCTACTTCAGCG
Source organism: Candidatus Dormiibacterota bacterium (assembly GCA_036506195.1). Classification (GTDB taxonomy): domain Bacteria; phylum Chloroflexota; class Dormibacteria; order Dormibacterales; family Dormibacteraceae; genus 40CM-4-65-16. The sequence goes on from DASXSD010000063.1 coordinate 11,322, forward strand.
CCGTCCGCGGCGAGACGCCGAAGTACAAGGACTGGACGATCCCGGTCTACTAGCAAGCGCCGGAGCGGTGGGATGGCGGATAGTCCGGACTATCCCGATGTTTCATCGCCTTGGAGTGGTCGTTAGTCCGGACTATCGATGAAAGTCGTCGTCGCGCCTAACGCGTTCAAAGGCACCCTGACCGCGTCGCAGGCCGCC
>DASXSD010000064.1:0-4294 GCA_036506195.1 Candidatus Dormiibacterota bacterium
TACCTGCCGCAGATCTGGGCCGCTGGCGGCGATGTCATCGACTACACGGCGCACAAGGCGACCATGGGGACGAACCCGGTCGTCAAGGAAGCGTTCCAGTACTACCGCGACCTCTACAAGGCGGGGGTCATGCCCGAATCGGTCAAGGCCGAGGACGGCACCAACTGGCCGGTGACGTTCGCCACCGGCAAGATCGGCATCCAGCCGCTCGGCGGCGGCTGGGGGATCCGGATAGTCAAGGAGAAAAACCCCTCGATGAACTTCGGGGTGACCTACCTGCCGGGCAAGGAGAGCGGCCAGAAGGCGTCGTTCGCCGGCGGCGACACGATCGCGGTGACGACGAAGGCCAAGGACGTCAACGCCGCCTGGGAGTTCATCGAGTGGTCGCTGTCGGACAACGTCCAGCTCGAGTTCTACGCGAAGAACGGCGCCTTCACGTCACGGACCGACCTCGCCAGCAACAAGTACAGCGACGCGGACCCGCGCTATGTCCTCAACAACCAGGCGCTGAAGCAGGGCCAGACGCCACGGACGCTGGGCTACAACGAGATCTTCAACGACGTCAACGGGCCGTGGCTGGCGGCAATTCGCAAGGCCGTCTTTGACGGTGACGTGAACGGCGCCGTGTCGACCGGCAACGACGCCATCCAGGCGATCCTCGATACCCACTACAAGTAGATCTCGAGGCGGCCGGAGCCGGAGTGCTGCGGTCGCGGCTGACGACCTCGAATCACAGGTCCCGGGACGCCGCCGCGTCCCGGGACCTTCTGGACTCCGTCCGGCGCGCACGGCACCATGGCCACAGCCGGATGACGCTCACGCGGGAGGCAGGATGGCGGTAGGCCAGCTGGAAGCCCAAGCGCTCGCTCCCCGACGCGGCCGCCATTCGGCGTGGGAGCGGCGACGCAGCCTGACCGGCTTCCTGTTCGTCCTTCCGGCGCTGGTGATCGTCGCCGTTTTTTTCCTCGTGCCGCTCGTCTTCGCGCTGTGGATGTCGCTGACCAAGTGGAACGTCGCCGGGTTCCAGCAGTTCATCGGCCTCGACAACTACCGCACGATGCTCTCCGACCGAAACTTCCAGAGCGCGATCGTCTTCACGACGCTCTACACGTTCGTGGTGACGCTGCTGACGTTCTTCATCGGCTTCGCGCTCGCGATGCTCGTCCGGGTCGAGCGCCGCCGCTACGTTGTCCTTCGGACGATGTTCTACCTGCCCGTAGTCATCGGCACGGCTGTCGGCAGCTTCATCTTCCTGTGGCTCTTCAACGACCAGGTCGGGGCGGTCAACGGCGTGCTTCGAGCGCTCGGCATCACCAAGGAGAACATCGTCTGGCTGGCCAACCCGGGAACGGCGTTCCTGACGCTGGTCGTGATGATCACCTGGAAGTCGGCCGGCTTCGCCATGATCACGCTGCTGATCGGGATGCAGGCCGTGCCCGGGGAGCTGTACGAGGCCGCCAGGGTGGACGGCGCATCGGGCAACCAGCAGCTGCGCCACATCACGGTCCCGCTCATCCGACCCACGATCGCACTTGTCATCATCCTGCTCGTCAGCGGGTCGTATCTGGCCTTCGACCAGTTCTACATCATCACCCGCGGGCAGCCGAACAACAGCACGATCACGATGGTCTACTGGGTCTACAACCAGGCCTTCATCGGCTTCAAACTGGGTTATGCGACGGCACTGTCCGTCACGCTCATGGCGTTCCTCGTCCTGTTGAGCGCGATCCAGCTGCGGCTGCTGCGCCGGGACCCGACCGATGTCTGACTGGTCTGCGGGTTCGTGAGCGCCATCGGCATCGCCCGTCAGCCGATGGGCCGGCTCGAGCCCGGGCGCAACTGGCGGCGCGTCGTCTTCGGCCTGGGTCTCGTGGTCGCGCTGCTGTTCGTGGCGCCGCTGATATGGACGGTCGTGACCTCGGTCAAGCCGCCGTCGGAGGCGTCGCAGGCACCGCCCAGCGGCCTGCCATCCCGGATCGATTGGGGCAACTACGAGACGCTGACGACCTACGGCGAGGGGATCGTCACGTATCTCCTGAACAGCGTGGTCGTCGCCTCGATCACGATCGTCGGCACGCTGCTGATCGGGACGCTGGCGGGCTACGGCTTCAGCCGCTTCAACTTCCCGCTGAAGAACACCGCCTTCATCGTCATCCTCGCGACGCTGATGATCCCCTTCCAGAGCATCGTCATCCCGCTCTTCGTCGTGCTCAAGCAGCTTGGCCTGGTCAACTCCCTGCTTGGGGTGGGGCTCGTCTACATCACGTTCCAGCTGCCGTTCTCGACGTTTGTCATGCGCAACGCCTTCGATCGGGTGCCGCGCGAGATCGACGAGACCGCGATCGTCGACGGTGCGTCACAGCTCCGCCTGCTGCGAAGCGTGATGCTGCCGCTGGTCTTGCCTGGTCTCGTCACGATAGGCCTGTTCGCCTTCCTCGCAGCGTGGAACGAGTTCTTCGCGGCGCTGATCCTGCTGACCGACCAGAAGTCGTTCACGCTGCCGATCCTGCTGCTGTCAGCCCGACAGGGCGTCTGGAACAATCTCGACTGGGGCGCGCTCCAGGCCGGTGTGACGATCACGATGATTCCATGCCTCGTCTTCTACGTCCTGCTCCAGCGCTACTACGTGAGCGGCCTCTCGGCTGGCGCCGTCAAGGGCTGACGCGGGCCCCCGATGACCGACACCGGCGCGCGATCCTCGCTCTGGCCGACGGCGTTTCGAAGGTTGCCGCTGGGTTCAGTCAAGCCCACCGGCTGGCTGCTCGAGCAGCTGCGACTACAGGCGACCGGCCTGACCGGCGCCCTCGAGGACATCTGGCCGGACGTGGGACCGAATTCGGCCTGGCTGGGCGGCGACGGCGAGGACTGGGAACGCGGCCCGTATTACCTAGACGGCCTCGTCCCTTTGGCCCATCTCCTAGCAGACGAGCGACTCCTGTCGAGGGCCTCGCGATGGGTGGAGGCTATCCTGGGTAGCCAGCGCCCCGATGGCAGGTTCGGGCCGCCGTCGAACGATGACTGGTGGCCGCGGATGGTCGCCCTCAAGGCGCTGACGCAGCATGCGGAGGCGACGCGGGACCCGCGCGTCGTGCCGTTCATGGCTTCCTATTTCCGCCATCAGCTGGCGAGCCTGCCCGGCCGGCCGCTCGAGGGTTGGGGGCGCGTTCGGGGCGCGGACAACGCGCTATCGGTGTTCTGGCTGTACCAAAGGACACCCGAACCCTGGCTGGTCGAGCTCGCCGCCCTGTTGCTGTCGCAGACCGCGGACTGGGGAGCGTATTTCCGCGCCTTCCCGGCCACCGGCGTAACGCGCACCTGGGACCACATGACGCACGTGGTGAACGTGGCGATGGGCCTCAAGACGCCGGCGGTTCGGTGGCTGCTCGACGGAAACGACGACCACCGGGTGATGACCGGCGAGGGCTTCGCCAACCTCGACCGCTTCCACGGCCAGGTCCACGGCACGTTTTCGGGAGACGAGTGGCTTGCTGGGCCGGACGCTCGCCGCGGCGTCGAGTTGTGCGCGATCGTCGAGCTGATGTTCTCGCTCGAGCGGCTCATCGAGACGTGGGGCGTGCGCGACCACGCCGACCGACTGGAGCGGCTCGCCTACAACCTGCTGCCGGCGACGCTCAGCGCCGACATGACGGCCCACCAGTACCACCAGCAGGCGAACCAGGTCCTGGCCACGATCGCCCAGCGCGACTGGACCCAAGCGGGCGACGACTGCACGATCTTCGGGCTCGAGCCGAACTTTGGGTGCTGCACCGCCAATCTCCACCAGGGCTGGCCGAAGCTGGTGTCCTCAATGTGGATGGAGCATCAGGACGGCGGCCTCGTCGCGGTCTCACACGGCCCGTCGCGGGTTAAGTGGAACGCCAACGGGGCGACAGTCGAGATCGAGGCGTCCACCGAGTACCCGTTCGACGACACGATCTCCTATCGCGTCCGTTCGGACAGCGGGGCGACGTTCGCGCTTCGTCTCCGCATCCCCGGCTGGTGCGACGCGGCCGAGGCTTCGATGAACGGCTCGCCCGCAGACGCTCGACTCGAGGAGCCCTACCTCGTCATCGACCGAACCTGGACGAGCGGCGACGTCGTCGGGCTGCGTCTGCCAATGCGGGCCCGCGCCATCCCGCGACCACGAGGAACGACAGGTGTCGCCCTCGGCCCGCTCGTACTCGCCTTCTCACCCGGTGAGGTATGGGACCGGCTGCCCGGTTCGGTGGGATTCGGCGACTGGGAGGTTCGGCCCCGACGGTCGTGGAACGTGGGCCTAGCGATCGACGAGGCC
>DASXSD010000065.1:0-11426 GCA_036506195.1 Candidatus Dormiibacterota bacterium
GACTCCGTCTTCTTGCCGGCGAAGATGTCCGGGCTCCCGGCCAGGAGGTCTGGTGTCACGTGGACCATATCGTCCTTGACGGCCGCGTCGTCGGTTGGTTCGTCGACGTTGGAATCAGCTGGTGTCTTGCCGGTCGAGGCGCGCTTTCGCTTGCTCATCGGACGAAAAGCTTAACCGCCGATCCTGAGAGCAAACATCGGATTCACCGGACCGTGCCCCTGGCCGATCTCGAGTGAATTCGCGATCGCCCGCGTGATGAATTCCTTCGCTGCGTGCACGGCCGCGAGCGGATCCTTGCCATGCGCAAGGTTGGCGGCTATCGCGGCCGAGAAGACGCAGCCGCTGCCGTGCGTGTTCGCGGTGGGGATGCGCTCGGCCCGCAACTCGACGATCTCAGACCCGTCGAAGAACACGTCGATCGCGTCACCCTCGGCGTGGCCGCCCTTGATGACCGCGACTCGTGCACCGAGCCCGACGAGGTCCCGCGCCGCGGCGCGACGCTCGTCCAGGCTCGCGATCTTGCGGTCGAGCAGCACCTCGGCCTCCGGCAGGTTCGGTGTGATCACCGTCGCAAGAGGAACCAGTCGCTCGCGCAGCGCGGCCACCGCGTCGTCGCGTAGCAGCTTGGCGCCGCCCTTGGCGACCATCACGGGATCGACGACCAGCTCGTGTATGCCGAGCTCGGAGACGGCATCGGCCACGGTCGCGATGATCGCGGCGCTCGACAGCATGCCGGTCTTCGCGGCCTGGACTCCCAGGTCCTGGACGACGACAGCGATTTGCTCGCGGATCAGGCTCGTCGGTAGCTCGAGGATGTTGGTCACGCCGGTTGTGTTCTGGGCCGTGATCGCGGTGATCGCGGAGGTGCCGTGCACGCCCAGCGCCGCGAATGTCTTCAGGTCCGCCTGAATGCCGGCGCCTCCGCCGGAGTCGGAGCCCGCGATCGTCAGCGCGACCGGAAGCTTCACGCCGTGCGCACGCGGCGACCTGCCCAGTAGATGGCCGCCGCGACGCCGATGCTGACCAGGCCCGAGATGTCGGCTCCGTGCAGCGACATGATCAATCCGTCGTTGAAGAACTTCTGGCCCGCGAACACGTTGCCGAACAAGTTCACGTAGTTGACGAAAAGAAGGCTGGTTGCAGTCCCGGCGATCCACGCCGCCAACGCGAGGGCCGGCCGGGCCTTGCCTTCGAACACGAAGAAGCTCAGCAGGACGACGGCTGCCCAAGCGGGCGCCCACAGGTAGGTGAGGATCAGGAAATCCTCGTATGCGACGTGGAAGTCGGTGACGAGCACCGCGTACGCGGCCAGCGCGGTGCCGAGCAGGCCGCAGCCGAGCGCCGTCTGCCAGCGCCGGAGCCGGATGCCCATCGCAAGCGTGACCAGGCCTGCCGTGTAGACGTCGAGGTAGTTGGCCCAGATCTCACCGACGACGATGAAGAGGAAGAACGGGATGGCGACCCAGGCCGGCGTGTGGGCGCTGATCACGGCGAGCACGCCCTCGTTCTGCGCGAGCTGAAGGTCGATGGTGGGCAGCAGGAGACCAAAGGCGCCGAGCAGGACCATCGGCACCGCGACGCCGACCACCGGCCACACCGTGACCGAGCCGGTGGGGCTCGACGCCGGCAGGTAGCGCGAGTAGTCGCTGGCGAACGGATACCACGAGGCGACGAGCGCGAAGCAGGTCATGAAGCCGAGCACGAAGGCGCCGGCGTAGTCGGGTCCGACGATCGAGGGCCCTTGCGTCCAGTGAAACTGCGGGGCCAGAAAGAGGAACAGCGCCGCGGAAAGAATTGCGAACGTGACCGCACCGTACGTCTCGAGGACTTTGATCGTCTGATGCCCGAACACGGCGACGACGACGCTCACGGCCGCGATCAGCAGGACCAGGCCGAAGGTCACCAGAGAATTGCCGCCGCCGAAGAGCTGGGCTCCCGCCTGCGCCGCGATCACGCAGTCGACGGCGAACCATCCCACCGCGAGAAAGAGCGTGAGCGCGGCCCCGACGTACGAGCCGCGGAGGCCGAAGATGCCGCGCGTAAACGCAATCTGCGGCAGGCCGGATCGCGGCCCGGTGTTGCTGAGGAGGCCGAGGATCAGCGCAGCGGCGATCGTGCCCAGCGTCGTCGCGATGAGCCCGTCCCACACTCCGAGCCCGTAGTAGGTCGTGAGCAGGCTGGCCGTGAAAAGGCTCGCGTAGTTGACGAACGCGCCGCCCCACAGGAACGCCAGCTCGCGCGGCCTGCCATGACGCTCGCGGGCGGGGATGGCTTCGATGCCGTGGGTCTCCACCTTGCCGAAGGCATCGGCTTCGGCCGGTTCGACGGCGATGTCGGTCATGATTCTTCCCTCCGCTGGAATTACCCAGTTCAGGTTCATGCGGTCGGCGCGTCGCCCTCTCAGCCCCAGCGTCCCCTTCCGGTCGTGTTGCTTCGCAAACAGGACCACCTTCCCCGGCAAGCGGGGAAGGGACGTGAGCTCCCGCTAGAGCGATGTTACGTCTGGCGCCAGGGTGCGGGGAGGAGGTGGGCCAGGATTCGGTAGACCTCGGGGTTCAGCGCGAGGCCGACGTGGCTGCCGCGGACCTCGATCGCGTTGACGTCCGCGCGGAGGCACGCCTTCCAGTTGACGACTCCGTCCGTGCGCGAGTAAATCGACGTCGTCGGCACCCGCGGAGCAGCGCGAAGGTCACGCAGGAACCGCATCTCGACCGATGCCGGGTGCCGGAAGCGAACCGCGTTGAAGAGATGCGCCGCGTGCACCCCGGCCATCGTCAGCGGATGCACGTCGAACGGATCGCTGATCGGAGATCCCAGAGCGATCACCTGCTCCACCAGGTCGGGGTGGCGATGGGAAAGAACTTTCGCGAGCACGCCGCCGCGGCTGTGCCCGACGACGGAGACTCGTGCGCCCGTCTTGCGGTGCAGCGCCTGCAGCGTTTCGCCCAGGGGCCGGAGCATCACCTCGGAGTACATGACGTTGAAGGCAAGCCCGGCGAGTCGGGGCCGGTAGCCGACGCGCCGCAGCCAGTCGAACTGCGTCCGCAGCGTCCAGTCGCCGGCCAGGAAGCCGGGGATGAGGAGCACGGGATTGCGCCGCCCATCGGGGACGTCGACGCCGCGATACACCGGGTCGCGGATGAGGCGGAGGAACTCGAGATAGAAGCGGCCCTCGAGCCACATTGGTGGGATCGGGTCCCACCGACCGAGACGTCGCAGTCGTGGAAGCCGGCTATGTGGTGGTTCGGAGACCGTTGCCACTTCGTTGCTGCTGAGTGCTACTCCGTCATGAGACCGCGGCGGCGCTGGCGATTCTATACGCGTGCCAGCGCTCCAGCGCCGTCATGAATTCATCCGGAGCCTCCATCATCGGCACGTGGCCGACGCCCTCGAGCACGTGCAGCTCCCAGTCGGGACGCCGGCGCGCGAGCTCTTCCGCCGCTGAGAGCGGGATCAGCCGATCCAGGCTGCCGTGGATCACGAGCGTCGGCGCGCGCACCAGCGCGACGCGGGTCCAGAATCGCGGGTCAGCCATGCGAAATCCGATCGATCGCGTGGCCTGCACGAAGGCTCGCCCGTTTTGCCGCCCGAGGCGCTGACGCTCGCGCGTCAGCTGCACGTGGGCGGCGACGATCTCGGGATCGACGCGTGAGGGATCTGCGCACACAAGCGCGAGCGTGTGCTTGACAAGATCCTCGGCGTCGAGCGCGCGCAGTCTGCGGTCGAGAAGCGTTTGCGCAAGGTCGGGGATCGAGAGCGCGGCCATCGCGCCGAGCATCAAAGGCTCGGGCCGCGTGACATGCGTGCCGGGAATCGCCGGATCGACCAGCACCATCGACGTCACCCAATCGGGACGCGACGCGGCTTCGATGATGGCGATATGACCGCCCATCGAGTTGCCCATGAGCAGCACCGGCTGGCGGATGACTCTGGCGATGAACTCGTGCACGAGGTTGGCGTTGGCGCCGACTGTGGCGGCGCGCCCATAGAGTGGCGTCTGCCCAAATCCAGCGAGGTCGAGCGCCAGTGCGCGGTGGGTCTTCGCGATCGTGGGGCCGACACCGATCCAGTTCAGCGCCGTGCCGCCCAGCCCGTGGACCATGAGCAGCGGCGGGCCGTCGCCACCGAAGTCGAGATAGTGGACGGGGCCGTCTACGTCGGCGACTTTATGCCGCACTGCGTCAAAGATCCTACGCCAGGATCCCGGACGCCAGGCGCATCAGAACGTCGGCCACCGCGGCCGGCGATCGTCGCCCGTCTCTGTGCAGGCGATCGAAGACGGCGAAGGCGGTGAGCGTGGCGATCACGTCCTCCGCCTCCCGCAGCGAGCACCCTGGACGCAGAGCGTCCGCCGCCGCGAGGCGCCCGGCCAGCTCGCGGACCTCGTGCGCCGCGGCTTCCTCGGAGGCGGGCGGGAGGTGGCGAAAGAGGGCTGGGCTGGCGGCCCACCTCGAGCAGCAGCCCTCGACGTGGGCCCGCAGGGCTTCGCGGGCGTCACCGGGTGCCGGAAGCGAGGTGGGCGGCGAGGGAGCGAGGGCGTCGAGGAGCCCCTCCCGCGAGCCGAACCTGTTGTAGACGGTGATCCTGGAGACGCCGGCCCGGCGGGCGACGGCGCTCACCGTGACGGCTGAGCTCGGGAGCTCCGATACCAGCTCCCGAGCCGCGCCGACGATCGCCGTGGCGGTCCGGTCGACGGCGGGTTGCCGCCGTCCGAGGCGGTACGCTCGGGGCACCGTTTTAATATAACAGACAGTCTGTTCAATAACGCGTGAACAAGATGGGCGCGGGGGTGACGGCCGAGAACCTACGATCCCACGCTGTGAGGTTGTGGGATCCGCTGGCGATCCGTGAGCTCTCGGCCCTGCTCCGCGACCCGGTCTTCCGGGGCCGCGGGGTACCCCAGGGCGACGGCCGGCCGGTGCTCCTGGTCCCTGGCTTCCTGGCTGGGGACTGGACCATGCGCGTCCTGCACTCGTGGCTGGGCCGGCTCGGCTACGTATCCCACCTTTCCGGCATCGTCCTCAACGTCCAGCATTCGGAGCGCCTTTTGGCCGGCCTGCGGCGCAAGGTCGGGGTGATCGAGAACGACACCGGCTCGCGCGTCACCCTTGTCGGCCACAGCCGGGGTGGGCTCCTGGCCAAGGTCTACTCGCAACGGAGGCCGGACAGCGTCGAGCAGGTGATCGCCCTCGGCGCGCCGCTCGCCGACTGGACCGACCTCGCCGTCATCACGCACCACGCGGTGGGCGTCGTCCGGACGGCCAACCAGCTCGCCTACGGCAGGCGGCTGAATCCCGAAGGCCGCTTCACCTACGACCTCAAGCTCGCGCCCGTCGTGCCCACGACGTCGATCTACACCAGGGCCGACGACGTCGTGAACTTTCGGTCGTGTCTGCGTCCTGACATACCGGCGATCGAGGTCTGGGGGACGCACAACGGCCTGGTTGTCAACCCCGAGGTGTACCGGCTGCTCGGCCGGCTGCTTGCCCGACCTCCGCGCAAGTGACCGCGATCGCCGTCGCCATGGCCCTGGCCGCGGCCGTCTTTCACGGCACCTGGAACGTCCTCGTCAAGGTCAGCGGCGACCCGCTGTCGACGTTCAGGCGCGTCACCGTGACGACCGCGTTTGTGGCCACCGTCGTTTTTTTCCCCGCCTGGTTTGTGCTCGGAAGGCCGGACCTCGATCCGCGAGCAGCGGGCTGGTGCCTGCTGTCGTCGATCCTGGAGACCGCGTACCTGTGGCTCCTGTCCACTGCCTACAGGCGGGGTGAGCTGTCGGCCGTCTACCCGATCGCGCGCGGCTCGGCGCCGCTGCTGAGCGTGCTGGTCGGCCTCGTCCTCCTCGGCGAGCGCCTCACCTCCTTCCAGCTTGCGGGTGTCGTCCTGCTGCTGGTCGGCATCCTCGCCGTGACCGGATCGCAGGCCACCGGGCGGGCCACGCTGCCGGCCCTCCTGACGGGCGTCGCCATCGCCGCCTACACCTCGATCGACCGCGTCGGGGTGCGGCTCACCACGCCCTGGCTCTACGGCTGGCTGCTGTTCACCCTGATGGCCATCGAGCTGCCGGTCTCCCTGTGGGTGGCATCGCGCCTGGGATGGCTGCGGGTCGCGGCCGCCGGCGCGCCGGGCTGGACCCAGGCGACGATCATCGGCGCCTTCATGTGGGCCGGCTACTTCCTCGTCCTGTGGGCGTTGAGCCTGGCTCCGCTGGCGATCGTGGCCCCCGTGCGCGAGACGGCGGTGGTCGCGGTCGCGGTGTGGGGGGTCTGGCGGCTCCGCGAACGAACCCGCGCGGGCGTCAAACTGGCGGGGGCGTTGGCGACGCTCATCGGCGTTGCCCTACTTGCGACTTAGGGATTAAGGTAGATCTGTCCCCGGTAGTCGGGCGATGTTCGCCGCGGTCGGATCTTCTCGAAAGGGCCCGTGCGTTCGCGACTTGCTTTCGAGAAGGGGGGTTTTTCGATGCCGACAGGGAGCATCAAGAAGTTGGTCTCCGACCGCGGCTTCGGCTTCATCGCGGCCGAAGACGGGAAGGAATACTTCTTCCATCGGACCGGGCTTGACTCGAGCGTCAACTTCGATTCGCTGGCGGGCGGCGAGCGTGTGAGCTTCGAGATCGAGCCCAGTCAGAAAGGACCGCGCGCGAACCGGATCAGGCTCGCCTAGCTGATCCTCTCGTACCAGGAGACCACCTGGTGCGTTCCGTCGGGGTTCTGGTCGATGTACACGGGTGTGCCCGAGGAGATGTCGGCGAATTTGACGCCGTAGTGGAACGTGCCGCGCTTCGAGGTGTCGCCCATCAGGTAGACGCTGATGCTTCCGCCTGGCGGGACCGAACCGCAGACCATGCGCGCATTACTGGCGTCGAGCTCACATCCAGGCGTGGTGTAGAAGCCTGAAAGCGCTGGGCTCGAGTGAGTCGTGAACCAGTTCGTGTAGCCGCCGCCCGTGACGAAGATGAGCGCCAACTTGCCGATCTGAGGGCCGGTGTCGAGAACGGTTCCATGCCAGCATGCGGTGTTGTTGACGTGCGCGACGGGGCAGTACTCACCGTCCAGTTCCGCGGTCAGCGGCCGGGCCACCGTGGGCACCGGCGACGGTGACGCGACCGGGCTGGGCGAGGAAACCTGGGCCGTGGTGTTGACGCCGCCGGTGTCCTGTCGCGTCGCCTGGAGCACGCTGTAGCCGGCGACGCCCACGAGCACGACCAGGATCACGCCTGCAGCCGCCATCACCATCGTCCGCGACTCGTTGCCGGCGGGTGCGGGCTCCGCCCACAACGGAGCGGAGGCAGACGGCGAGGCGGCGTAGGAGGAGGCGTATTGCTCAGGTGGGGGAGGCGCGGCGGCCGGCGGCGCCGCCGGCATGGCAGCCTCGGCCGGAAGCCACGACGGTCGGTCCGGCTGGGGCTGCGGCGACGGGGCCGCCGGAGCGGGCTGAGGCACCGGACGCCAGGCCTGGCCATCCCAGTAATAGGCTCCATCGGGCGAGAGGACCGGATCTGGCGGCGCCATCGCGGGCGCCCATCGTAGGGTCTGGACCCGCCGTTTGAAGCCGCGTTAACTTAATGACTTACCGAGCGCCCGCTAGGCGGCCGGCTTCGTTTCTGGACGCATTCCGGCCACGGCGCGGAACTGCGCGTGGCTCATCACCAAAAGGACCGCGTCTGTCCGCGCTATGACAGTTGCGTCGTTCAGGCCGCGCTCGTCCATCGCCTCCCAGCCATAGCTGTCGCCCGACCGCAGAACTACCTCCTGTCCGCGCCGCTCCAACATGAGCTCGCCTTCGCTCACCAACACGAGCTGATGACAGAGCTCGCCTTCGCGGGCGATCGTCTCGCCGGCGCGGACGCGGGCCTCATCGAAATAGGTACGGATGCCGTGACGGACGGTGGCGCTCATCGCGACACCGCGATGGGGAAGGAGCCCTCGCCGACGCCGCCGCTGAACGACATTCGTAGCTCGGGCGCGACTCGCCGGAGCAGCCGCAGCGCCCCCTGGTTGTCGCCCTGGACGTCGACCGCGAAAGTGGTGATGCCGGCCATGACCGCGCGGTCGGCCAGCGCGGCCACCATCCGGGTGCCCAGGCCCTGCCGCTGCCAGCCGTCGGCCACGACGATCGCCAGCTCGGCCTCGGTCGACCCCGGCGCCCGCGAGTACTGGGCGACCCCGACCACCTCGCCCTGCTCGACCGCGGCGACCGCCTGGCGCTCGCGACTGTCCCTGCGGAGCAGGGCCGCGGCGAACTGCTCGGGGCTCAGGACCGGGCTGAAGAAGCGCCTGTATATCGCCTCGGGAGAGAGACGTTGGTACAGGCGGCCAACCAGCCCTCGGTCGGACTCCTCGAGCGTGGCCAGCCCGGGATGTCCAGCGGCTCCGGATTCGATCTCGATCATTTCTCACTAGCCTCCGGAACAACAAATAGCACGATCGGTCGTACAAAGTCAAGAGTAATCGACCGTTCGTGCTAATATCTCGGCTGATGGCGACCGAGGCTCTCACCGACCGCCGGCGGCTGCGCGGTCAGCGGACGCGCCAGGCCATCCTTCTGCACGCCGCCAGGGTCGGCTCGGCAGAGGGCCTGGAAGCGGTATCACTGCAGCGCCTGGCGACCGACCTGGGCATCAGCAAGAGCGGCCTCTTCGCCCACTTCGGCTCCAAAGAAGAGCTGCACATGGCGACCATCGAAGCCGCTTCCCAGATCTTCGCCGACGAGGTCCTCAAGCCGGCGCTGGCCGTGCCCCGCGGGGTCGGTCGCGTCTGGGCGCTGTGCACATCGTGGATGTCCTATCTCGAGCGCGGAGTGTTTCCGGGCGGCTGCTTTTTCTGGGCGGTGGCGGAGGAGTTCGACAGCCGGCGGCCGGGCCCCGTGCGCGACGCGGTCCTGGAGAAGAAGGCGTACTGGTCCTACAGCCTGCAGCGCGCGGTCCGCGAGGCGCAGGAGGCGGGCGAGATCAAGCCCGATGTCGACCCGGAGCAGCTGGCGTGGGAGCTGGACAGCCTCCTCGGCGGCGCCAACAGCGGGTTCAAGAGCGGCGAGGGTGCGAAAGCCCTGGAGCGTGGACGGCGTGCGATCCGCGAGCGCCTGTCGAGCGCAGCGACGGAAACGTAGTTCACCTCCCCACCCCGTGGGGAGGTCGGCGCCGAAGGCGCCGGGTGGGGACAGCGGGTTGGAATTAGTGCGAGTGGCTGCGGACCAGCACCATCGCCGCCGTCCATAGCAGCCCGCCCGTGATCAGCAGCACCCACATCGTCCAGGGGATCAGCGAGAACTCGACCAGCGCTCCGAAGATGCACATCGCCGCTGCGCCCGCCAGCAGGAACGAGCCCGGCAGCAGAAGCCACGCCGAGTACCAGGGCGGCTGCACAGCGTCTCCGCGGTCGAGCATGCGCGCGGCGCCCAGCACCAGTCCGGCCGTGAGGATCGCCGGCGCGGTGAGGCCGAACGCCCACCGCATCTCGATCGAACCGGTCGTGGCGGCGACCACCGGCTGCACGCCCGCCATCGCCAGGCCCGCGGCGACGGCAAACCCGAGCAGTCGGAGAATCGCGGCCGGCCGCGGCACGTTCGTCACGAGCCCGGCACCGTCGCCGCTTGCGTGAACACCGGTTGGGTGGCGATCGTGCCGAGCTGCACGTCCTTGTAGGACGCCGCATGGGAGAGCTGGGTCATGAACAGATCGTTGAACGATCGGGCGCGGTCGGCGAGTCCTGACGGGCTCGTGATGCCTCCCGCGTACGGCTGCCGGGGGAGTCCACCCGCCAGGTCGGTCGAGCCGTAGTAGTCATCAGAGCCGTAGACCGATGTCGAAGCGTAGGAGTAGATCGCGACGCCGAGCACCCGATTCCCCCCGGTTGATGCGGCGAGCACGCGGCGGATCTGCGCCAGCGTGTCCTCCGGATAATTCAAAAACGCGCCGACGCCGACCACAACCCGGTTGGCAAAGCCGGAGTCCTTCTCGAATGCGATCCACCGGTCGAACCAGGCCTTTTGCTGGCCGTTCCAGTCGCTGTCGTAGTTCATCGGCACGCCGAAGTCGAGGTAGCCCTTGACCAGCCACGCTCGCCAGTCCTGGAACACCGACGTGTAGGCGGAGGTCGAGCCCCAGCCCGCCGCGTTGTACGGACCGCCGCCGAAGCAGATGAGGGCGCCGCTGAGCTTCAGCGAGGGCTTCTCTAGCTTCAGCTCTTTGTGGAGGTCTCGGACGAAGGCTGTCACGCGGTCGCGCCGCCAGGCTTGCCATTTCGCGTCGGCCGGGTCCGGCGTGCGGGTGACGCCGCCCTGCAGCTTGTAAAGCTCGACCGCTGACGCGCTGTAGCCCCACGCCGCCCCTGGGTAGCGCACGAAGTCGAGGTGCAGGCCGTCGACGTCGTAGTTGCGGACCAGGTCGACGAAGAGGCGTTGGGTGTAGATGGCGACCTCAGGCACGCCGGGGTCGAGGAAGCCGCTTGTCGCACCGTCGTTTGCCTTGTTGCCCCATGCGCTTCCGTACTGCGCATAGACAAGGCTCGACTGCCCTGCGAAGTACACGTTGACCCACGCGTGGACCTCGATCCGCGGCGCGGACGCATGCGCGAGGCGCAACAAGTAGTCGAGCGGGTCGAACTCCATCGGACCCTGGATATCGGAAGCCCGCGGCTCGAGCGAACGGTTGAAATAGGCGTCGCCTCGCTTGCGGACCTGGACGATGAGGGTGTTGACGTTTGCGCGCTGGGCGTCGGCCACCAGCTTTTCCACCTGCTGCGGCGACTTCATGCCCGCATGAAACGCGTCGACCCACAGCGCGCGGTACTGCGCCGGGCCTGCCGCCTGCGTGGGAGAGGCGGAGACCGGCAGCATGGCCGCGCCGGCCAGGAGGCCTGCGGCGAGCTTGCGGATCACTTGACCGCCAGCAGCAGGTTATTGCGCCCGGTGGTGTCGACCGCGCCGGGATACTCGCTCCGAAGGGTTGCGATCGCGTCCTGCGCAAACTGCTCGCGCTTGGAGGCGGCGACGCCGTCGAGGCGGGCGGCAAGGTCCCACCAGCTCATGCATCGTCCAACGAGCTGCTCGGCGGACTCCCAGCGGACTTGCTCCTCGATCACCTCGACCGACGCTTCGACGAATCCCGTCTCCACGGCCGCGGCGCGCAGGGCATCCGCATCGTTGACCGTGGCCCGCGTGCGCTCGCGATCGGGCGGGCTTGGCGCCGGCGGCAGCCAGCGGTCGACGACCTCGAAGAGAAGTCTCCAGGGCCGGTCGCCGTCGCCGTCCACTGGCAGGCTCGCACCGAAACGCGCCCCCTGACGCAACACCCGGTGCGCCTCTCGCAGCGCGCGCCTGAGGTCGGGCACGAACTGCAGGCCGTGGCCGCACGCGGCGGCGTCGAAAGATGCGTCTGCAAACTCGAGCCGCTCGATGTCCATGACCTCGAACTTCGCGTTGGG
>DASXSD010000066.1:0-9012 GCA_036506195.1 Candidatus Dormiibacterota bacterium
ATTGCAAGCGGCTGATCGAGGCGCGCCAGTACGTCCTCGACAGCGAGTGGCAGGAGGTGCAGCCCCGGGCTGACGACGAGAACGCGTTTCTCAAGAGCCACTCGTGGAACGAGTACGCCGAGTGGCATCTCGGCCTGACCGACGGCGCCTCCGAAGAGACCAAAGCGCGCTACGCCTTCGTCTACGGTGACCTGCGGCGCGTCCACCGGTCCGGGCTGATCGCATGTCACTACCGCGCCGCGGAGTGGCGTCACAAGGAGATCGAGCTGGCCGCGCACAACCTCCTCCAGATCCTCGACCGCAAGATTGGCTGAGGAGACCCGATTGATGCGCTGGCTCGACCAGCGCCTTCCTGTTTCCGGCGCCGTCGAGGCCGAGCTCAACCACCGCGTCCCCAACTACGCGACGGCGCTCTACCGCTACCTCGGTGGCGTGGCCACGATGCTGATCGTGGTCGAGTTCCTGACCGGGTTCCTGCTCGGTCTCTACTACGTGCCCGACGGCTCAGGTGACCCGGCCCCCGCCTACACGAGCACAGTCTTCATCCAGCACTCGGCCTACCTCGGCTGGCTCGTCCGCGGGGTTCACTTCTGGGGCGCCAACCTGCTCATCGTCGTCGCCCTCCTCCACATGACCTTCGTCTTCTGGAACGGCGGCTACCGCGCCCCCCGCGAGCTCAACTGGATGGTCGGGGTGCTGATCTTCCTGGTCATCATCCTGTTCAGCTTCACCGGCTCGTTGCTGCCGTGGGACGCCAACTCCTACCTGGCGCGTGGCCGGGAGCTGTCGATCGCCTCGGGGGCGGCGGTCCTCCCGCACGGCGCGAGCGAGTTCATCCGCTACGTCCTGCAGGGGGGGCCTCTCGTGGGGCCGGCCACCCTGCTGCGCTTCTTCATGGCCCATGTGTTCCTGCTGCCCGCGGCCATCAGCGCGCTCCTCTACCTCCACTTCCGGATCACACGCTGGCAGGGCCCCTCGGAGCCCGCATGAGGACGCTGATGTCCCTCTACGCGCTGGTGGCGCTGGCGTTCGGCCCGCTCGGCCGCCACCTGACCGAGGACATGCCCGCGGAAAAGACCCATCCCTACTTTCCCGACCACTTCTGGCCCTATTCGGTCCTCGCCATGGCGGTCCTCGTCATCCTCGGCCTGCTCGCCGTCTTTGGCCAACCGGTCCTGCAGCTCGGCCCGGCCGCCGACCCGCGGCTGGCGATCAACCCGCGGCCGGAGTGGTACTTCCTCGCCCTGTTCCAGTTCGTGAAGCTGGGGCCGGCACTGGTCACCGAGATCCTCGTCCCCCTGCTTCTGGTCGTCGCGCTCGTCGTCTGGCCCCTGATCGACGCCCGGCTCGGTCCGCGACTGGCGCGGCGCCTGGGGTGGGCGTCGTGGCCGGCGCCGAAGCGAAACGCCCTCACCGGGACGCTGTGGCTGGCGGGTCTGGGGATCATCGGCCTGCTGACGCTGTGGGCGGTGCTGTTCCCCGAGCTCTGCCTGCCGTGGTTTTTCAACGGTCCGGTCTGTGGAGGCTGACCCGACCGCCTGAAGTAAGGCTTTCGCCCGCGTCTTCTTAATAAATGGCGCCGGATTGGGGCGAGTTTCCCGTTACTGGCCAAGGGAGAAGTGCGGCCAATCGCGCCCGAGCGCCAGCCGATCGTCGAGCTCATCCGCGCAAGCCGGAGCTATGGGTCCCGGCTTGCCCTCGACCACGTCGATTTGGCGCTGGGGCCTGGCACGCTGACCTTCCTGGTCGGCCCGAGCGGCGCCGGCAAGACGACCCTCCTGAGGCTGATCAACCGCGAGATCCGGCCCACCGCCGGTGAGGTCTGGGTCGACGGCATCGCGGCGCACCGCCTGAAGTCGTCGCGCGTGGCCGGTCTCCGGCGCCGCGTCGGCGTGGTCTTCCAGGACTACAAGCTCCTGCCCCGGCTGACCGCGATCGAGAACGTGGCCTTTGGCCTACAGGTGGTCGACCTCCGGATCTCGGACGACGAGGCCAGGGAGCGTTCGCTCGACGCCCTGGACGCCGTCGGTCTCGGCAACCGCGGAGACGCGTTCCCCAACGAGCTGTCTGGCGGCCAGCAGCAGCGGGTCGCCATCGCCCGGGCGGTGGTCGCCCAGCCGTCGGTGCTGATCGCGGACGAGCCGACCGGGAACCTCGACCAGGACACCGCCCTCGAGATCATGGACCTCTTCGAGGACATCGCCGCGTGGGGGACCTGCGTGCTCGTGGCCACCCACAACATCGAGATCGTCACCCGCCTCCAGCGCCGTGTCGTGACCCTGGTCGACGGCCGGCTGGTGCGCGACCAACCTGAAGGGCAGACAGGGAGGATGGCGTGGCTGGCGTTGTCGTGAAGGCCCACTTCCGCCGGCACCACGTGGTCCTGGTGGTCGCGTCCAACCTCGTGCGCTACGTCTTCGGGGACGCGGCCCGCAGCTGGGCGCGAAACATCGGCAGCACCGCGCCGGCGCTCGGCTCGATGACGGTGCTGCTCCTCATGTCGGGGCTCGTCGGACTGACGGGATTCGCCCTCCACAACCTCGAGCAGGTGCAGGCTCGCGAGGCGTCGCTGCTCCACGTGTACCTGCGCGACGACGCCGCCGAGCCGGACGTGACCGCGCTCTGGAACCGGCTGGCCGCCGACCCGCGCGTGGCCCGGGTCACGTACGTGTCGAAGGCGGACGCCCTGGCGCGCGCGCAGAGCATCCCCGGCCTCCCCGAGCTCGCGAACGCGAGCGAGAGCAACCCCTTCCCGGCCAGCCTCGACGTCCAGGTCAAGAACATCAACGACGTCGGGGCCATCGACGCGCTGGTCCGGGACGAGAGCGTCGTCGACCCGGTCTCGCCGACCTCCTATGACAGGGGCGCGTACCAGCGCCTGCAGGCGGCGTTGTTTGGGATCGCGGTCGCGGGCTTCGCGTTCGTCGGCCTGCTTGCGTTCGTGGCGGTGACGGTGACCATGAACAGCATCAAGGCCGCGATCCACGCCCGGCGCGACGAGATCACGGTCATGCAGCTGGTGGGCGCGCCGCGCTGGATGGTGCGCGGGCCCTTCGTGGTCGAGGGTGCGATCACCGGCGCTCTCGCGGGCACGTTGGCCGGGCTGATCACGTTCGGACTGGCGATGGCGGGCATCGCCGGGGCCTCGAGCTCCTTCACCCAGTTCGCGCCGGGTGTCACGACCACGGTCGCCGCCGTCACCGGCGCGATCGTCCTCGCGGTGGGACTCGGACTTGGCTCGGGGTCGTCCATGTTGAGCCTGCGGAGGCACATGGAGACGTGAGGCGGTTGCTGGTGGCGCTCGCGCTCGCGTTCCTGGTCCTCGGGGCCGACCGTCAGCCGGCCACCGCCGACAGCGCGCCCACGAACCCCCAGCAGCAACTGGCGATCATCGCCCAGATCCGGGCCCAGCTGGGCAGCAACCTCGCGGATGCGATGGCCGCCCAGCAGCAGCTCCGCCAGTCGCTGCAGGCGAACGCGGCGCAGCAGCAGGAGGTCCAGGCCAAGATCGACGACGTCCAGGCGAAGATCTCCGACCTCGACGCGCAGATCGCGGCGGCGCAGCAGCGGCAGGCCTACCTGACGCGGCGGATCGCCACCGAACGTGCCCAGATCCGGCAGCTCGCGCGCGGCGTCTACGAATCGCCGAGCTCGGTCCTGCTCGTGCTCGCGCAGTCGCGGAGCCTGAGCGACCTTTTCACGCGCGTCGCCGACCTCAACGTGGCCGGGTCGCGTGCAGCGGACCTCAAGAAGTCTCTCGCGGGCGACATCGCCCAGCTCCAGCTGGAGCAGGAGATCGAGAAGGCCGCGCGCGACGACCAGGTCGCACAGCGCGATGAGCTCAACACGCAGCTGTCGAAGCTGAAAGCGCTTCAGGCCCAGCAGCAGAAGTCGGTGGCGCAGCTCGACCAGAAGATCCGGCAGACGAAGTCCGAGCTCGTCCGCCTGAACCGGCAGTCGACGCAGCTTGCGCAGGCCGTAACGGACATGCTGCAGCAGCAGCAGGACGAGATCATCGCCGCCGCGATGCAGGCCGTCTGGACCCAGCTGCAGCTCTGGCTCGAGTCCAACGATGTCGGCCAGATCCCGACCAGCGAGGGTCACTCCACGAAGTACCGCTTCATCTGGCCCGAGCCGCAGTCGACGATCTCCCAGGGATTCGGGCCGAGCACTTACTGGTTCGAGCCGCCTTACGGCCGCTATCCGCACTTCCACACCGGCATCGACATGGTCGAGCCCTTCGGCTCGCCGGTCTTCGCCGCCGACGACGGTGTGGTGGCGCTGGTCGGCACGTCGAGCAGCGGTTACGGCAACTACGTCGTGATCGCGCACGCCGGTGGGTTCGACACCCTTTACGGCCACCTCTCGTCGATCCTGGTCAAGGCCGGGCAACGGGTGACGCAGGGCACACCCGTCGGGCTCGAGGGATCGACGGGCAACTCGACGGGTCCGCACCTGCACTTCGAGCTGCGGGTCGCGCAGAAGCCAGTCGACCCGACGCCCTACCTGCCGCCGGGCCCGCCCTCGCCCTATCGGGCTTAGACAAGCGGTACGGCCAGGCCCTCGGCGCCCAGCTCGGACGTGCGCGCCGCCGCGCCGGAGCGGGCCAGCAGATCGAGACCCAGCCGGGCCCGGCGCACGCGTTCCCGGCTCATGGCCACCGCGGTCGGCATGAGGTGGCCGCCCACCGGATAGATGTCGGGGGCGTTGCGCAAACCGAATTTGATGTAGACGGGCGCCGCCACCCGAATGATCTCGGGTACCTCGTGCAGGCGGATGAATCCGCCCAGGTTGTCCGGCGCTTCGACGTAGATGTCGAGCGGAATGTCGACCGCGGCGCGAATGGCGGCGATCTGCGCCAGCGTGAGGTCCGTCGGCAGGTTGAGGGTGTTCGCGCCGAGGCGCTCGATGACCTGCGCGGCGGCCGGGTTCGCCGCCGGCAGCATGACCGAGACCTTGGCCTGCATGTCGGACGGCAGGGCTCCGGCGCGCCGTGCGGCATCGAAGACGGCGAGCACGCCGAGGTCGGCGACGAGCACGCTGCGAAAGCCGTGCTCGGCCGCGCGACGCGCGTCGTCGATGCACGCGATCAGCTGGTCCTGGCCGCGGGCGGTGGCTGCCATTGCCGCCCCGGCCGGCGAGCGTGCCATCGCCGATGTGTCCCAACCGGCGTTGGGTCGCGCAAAAAGGCTCACCTCGACGCGCGCCTCGGCGGCCACGGCTGCCATCTCGTCGAGCTCGGCGTCGGTCTGCAGGAACACGCCGCTGCCCTGCGAGACTCGATGCACCTTCACCGACAGGCGTCCGGCCTCTTCGAGCACCGCGTGCAGACACTCAGGTCCCTCGGTGCTCGGGATCTCGATCCGGTACTGGGCCCCGTCGGGGAAACGCTTGGAGGAGTCGGGAAGCGAGTGCAGGTCTCCATGAGGCAGGCCCATCGTCTCCAACACCTCGCGGGTGGCGGTCATGAGCGCGCGTAGGTGAACGGCCGGCCGCGGGCGGGCACCATGACATTGACCTTGCCGCCCAATCGTTCGACGGCGGCGACCAGGAGCGCCGGGTCGCCTGGATTCGCCGCGAACATGTCGTAGTGCATCGGCACCACGACGTCGGCGCCGGATTCGATCGCGAGCGCCGCGGCCTCCTCGCTGTCCATGTTGCCGACGATGTCCAGCGCCTCGCGCGCTGCGTCCCGCCCGTTGATCGGCAGCAACGCCACGTCCACGCGCAGGTCGCGCAGACGGCGCGGCAGGTCGTCGTAACCGATCGTGTCGCCGGCGTGATAGACGGTGACTCCGGCGCCCTGGAACACGAAACCCAGGAAGCGATAGAGCCCGCCAGACATCTCCTTGCCAAAGGAGTACGCATCGGCTGGATGCAGGCCGTGACGCGCGGGGATGGCATGGATCGTGATCCCGGCGAGCTCGACCGGGCGGTCCGGCTGCATGCCGACCACACGGTCTTCGGCCACGCCAAGCTCAGTGACCATGCCCGCCACCGGTTCCGGCACGACGACGCTGGCCTGTGGAGACGAGGCGCAGAGGACGGGCAGGCAGTCGCGATCGAGGTGGTCCAGGTGCTCGTGCGTGCAGGCGATGACGTCGAGCGATCGGGCGTCGTCGGACGGAAGCTCGGAGACGACCTGCCGGTCCGGATGGGGGGCAAGGAAGGCGTCGACCAGGACGTTCGCCCCGCCGATGCGAATCAAAAAGCCGCTCTGTCCGAGCCAGAGGAATCGGACGGCGGAGCCTGTCACGGCACGAGCTCGACCTTGACGGCGCCGCCCTGACGGTCTTCGAGCGTGCCGAAGGCCGACTCGAAGTCCTCGAGCGCAAAGCGATGGCTGATCAACTCCTGCAGCGGCAACCGGCCACCCGCAAAGAGCTCGACCGCCCAGGTCCAGGCGGCGCCGGAGGCTCCAAAGATCCCCTGGAGCCGCAGATGCTTGAGGGTGACGGCGTCCGGCCGGATCGCAGGTTCGACCGCGCCGGAGATCCCCTCCAGGATCACGGTCCCTCCGCGGCGCGCGATGTCGATCGCCGTGACCGCAGCTTCGGGCCGGTTGGCAGCCTCGAAGACGATGTCGAAGCTGTCGCGCAGAGTGTCGAGCGAATGAGCGTTGATGTCGAACGTCTCGTCCGCACCCAATCGCCGGCCGAGGTCCAGGCGTGCCTGGCGGCTGCCGATCAGGGCGAGGCGGCGCGGCGACGTCAGGCGCAGGATCGAGACCGCCAGCAGACCCAGCGCGCCTGCTCCGACCACGGCGGCCCGAAGTCCCGGCCGCAGCTGAGCTTCGAGCAGCCCGCACGCGACACAGGCCGCCGGCTCGAGGAGCGCCGCCGCCTCCAGGTCGGCGCCGGCCGGCAGGACGTGCACGAGACGGGCGGGGACGCTGACGTACTCCGCGAACGCTCCCTGGTGGGTGAACCCCGTCTCCGCATAGTCCGCCGAACAGAGGTTGGTCCGTCCCTCGCGGCAGCGGTCGCAGGCCCCGCAGGAGCGAAACCCTTCGGCGACGACGCGATCGCCGGACCGGATCCCTCTCACGTCTTTGCCAGTCTTGACCACGGTGCCCGCCCACTCATGTCCTGGCACCACGGGATAGCGGACGTAGGCCGCCGGCCGCGTGCCACGCAGGATCTCGAGGTCCGAGCCGCAGATGCCGGCGGCGGCCACCCTGACCAGGACCTCGGTCTCGCTCGGCTCGGGGACGGCCAGCTCCGACAGCCGGGCTGTGCCCGCGCGCTCGACGACCACGGCGCGCATGGTCACCGGGCCGCGTGCCGCAGGTGCCACTCGTCCTGGAAGAGGTTGAAGTGAAGGCGGCGCGCGGGGTGCTCGGCCACGACCTCCTCACGTAGCGTGACTCCCAGGCCGGGACCCTGGGGCAGGGCAAAGAATCCGTCGACGACCTCCGGGTTGCCGGGTGCCGATTCTTTCACGGCCGCCTCGGTGAAGTCGTTGAAGTGCTCCTGGATCTTGAAGTTCGTGGTGCAGGCCGCCAGGTGCAGGGCGGCCGAGGTGGAGATGGGTCCGCCGACGTTGTGCGGAGCCACCAGCACGTAGTGGACGTCGGCCCACGCCGCGATCTTCTTTGTCTCCAGCAGCCCGCCGACGGTCGTGATGTCGGGCTGCACGATGTCGGCCGCCTCGAGCTCGAACAGCTCGCGGAACTCGTGGCGGACGTGGATGCGCTCCCCGGTGGCCACTGGGATCCTCACCTGCCTCGCCACCCTGGCCAGCGCTTTGAGGTTCTCAGGCGGCACCGGCTCCTCGATCCACGACGGGCGGTATGGCTCGAGCTCCCGCGCGATGGACACCGCGGTCGCGGGAGTGAACCGCCCGTGCATCTCCACCAGGAGCTCATCGTCGGGCCCGATCGCGTCTCGGACCGCCTCGACCAGGCCGACGGCTCGTTTCAGTTCGTCGGGCTCGAGCTCGGAGGTGCCCGCGCCAAACGGATCGAGCTTGAGCGCCCGGTAGCCCCTGGCGACGACTCGCCGCGCGGCCGCGTGGAACTCGTCCGGCGTGCGCTCGACCGTGTACCAACCGTTGGCGTAAGCCTTGATGCGTTCGCGGACCGCGCCGCCCATCAGCTTGAAAACGGGGAGCCCGACGGCCTTGCCGATGATGTCCCAACATGCGATCTCGATGGCGCTGATCCCCGACATCACGGTCCCTCCGGCGCGCTCGTAGTCGGTGCGCCACATGCGATGCACCAGCGCTTCGACGTCGAACGGATCGGCGCCGAGGACGTGGCTTGGGATCGCATGCTCGAGATAGCCGAGCAGCGCCTGCGTGTGGTTCACCATGCGCACCTCGCCGACCCCGACCAGGCCCTCGTCGGTGCGGACTTTCACGATGGTCAGGTTGCGCCACTCCGTGCCCATCACGAGGGGAGTGACCTCCGCGATCTTCACTGGACGACCTCGAGCACGGCAACTCCGTACGGTCCGATGGCGAAGGCCCCACCGCCGCCCGCACCCGTCAGGTGGTCATGCCACCGACGTCCCTTCGAGGCCAACCGCTGCTCGCGGTCCGAATGGTTGAGCAGCACCATGAGCTCGCCGTCCCCGGTCCCTTCGAGCGGGACCACCTCGAGACCTTGAGGCACCTCGAGCATGCTCAGTTCCAGCTGCCCACCGAGGAGTCGGTACAGCCTTTCGAGGGTCGGCAGGGTGGCGGCGCCTCCGACGTAAAGCGCGCGTCCTTCACCGACCCTGCGCTCGGCGACGGCCGGCGAGCCTGCGAAGACACCGCCCGAGTAGGACGCGAGGGCCTGCGCGCCGTCCAGCTCGAGCTCCTCGTACCAGCCCCGGAACTCACCTTTGAAGGATGGCCCTTCCAGGGGAATCTCGCCATCACCCACGACGCTCTGATAGTCGAGCACGCGGACTCCGCACAGACCGTCCAGCCACGCCGGCAGGGCCCGCTCGGGAGTGACGTTGAAACGGTCCTTGACCGACGTCCGCGGCGCCAGGACCAGGGTTCCGCCTCCATCCACGTACGCCG
>DASXSD010000067.1:0-2895 GCA_036506195.1 Candidatus Dormiibacterota bacterium
AACCTCCTGAACGCCGACTCGCTGCGCACCCAGCTCGCCGAGCGCGGCATCGCGTTCGAGACCGCGCTTGACACCGAGGTCATGGCCCGCCTCATCGAGAACACGCACGGCCGGACCTGGGAGGAGGTGGTCCGGCGGGCCTTTGCGCGCATCGTCGGCGCCTACTCGTGCGGGATCATCACGCCCAACCAGCTGATCGCACTTCGCGATCCCTTTGGATTCCGTCCGCTATGCATCGGCTACATCCCGCTCGCCGGCCAGCCTGCGCACGTGGTCGCGTCGGAGACCTGCGCCCTGGACACCGTGCGCGCGACCTTCGTGCGCGAGGTGCAGCCCGGCGAGATGGTGATCATGGACGAGCACGGCGTGCACAGCGCCAGCTTCCAGACGTCGAGCAAGCACGCGATGTGCATCTTCGAGTTCATCTACTTCGCGCGGCCAGATTCCATCCTCAAGAACTGCGAGCTCGAGGACGCGCGCATCCGGATGGGCCACGAGCTCGCGCAGGAAGCGCCCGTCGAAGCCGATATGGTCGTCGCGTTCCCCGACTCCGGCACGCCCGCGGCGATCGGCTACGCGGAGGCGTCGGGAATCCCGTACCGCGAAGCCCTGATGAAGAGCCGGTACATCAACCGCACCTTCATCCAGCCCGACCAATCCTTGCGTGAGGCGGGCGTGATGCTCAAGCTGAACCCGCTGCCGCGCTCCGTCAAGGGCAAGCGGTTGATCGCGGTCGACGACTCGATCGTCCGCGGCACGACCACCAGGCGCACCATCGAGCGGCTTCGCGCCGCCGGCGCGCGCGAGATCCACATGCGGATCTCGAGCCCACCGATGCGCTACCCATGCTTCATGGGCGTGGACATCGGTTCGACCAAGGAGCTGATCGCGACCGGACGCTCGGTGGACGAGATCCGCCAGCACATCGGCGCCGACTCGCTGCACTATCTCTCGATCCCCGGCCTCATTCGCGCCATCGGGCGCGGCACGGCGCAGGAGTTCTGCCGGGCATGCTTCGACGGAAGCTATCCGGTTCCTGTTCCGCAACAACTTGAGATGGACAAAATGCAGTTCGAGACCCCCGCCCCGCAGCTAGCCAAGATTTAGTCGATGACCGGGGAGGGTTTGTCGTACGCCGCGGCCGGCGTCGACATCGAGGCTTACGAGCGTGTGCTCGAGCGGGTGAAGCCGCTGATCGCCGCCACCCACGGCAGGGAGGTCGCGCTCGGCGTGGGCCCGTTTGCGGGTCTCTACGCGCTGCCCGGCGGCGGACATCTCGCCGCCAGCGCAGACGGCGTCGGCACCAAGATCAAGGTCGCGATTGCGGCGGGCCGGCATCGCGGCATCGGCGTCGACATCGTCAACCACTGCGTGAACGACATCGCGACCGCGGGCGCGCGCCCGCTCTTCTTCCTCGACTACTTCGCGACCGGCAAGCTCGACCCCGACGTGTTCGCGCAGCTGGTCGAGGGCATGACCGATGCCTGCCGCGAGGCGGAGTGCGCCTTGCTCGGCGGGGAGACAGCGGAGATGCCCGGCGTGTACGCGCTGGGCGACTACGATCTGGCCGGGTTCATCGTCGGCCTGGTCGAGCCGGGGTCGCATCGTGAGCGTGTCAAAGCGGGTGACGCGCTGGTCGGACTGCCGTCGAACGGTCTGCACACCAACGGCTACTCGCTGGCGCGCAAGATCTTCGAGGGCGTGCCGCTGGATGAGTCGCTCGCGAATGAGCTGCTGGCTCCGCACGGGTCCTACCTTCGTGACCTGCAGCGGATCCGCTGGAAAGGCGCCGCGCACATCACCGGAGGCGGCATCCCGGGCAACCTGCCGCGGTCCCTGCCGGAAGGCCTCGGCGGGCGGCTGCACAGGCGCAGCTGGAAGGTGCCGGCGATCTTCGAGAAGATCCAGGATCGCGGCCGCGTCTCCGACGACGAGATGTGGAGAACCTTCAACATGGGACTCGGAATGATCCTGGTCGTGGATCGCGACGACATTCCACAAGACGCGCTGGTCGTCGGCGAGGTCGTCACGCAAACGGGTATTGACCGGGTGGAGATTCGCTGAAGCTCGGGGTCTGCGTCTCTGGCGAGGGGACCAACCTACGCAATCTGGTGGCACGCGGCTTCGAGGTGGTGGCCGTCGCCACCAACCGGCCGGCGTGCCCGGCGGCGGGTTTCGCGCGCGAGAAGGGAATCCCGCTTGGCGAGCTGCCGCAGAAAGCGTTCGCCTCGGCAGAAGCACGCGACGCGGCGATGCGAGATTTCTTGGTCAGGCATGGTGCGGAGCTGGTGGTCGACGCCGGGTACGACCGGATCCATACGCGGCCTTTCCTCGAAGCGTTCGAGAATCGGATCATCAACGTGCACCCTTCGCTGCTGCCGGAGTTTGCGGGCGGGATGGACGCGATCGAGCAAGCCCTCGCGTCCGGTGTGCGACGCACCGGCGCGACCGTCCACATCGTGACCGCCGACCTCGACGCGGGCCCAATCCTCCTGCAGGACGAAGTCCCGATCCTTGACGGCGATACGGTGGAAACTCTTCGCCAGAGGGTGCATGAGGCGGAATACCGAATCCTTCCCGCCGGCATCCGGTTGATGGAGGAGCGCTTTGCCAACAGCCCTGCTGTCGGTTAGCGACAAGACCGGCCTGGCGGCGTTCGCCCGCGGCCTGAAGCGGCTCGGCTACGAGCTCTTCGCGACCGGCAGCACGTTGCAGACGATCCAGGCCGCGGCGCTCGACGTGCAGCCGGTGAGTGAGCTGACCGGCTTCCCCGAGATGATGGACGGCCGCGTCAAGACACTGCATCCGGGCGTCCATGCCGGGATCCTTGCCCGGCGCGACAAACCGGAGCACGTCGAGGCGCTCGTCGAGCATGACCTGCGTCAGATCGACCTC
>DASXSD010000068.1:0-3483 GCA_036506195.1 Candidatus Dormiibacterota bacterium
GATCCCGAGCCCGCGCTCAACAAGGGTTTGATGGACGTGACGCACTGGCTTGTCTGGAACATCCCGCCAACGTCGACCGGTTTGCCTGAGGCTGTTCCCGCCGCGCCCGAAGCGCCGGACGGCATGCGCCAGGTCAGCCTCCGCTCGAATGGCTTCATGGGGCCCGGCGCGCCGGCCACCGGGCCGTATCATCACTACACGTTCGAGCTCTTCGCGCTCGACACGAAGATCGACGTGCCCGCCGCGATGCCATCAGAAGCGGCGAACACGCGCACGGCCGTGTTGAGGGCGATGGACGGCCACATCCTCGGCAAGGCGATTCTCGTCGCGCGCTACCACCAGTAATGCGGACATCCATTACGAGCCACGTGCGCGTCGCGGGCGGTGCGGTATCGCGAGGGTCAGCACGAATCCGGCGGCCGCCACCGAGACGATGAGCGGTCCGGTTTCGCGGTGCAGCCACTCCGCGAGCAGCGAACCTGTCAGCGTCGCGACAAGTGAGCCCACGGCCGCCATCGTCAACATCTGGTTCAGATTGTTCGAGAGCCGCTTGGCCGCGGCCGCCGGGATGATGATGAGTGAGCCCATGAGCAGCACGCCGAGAAACCGGAGTCCGAGCGCGACGGTCAGCGCGAAGACCTCGAGATAGATGAGATCGAGCCTCCGGACGTTCACGCCGGTGGTGCGCGCGATGTCCGGCGATACGAGCGCAAGCACGAGGGCATGCTTGCGCCACAGAATGAATCCAATCACCACGCCCGCAGCTACAAGTCCGAACATCACCTCGGGCCAGGAGAGCGCGCCCGGCGACCCGAGCAGCGCGTCGATCAGATCCTCGCCTGACGTCATCATGCTTCCGACGGCCAGCGCCGCGGAGAAGATCACCCCAACCATCGTCTCGGTGGCGATGCGCGAGTTGTCTTCGAGCGACCAGACGAGCAGCGCGCCGAAGAAGAGCATCGCGGCGGCACCGAAGAGCGGATGAATGTGGAGCGCCATTGCGACGCCGATGCCGGGGAGAGCCACGTGCGACAGGGCATCTGCGGCAAGCGCCATGCGCCGCATGACCGCGAAGCAGCCGACGAGTCCGGCCGCCACTGCCATCGCGGCGGGGACGACCAGCGTGTCAATGGTCATCGTGGAGGTGAAACTGGACCCGGCTTCCGTAGAGCCGCGCGAGCAGATCCTGCGTGAGAACTTCCCTCGGCTGCCCGTAGCAGACCTGGCCGAGGCCGCGTCCCAGACACAGGACAGCGGTTGCGAATTCATGGACGACCGGCAGGTCGTGCGACACGAGAAGCACCGTGAACTGCCGTTCCCGCTGCAGGCGCGCGACCAGCTCGTTCAGCCGCTCCTGTCCGGGTTCATCGACACCCGCGGTCGGTTCGTCGAGCAGCAGCACGTTCGGCTGTCCTGCCAGCGCGAAGGCGACGAGCAGACGCTGAAACTGACCTCCGGACAGCGCGCCGATCGGGAGGTTGACGGTCTTCGATGCGAGACCAACCATCGCCACTGCCTCAACGATTGACCCTTCCGGAACGTGCGCAGTGCGTGCGCGCGCTCTGAGGAAGTCCAGCCCGGCAATCGGCACGTCGCGAGCGAGGTCGAGCTTTTGAGGGACGTACCCGAGACGCGTGGCCGGCGCCCAGCGAATGTGCCCGGTGGATGGAACCGACCCGATGAGCGCCTTGAACAGGACGGTCTTTCCCGCGCCGTTCGGCCCGATGATTGCCAGCGATGCCCCGCGCGGGACGCCGAAGTTGATGTTGGTGAGGATCGTGGCTCCATCGAAGGCAACAGAGAGATCCTCGACGTCGAGAATCCGCTCCTGGCCGGGCGCGTCGAGCGGCGGAGAGGGGCAGGTTATCCGCGGCGTGTCGGTCGTCATGTGGCGACGCCGAGTATGCGGCGTGCGCCGGGCAACGGAAATCGACTCTTAAACGAGTTGACGAAAAGAACCCGCCAATGGTCGCACCACGCCGGATGCGGCATCCGTTCGGCGCCCTTCTGATGAGGTCATTCATGGTTGCCAGGAAGTCACCCGATGCAACCATTCAGTGGCTGCCTCGCGCCATTCATTGAAATGGGGCCGCCAGCGATTCCGATCACGCTATCGTGAGGTCTTTGTCCGGAACACCGGAGCGAGGAGCACGATGAGTCACGACAACGACGCGGGCGCCGCTCATTCGTCGCCGCCACTCTCTGGCAGATCTCGCGGTTGGGCGAAGGGCACGCTAAGGCTGTTTGGCCCGAGCCTGGTCGTGGGGTTCATCGCACCGTTCATCTTCCCCGGATTGCGGCGGGCGGCAAGACCGGTCGCGAAGGGCATCGTCAAAGGCGCGCTGAATCTCGGCGAGTCGGCGAAGGAGGCCGCGGTGGCGGCGAAAGAGGAGCTCACCGACCTGATGGCCGAAGTGCATGCGGAGCGCGAGCAGGAAGCCCGGCAGGCATCGGAGAAAAGCGACACGCGCTGACGCATAACCCCTTGGCTTCTCCACTGCTGCGTCGATCCGTCGTCCCCGGCAGGGTCCGCTGGTACGCACCGGCTCTGCATCGGCAGGCCGGCATCTGCGCAGTTGTCGAAGACGATCTGAGCGCAGCTCCGGGTGTCCGCTCGGCTGGCGCCAACGCGCTGACGGGCACTCTTCTCGTTCAGTACGATATTGCCACAACGGACGTCGCAGCCCTCGAACGGACCCTCCGCACGGCGCTCGCGCGGCCACCACTCGATCCGGCCGCATCGCGTGCCCGGGTCGAGCATCGGCGACATGCCGACGCGTGCGATCACGATCACAGCCACGAACACGACGGCGGCGGGTCGTGCGATCACGGCCACGATCATGGTCACAGCGACGCCGACACCGCCGAGCGCGTTCGAGACGTCTATGCCGGCGGCTTCACGCTGGGCGGCGTGCTGCTGGCGCGCCTGCTCCTGGGACCCGCGGCGCTGGCCGCGCAACCCTGGCTGGTGCTCCTGCTGGCCGGCGCCACGCTCGTCACCGGACGTGCCTTTCTGAAAGGCGGGTGGCGCACGCTCGCCGCGGGCCGGCCGCTCACGACCGATACGCTCGTGAGCTCGGCGACGCTGGCGAGCATCGCGCTCGGCGAGAGCATCACCGCGCTCACCGTGATCTGGCTGCTGAATGTCGGCGAGTACCTGCAGGCGCTCGTCCTTCAGCGCACCCGGCGCGCGATTCGCGCGCTGCTCGAGCTCGAGGAGGGCGAGATCTGGATGGTCTCGGGCGACGTCGAGATCCAGATCCCGGTCGAGCGCGTCACGCCGGGCGACCTCATCGCGGTGTACGCGGGCAAGCGCATTCCCGTGGACGGGCGCGTCGAGAGCGGCAGCGGCCCGGTCAACGAGGCGCCGATCACCGGCGAGAGCATGCCGGTCGTACGCAATGCCGGCGACCGGGTGTATGCCGGCACGGTGCTGCTCGCGGGCCGATTGCGCGTCCGTGTCGAGCGGGTCGGTGCCGAAAC
>DASXSD010000069.1:0-2396 GCA_036506195.1 Candidatus Dormiibacterota bacterium
TCGGTCCGCGCGGGATCAGGCAGCGGGGCGGAGAGGACCCGGCAGAGGTTGGCCTGGTAGACATCGCCGCCCGCGATGTATGAGCGGATCTTGTCGACCGCTGCGACGTATTCTCCTTGATCCATCGACGATGTCCAGTCGGTCAGGCCCGGCCCCCGCCAGGGCCAACGCGGACGCAGCCCAGGCTGCGGTACCCGACGGACGTCCTCAAACCGGGCGCAGGTGATCTCCCGCTCGTACGTCACCACGACGGCCCAGAACCCGGCCGAGTCGAGGGCCGACAGATCGGAGGTTACGTCGGCTAGGCCGCTCGCGAGCCGCCCTCCGACCCACGCTAGCGGCGGCAGATCGCTATCGGTGATCACCACACGGTCAGGCAAGCGGGCCGCTCGCCGACTCGGCGGCGGCGACGAGTTCGGGGAGGCATGCGGCTGCGGCATCGATCTGGTCACCGATGGAGCGGTCGGTCACCATCGCCTCGACGGTTTCGCGCAGCCGCCGGTGGACCGCCGCCACTGCCGGCGCCGGGGTCGCGATCGGCGTACGAAAGTCGATTCCCTGCGCCGCGGTGATGATCTCGACTGCGAGGACGCTGCGGACGTTGGCCAGCACGTCGTGGAGCTTGCGCATCGAGGTCCAACCCATCGAAACGTGGTCCTCCTGGTTCCCACTGGTCGGAATGGTGTCGACGCTGGCGGGATGGGCGAGCACCTTGTTCTCGCTGACCAGCGACGCGGCGGTGTACTGCGCGATCATGTACCCGGAGTTGGTTCCTGCGGCGGGCGCGAGGAAGGGCGGCAGCCCGCGTGACACCGCAGGATCGAGCAGGCGATAGGCGCGCCGCTCGGAGATGGAGGCCAGCTCGGCCAGCGCGATCGCGAGCATGTCACCGGCGAAGGCGAGTGGCTCGCCGTGGAAGTTTCCCGTCGACATCACCTCGCCGTCGGACACGATCACGGGGTTGTCAACGACCGCGCCGAGCTCGATCTCGATCGTGCGGCGGGCGTGCGCGACCACGTCCCTGGCCGCGCCGTGGACCTGAGGTGCACACCGCAGGGCATAGGAGTCCTGGACGGCGTGGTCGCTTTCCCGGTGGCTCGCCATCAGCGCGGAACCGGCAAGGAGCATGCGCAGGTTGGCCGCGCTGGCGAGCTGTCCCGGGTGCGGGCGGATGAGCTGGACGCGCTCGTCGTACGGGCGGTCGGTGCCGAGGAGTGCCTCGATGGACATCGCGCAGGCCAGGTCGGCGACTTTAGCGAGCAGCTCTGCCTCGTCGATGGCGAGTGCCAGCAACACCTGCATCGGCTCGGTGCCGTTGATCAACGAGAGCCCTTCCTTGGGCGCCAAGGTGAGTGGCTCGAGACGTTCCTCGGCGAGCAGTTCGGCCGCCGGTCGGCCGTACACCATCTCGCCCGTGGCACCGGGTCGCCGCAGCCGTCCCTCGCCGACCAGAGGAAGCGCTAGATGTGCGAGCTGTGCAAGATCGCCGGACGCGCCAACGGATCCCTTGCCCGGGATCACCGGAAGCAGGTCGCGGCCGAGCAGATCGAGAAGGCGCCGCGGCAAGTCCGCGCGGACCCCGGAGTAGCCGGCCGCGAGCGTCCTCGCGCGAAGCAGGAGCAAGCCCCGGACAACGTCGTCGGGCAGTGGCTCGCCGACCGCGGCCGCGTGCGAGCGGACGAGCGCGAGTTGCATCGCCTCGAGGTCGGCACGGCCGATGTGGGTGTCGGCGAGGGCGCCGAATCCGGTGGTGATGCCGTACATGATCTTGCCCTGGTCTACGGCATCGACGACCACTGCACGGCTGCGCTCCATCCGCTCCTCGACCTTCGGGTCGAGCTCGGCTCTGGCGCGGCCGCGGGCCACCGCGACGACATCTTCGACGGTGAGCGCGTCGCCGTTGACGGTCACAACTCCCATGGAGGGAACCTAGCCGGGAACGGCCGCGCCGGCAGCGCCGGCCTGCCCCCGGCTGTCGCTCGTTCCTGGTGGGAGCTGTGGCTCAGCGGCTGAGCTCTTCCAGGTCGATGACCTGGTCAGCGGGTGGCGGCTTGACCGAGACGGGCTCGCCCCACTCCGTGAACTTGATCACGCCGCCATCAGAAGAGTCTGCCTGTACCGGAAGCGGGTCGTCTTCAACCGGGATCCACAAGGTGCCGTCGTCCTTGCTGTCGACGAGGCCGACCACCTTGACATCGCCTAGCTGTTTGGTCTCTCCCTTGGTCGGCGTGCCCTCCGGGGTTAGAGCCTCCTCGACGAAGGAGTCCCAGTCGGCGAGGCTCGCTATCTGTTTCAAGCTTTGTTCGTTCGAGGGAACCTTGACGTATCGCCCTGCCAGGAGCTCGCCCGCGGCCGCCTCGCCGGTAAGGGTCGTCCAGGCGTCCTTGCTCCCCTTC
>DASXSD010000070.1:0-5945 GCA_036506195.1 Candidatus Dormiibacterota bacterium
CCGATCGGTGGGCGTCGATCGCCGGGTAGAACAGGTGGCCGAGGAGCACGAAGTCGGTGTCGTGCGCGATCGCGGCCTGGAAGGGAGGAAAGTCGCGGGCCCGCAGCGTGGCCAGGCTCTCGTCGATCCGCGGCAGCCGCGTCTCCGAGCTGACCGAGGTGTCGCCGTGGCCGGGGAAGTGCTTGGCGGCGGAAAGCATGTCCGCGTCGTGGATCCCATCCACGACCGCGCCGACCGCGGTCGCGACGGATTCCGGCGTTGTGCCGTAGCAGCGACCCCACATGATCGACGCCGGTCCTGAGCACACGTCCGACACCGGGCCGAGGTCGAGGTCGAACCCAACCGCTCGCAGGGCATTTGCCATCACCGTCGTTTGCGACTGGCCGACCGGCATCGACGCGCACGGCACCGTCTTGAGGGCGATGCACACCTGGCCGCCTTCCTGGTCTGTCGCTCCGATCAGGCGGTGCCGTGACACGTCGCGCATTTGCTTGATGACCGCGCTCATGCCGGCCGCGGTCGTGGCGTTGTGGTTGAGGTTCACGATGAGCAGCCCGCCGAACTGGCGGTGCTTCCAGTCGGCCAGGATCGCCGCCGTGGGTGGCCCCTCGAAGCCGACCATCATCACCGCGCCGATCTCCTCGTCCAGCGTCAGGCCGCCCGGACCGACATCGTCTGTGGGGGATGCGTGGGGCGTCGCGGGCGGCGAGGTGTCCGCGACCGGCGAGCCCCCGCACGCCACCAGGAGCGCGATGAGCAGCAACGCCGCAACGCGCGTGTTTATCCTTCCCAGCGGCCCTTCTGCTCGGCGACAACGAGATCCACGGCGTCGACGAACTCCTGGATATCGTCCTCGCGCATCGGCGTGGAGAGGGCGCCCATAGCCCTCGGCGCCATCAGCACGCCGTGGTTGACGAGGCCCAGGAAGAGGTCGCGCGCCTTCTTCTTGTCGGCGGCGGCCATCGTCCGATAGTCCACAACGGGGCGGTCCGTGAAGTGGAGCGCGAACATCGAGCCCGCACCATTGACCCGAACCTTCACGCCGTGCGACGCGAACACCTCCGAGAGCTCGTCGCATACGCGGGCCCCCTTGCGGTTCAGCTCCTCGTACACGTCAGGCGTGAGCTCGGTCATTGCGGCCAGCCCGGCCGCCATGCCCAGCGGGTTGCCGTTGTAGGTTCCTCCCTGGGCGATGCTGGGGTTGCTCCTCGGATCGAGCAGCTGCATGACGTCCGCACGGCCGCCGAATGCGGCGACGGGCAGTCCCCCGCCCATGATCTTGCCCAGCGTGGTCAGGTCGGGAGTGATCCCGTACATCTGCTGCGCGCCACCCGGAGCGACCCGCAGCGAAATGACCTCGTCGAAGATCAAAAGGATGCCGAGCTCGTTGGTGACCCCGCGCAGGCGCTGCAGGAACTCGGGCGTCGCGGGGATCACGCCGCCGGCGCCGATGATCGGCTCCAGGATCACCGCCGCCAGCACTCCGGCCTCCTGGCGGATGATCGCGTCGCACGCGTCGGCGTTGTTGAAGGGCAGGACGACCGTCTCCTCGAGCGCCCATCGCGGTGTGCCGATGGAGTCGGGCTGCGCCACCGGCGCGTCCGCCGGTCCTGCCTCGTCGACCACTGGATGCGTGCTGACCTCCGCGTAGTCGTGGGTGCCGTGGTAGCCGCCCTCCATGCGGGCGATCTTCGGCCGGCCGGTGAAGGCTCGGGCCAGCCTCATCGCGAACATCGTGGCCTCGGTGCCCGAGTTGCAGAACCGCACGGCGTCGAGGCTCGGCACGCGCTCACACAGGAGGGTCGCGAGCTTGACCTCGATGGGGTTGGCGGCGGCGAACCCCGTGCCTCGCGCCGCCTGGGCGCGGATCGCCTCCACGATCTTGGGGTGCGAGTGGCCGAGGATCATCGCCGTGTAGTTGCCGAGCATGTCGATCCGCGCGGTGCCGTCGACGTCCCAGACACGGCAGCCTTCGCCGCGCTCGATATACAGCGGATAGGGATCGAAGTAAGTGGTGGTGCGGGTGGTGCCACCCGGCATCACCGTGACCGCGAGCTCATGCAGCGCGCGTGATCCAGGAGTTTTCTTGCGGTACGTGACCTCCGGGTCGACGGTGGTGGTGGGGGCCGCGTCCGTCACGCCGCTACCATACGAGCGCGGCGTCGCCTGGAGCGGGGTGGAACTTTATCCGGAGAGGAGCCGCCATGAGCACGACTGCAGTCGAGAAGACCGCGATCACCGAGCACGAGACCGAGCAGGTCGAGCGCGCCAACTCTTCGGGACGCACCCCGGTCGTCTTCATTCACGGCCTCTGGCTGCTGCCGAGCAGCTGGGACCGCTGGGCGAAGCTGTTCGATGAAGGAGGCTTCGCGCCGGTCGAGGCGGGTTGGCCGGACGATCCCGAGACGGTCGCCGACGCCAAGGCGCACCCCGAGGTGTTCGCCGGCAAGTCCGTCGGTCAGGTCGCCGATTACATCGCCGGCCTAGTGGGCCGGCTGAACAAGAAGCCGGCCGTGATCGGCCACTCGTTCGGGGGATTGATGACGCAGATCATCGCCGGCCGCGGCCTTGCCGCCGTTTCGGTGGCGATCGACCCGGCTCCGTTCCGCGGGGTGCTGCCGCTCCCCTTCTCGGCGCTCAAGGCGGCGTCGCCCGTGCTTGCGAACCCGGGCAATCGCTCCAAGGCGATCCCGCTCACATACGAGCAGTTCCGGTACGCGTTCGCGAACGCGGTGAGCGAGGCGGAGGCGAAAGAGCTGTACAAGAACTTCGCGGTGCCGGCCCCCGGCAAGCCGCTGTTCCAGGCCGCGTTCGCCAACCTGAACCCCGGGACCGAGGTCAAGGTCAACACCACCAATCCTCAGCGCGGTCCGCTGCTCATCATCGAAGGGGAGACGGACAACACCGTGCCCTGGGCGATCGCCAACGCCTCCTACAAGCGACAGAAGCGCAACTCCGGTGTGACCGAGATCAAGAAGATCCCGGGCCGCGGGCACGCGCTCGTGATCGACAGCGGGTGGAAGGAGGTCGCCGAGGTCGCGCTCGCGTTCGTCAGGCGGTTCGTGTAAGCGCAGCGACGGTCCAGAACGCGCCGCGGCGGTCGAGGATGGGCGCCAGGCCGTGCGCGCCGGCCGTCGCCGTGATCTCCTGCGGCTTATGGACGAAGACGTGGAACTCTCGCCGGAGCAGGGCGAGAAACCAGTTGAAAACCGCGAACGACGCTCGAGTCCACCACGTGCGCCGTGGGTAGCTGAGGACGAGGAGCCGCCGCGCATGGTCGGCGGCCGCACCCGCGAGGCGGGGCATATCGTGGTAGCAGCACAGCACGCGGTTCATGACCACGATGTCTGCGCCGTCGACCTCGCCCGCTGAGGCGGCGAAGTCCTTGACCCGGCGATCCGCGCGATCTGTGAATCCCGCCTCCTCGAGGAGATTTTTCGCGACCTCTTCGTACGTAGGCGTCAGCTCGACACTCGTGACATGCGCTGCGCCGGCCTTGAGGAGCTCGATCTGGATCGCGCCGATCCCGCCGCCGACCTCGAGCACGGTCCGGCCGTCGACCCCCTGCGATTTGAGGAAGTCGACGATCTGGCGCGAAGTGGCATCCAGGCCTTTGCGCCGGTAACGCTTTGCCTCGGAGCGTGCGCTGCGCTCGCTGAAGACCCACCGATAGCCCTTGGGCGAGCAGCAGTCGCTCACCGAATCGAATCTCCTTTGCTTCCAGACAACCGGGGGCGCTCTTTCAAACCAGCGTTGCTTTGGCGGCCGGGTTCACCCCGGCCGCGACTATGTCTCCCAGTCACCCAACCGTTACTTCGAGTGGCAACTTAGACAAATTCCAACCACATATCGGAAAGAGAGTAGCCCGGTCGCAAAGCGACCGGGCGATGAGAGGGAACCATCTGGGTTCCCTCTCATCTTTCAGATCCAGCCGCGACGGCGGAAGAAGTAGAGCTGGATCAGGGTCGCGATGATCATCGTCACCACGCCGAAGGCAAACGCGACATAGGGCGACTCGAGCACGTTGACCAGGTAGGCGAAGTTCATTCCGTAGAAACCGGTGAGGAAGCTCAAGGGTAGGAACAGGCTCGCGATCACGGTCAGGGCCTTGGTTGTCTCGTTGAGGCGGTTGGAGACCGTCGACAGGTACACGTCCATTGCGCCGGTCAGCAGATCGCGCAGCGCGTCGGCCGTCTCGTACTGGCGGACCATGTGGTCGTAGACGTCGCGGTAGTAGAGCGTCATGTCGTCCTGCTGCAGGTGGATGCCGTGCGTGATCATCTTCTGGAAGACGTCTCGCTGGGCGCCGAGAAAGCGGCGAAGCTCGCTCACTGTGTGCTTGAGGTTGTAGATGCGCGCGAGCGATTGCCTGCTCGCCCTGTCGGTGATGTCGTCCTCCAGCGTGTCCACGACATCGT
Organism: Candidatus Dormiibacterota bacterium; assembly: GCA_036506195.1. Taxonomy (GTDB): domain Bacteria; phylum Chloroflexota; class Dormibacteria; order Dormibacterales; family Dormibacteraceae; genus 40CM-4-65-16. The sequence continues at coordinate 4,419 of DASXSD010000070.1, forward strand.
CGAGCTGGTCGAGGATGGGGAAGGTTGCGTCGACCAGGGTGTCGATGGCCAGGTAGGTCAGGAACGACGGCTTGCCGTGGGCAAGCTCAGGGCTCTTGTGGACCCGGTCCTGAAGCTCCTTGAGCTCGGTCGAGGGCTCCTGGTGCACGGTGATCAGGTAGTGGGGGCCGACGAACAGGTGGTGCTCGCGCAGCGCGATCTCATCACCGTTCAGCACCGCCACGAAGAGGACGCTGAAGTTGTAGTCGGTGTACTCGTCGACCTTCGGCCGCTGATTCTGGTGCTGGATGTCCTCGATCGTCAGGGGGTGGAAGTTGAAGGTCTTCTCGAGGAGCTCGTAGTCGGTCTCGTCGGGGGCCTCGATGTCGAGCCAGAAGCCCTGCTCGTGCTTTTCGTCAAAGCACTTCGTGATGTCCTCGACCCTGGTCGCCGGCTCCTTGCCGGTGACGGTGAGAAGCGTTCTCATTACGACCGGTTGATCATGACGGATCGTCCGCGCATCTCAGACGTTCCAGCCGGTCCTCTCGGCCCAGGCTTCAGCGGCGGACATGATGCCGTCGATGACAGCACGCTTGGCGTCCATGTAGGCGAGTCGATCATCCGACCAGCGGGAGGCGGCCATTTGCTTCGCGGCCGCGTACCTCTCCCTGGCCTCAGGGTTCGCACGCAGGTAGCTCACGAACAGCAGCGGGCGACGCTCCCACGTACTGCCGACCGTGGTCACGTGTATCTGGACGTCGCGTGGCCGACCGGCGAACGGCCGGAAGAACAGGTGCTCGTGGTCGCGACTCCGTAGCTGCACGCCGAGGGATTCGATCGCCGGCGCGTACGAAGGCTCATCTCGAAAATCGCGCACGCTCACCTGGATGTCGATGATCGGTTTGGCGGCCATCCCAGGCACCGCTGTGGATCCGATGTGGTCGATTCTGAGCGGCGCCGGATCGAGCGCCTCCTGGAGCCGCCCCTGCCACCGCCGGAAGCGGGAAGGCCAATCCGCGTCGTACGGCACCAGCTCGACCGGGTCCAGCGGGCGGTTGGTGTCCGGAAGAGTTTCGTGGCCCGGAAAGAGCACCGGAAGGGCACGCCGCGCGAGCTGGTCGCGTTCGCCGGCCGGGAGCTCGTGAGGCTCGAGACCCCGAGGCCGGCTGACGAGCTCGTAGAGGTCGATTATCGAGATCTCGGGACCTCGCGCCTCGCGCAGCTTGCGCCACTCTGCGAAGGCGGATTCGTGAGAACCCATCGCCAACAAGGTAGAAAAGACGAGCGCCTCGCGATGGAGGCGCTCGCGGCGATCCTTAGAGGAAAGAACTCGATTGAGTCTCAGCCCATCCGCACAGGCTCGCGCTTGATCATGTGCACGATCGCGACCAGGACGACAGCCCCGATCAGCGCGACGATGAAGGAGATGATCAGGCCCGCCGGTTGCGTGCCGAAGATCAGGGTGAAGAGCCAGCCGCCGAGCAACGACCCGAGGATCCCCAGGACGATGTCCCAGATGATCCCGTAGCCGTGGCCGCTCATGATCTT
>DASXSD010000071.1:0-7696 GCA_036506195.1 Candidatus Dormiibacterota bacterium
GGCCGTCAGCCGAATCCGCGAGCAAGTCGCGTGGGAGCACGACCGTGAGCCCTTCTTCGCGGGCGAGGTGGAGCCGTGTATAAACGGCAAAGTCGTCGCGCTCGGAGCCTACTTCGGCGAGGACGTCCATGGCATCGTCGATCGACTCCTGAGTGAGCAGATGAGGGACGGCGGGTGGAACTGCGAACAGGAGAACGGATCGACGCGCGGGTCATTCCACACGACCCTCGACGTACTTGATGGCCTGCTCGAGTACGAACGAGCCGTGGGGGACTCGTCCGACGTACGCGCCGCCCGGATTCGCGGCCAGGAGTACCTGCTTGAACGGCGGATGCTGCGCAGACTGTCGACAGGCGAGGTGATCGACCCAGCCTTCACCCAGTTCTCCTACCCGACCTATTGGCACTACGACGTGCTCCGAGGTCTCGACTACATGCGCGCCGCCGCCGCGGCGCCGGACGAGCGCATGGCGGAGGCGATCAACCTCGTCCTGTCCAAGCGCGATGCAGATGGACGATGGCCCCTCGAGAATCCACATCCCGGTTTGATGCATTTCACGATGGACGAAGGCGAGGGAAGACCTAGCCGGTGGAACACCCTCCGGGCCATGCGTGTCCTCAGGTGGTACGGGCAGCCCTCAGGTCCGACCTCCTCCGACTCAATGGCCCGGGCGCATCAGAGCACGTAACACACCGCGCTGCGGTCGGCCGTCCCGCTCTCGACACGCATCGCTCAGAGCGAATTACCGCGGCCTACTTCAATCGAGCCAATTGCTCGCGCGCCGGCTGGTCGCCAAGCACGGGGTCCGCGTGTCTATGCGCTGCCTTCCATTCACCATCCTCCCGCCGGAAGATCAATGTGACGCGAAGCGCATACGGTGCGGGCGCCTCACCGCCAACCGATGCAGTTGTGTGCTCTGTGCCCACGATGTAACCCAGGTCGCCACTGACACCGGCCGCCATGACATCCAGGTCGTGCGAAGTGCAGTTTGAAAACTTGGACGCCAGCCAATCGAACGCGCCTTCGACGTCGGACCAGCCGCTCACCGTCTTTACAGCTCCCAGGACAGTAACCGGATCTTGGTGAGACCACAGGTCCTTTCGGGGTCCCGCGTTTCCGTTGTGAATCTCTGTATCGGCGTGTCGTTGCCTCGGCAAGACTGCAAACAGGAAGTCATCAACGTCGCTCATATTCGTCACCCCAACCTCCTCCGATACAGCTAGACTGCTCTCAATACAGTAAGCTTGTAACCAATGACCGCAAAAGTCAAGAGGCGATACCGCTCCGCACGGCGTCGCGAACAGGCAACTGAGACGCGTCAGCGGATCATCCGGGCGGCACACGATCTGTTCGTCGGCCCGGGCTACGGACGGACCACGATCGCTGAGGTCGCGAGCAGCGCGGGCGTGGCGGTTGAAACCGTCTACGGGGCCTACCGTAACAAGCCCACGCTCCTGAGACAGGTGTGGTACGCGACCTTTCGAGGCGACGATGAGGACATTCGGCTCCTGGACCGGCCAGAGATCCGCGCCGTGCTGGCGGAACGCGACCTCGCAACCCGCCTCCGAGCCCACGCCGTCGCCATCACTCCGGTGTTCCGCCGCATCACCTCCTTGCTCCGCGCGCTGCAGGGAGCGGCCACGAGCGAACCCGCCGCCGCCGCGCTGCTCGCCGAGTTCGACGAGAGGCGCCTTGATGCGGCCGGACATTACGCGCGAGCCGCCGCCGCTACCGGCCAGCTCGCGGTCAGTGCGAGGGAGTGCCGGGACCTACTCGCGGCGACCCTGGACGGCGCGCTATGGCATCGCCTTGTGGAGGAACGGGGCTGGTCGGACGATCGGTTTGCCCAGCTGCTCGGCGCTATGTGGGTGGCCGCCCTGGTTCGATAGCCCAACCTTCCCATCGAGACCCGCGATTGCCGGCGCTTGCAGGTCTGTCGGGTCGGACCAGGTAGGTGCCCGCGTGCCGGATCTGCTGACCGTGTCTCGGTCTCGATTCATGAGCTAAGGTGTTGCCGCCGTGAAAGCTCGGGGCGTCCGCTACGCTCACGTGCACACTGGGGCCCTGGTCCAGGCCGACATCTCCGGCTACACGCGGTACGTGAGCGAAACCGCGATCCAGGACTCGTCGGCCACGGTCCGCGAGCTGCTCGCAGTGCTGGTGGACGAGGTTGGGGACCGGCTCGAACCCGCCCAGTTCGAGGGCGACTCCGTCACGTTCGTCGGCGACCTGCGCGCAGCCGAGCTCGTGGACGTTCTGGAGCAGGCGTACGTGGCGTTCAGGCGCAGGCTTCGGGACATGCAGAAATGCAACACGTGCGACTGCGAGGCTTGCGCCCGCACAACCGATCTGGCACTCAAGCTCGTCGCTCATCGCGGTCAATACGCATGGCAGCCCTTGGGGAGCGCCCGCGAGCAGCTGCACGGGCCCGACGTCAATGCCTCGTTTCGATTGCTCAAGAACCACGTTCCGCTCAGCGAGTACCTGCTGCTGACGGCGCCGTTGCTCGAGCAGCTCGATGACAAACAGCGCGCCGAGTACACACCGCATGTCGAGGAATACGAGCACGTCGGCCGAATCGAGTGTGGCTTCCGCTCGCTGGCACCCGTCTGGGAGAAAGCCATGGCCGTGGAGCGGACGCGCGTCTCGCGCGAGGAGGCGCGCATCTACTCCGAGGTATTCGTGCCGTCTGCGATCGAGCGCACCTGGGGTATGTTCACTGACCCTGAATCGGTCCGCCGCCTGAACGCCTCGCTTCGCATCGCCACCCGCAAGGGCGCGCGCGGCACCGAGCTCGGCGCGGTCTACACCTGCCAGTACGCCGATCCCGACCGCGAGCCCGAGGTCATCCGCGTCACCGGCTCCGACGAGCCGAGCGAGCATTCGGTCGTCTACGAGACGAAGTCGACAGGACCGCTGTTCATGACCGCCTACTTGAGCCCGGAGGGAGGTGGCACTCGAGTTGGAACGGCCTGGCTCTGGGAGCCCGCCAAGGCGGCGAGGCGCGGATTCACGCAGGCTTCGGTGAGAGCGCGGATGAAGGAGCTGCAAGCGCACCTGGTCGCGATGGGGCGCTCCTGAGGTCCAGGGTTACCACCGGCACCCGATCGCGTCCTTGACCTCTCCCCAAGAACGTATAGATTTAACCCGGTAAACCGGCCGCGCTGAAGCATGGGGGGTGCATCACATGGGCTTTCGGTCCATCCTGGCGGCGTTTGCTCTGGTGGCTGCGATACCGGGCCTGGCCCTGGGGCCGGCACTGGCGGGAGCCACGCCAACCTCTACGGCCCAGACACAGGCTTCTTGTCACCTGAACTCGGCCAACGGCCAGATCAAGCACGTGGTCTGGATCATCTTCGACAACGTCCATTTCATTCGGGACAACCCCAACGTGCCGTCAGACGTCGAGCAGATGCCTCACCTGCTCAACTTCATCCGCAACAACGGCACCCTGATGACAAACGACCATACCGTCCTCATCTCGCACACCGCGAACGGCATCCTCACCAACCTCACCGGCATGTACTCGGACCGCCACGGCCAGGCCGTGTCCAACTCGTACCGGTACTTCCTCCCCAACGGGTCGACGAGGTCGTCCTCGTCTTTCAAGTACTGGACCGACCTGGTCGACGACGTCAACATCCCTCCGACCGACCCGCTGCCGAACATGGTCACGGGCGACAGCGGCAGTCCGCTGAACACGCCCGCGCCGTGGGTGCCCTACACGCGCGCCGGATGTGACTTCGGCGCCACCGCGCTGGCCAACGTCGTGCTCGAGAACACGGGCACCGGCCCCAACGGCGACATGACCAAAGTCTTCGGCTCCGGATCGCCAGAGTGGCTGGAAGCCCAGGGCTCCAACGCGGCGCCCCCGGGAACCGCGCTGAGGAACCTGGCGCAGACGGATTTCGTCGGCATCGCGGTCCACTGCGCGTCCGGCGGCGGCATCTGCGCGGGCAATGCGAACGCCCGCCCCGACCTCCTGCCTGACGAGCCCGGCGGCTACAACGGATTCCAGGGCCTGTTCGGCGCCAAGTACGTCAACCCGGCGATCAACGGCGGAGCTGCCGCCGTCAACGACCTCAACGGCAACCCAGTCGGCGACCAGTTCGGCCAGCCCGGTTTCCCAGGTTTTGACGGTCTCTTCGCCAGCACGACGCTTGGCTATGTGGCCCAGATGCAGGAGGCGGGCATCCCGATCACCTTCGGCTACATCTCCGACGCCCACGACAATCACGGCATCGCCGGCGAGATCCACCTCTCGTACGGGCCGGGGCAGGCCGGCTACGTCGCGCAGCTGCAGGCGTACGACCTTGCCTTCCAGAAGTTCTTCGACCGGCTCGCGGCTGACGGCATCACCAAGGACAACACCCTGTTCACCTTCACCACCGAAGAGAGCGACCACTTCGTCGGCGATCAGCCGACGCCAGCCGGCTGTGACGGAGTGACGACAGCCTGCAACTACGCTCGGGTGAACGAGGTCAACGGAAACCTGACCGGACTGATGGCCACGCAACAGGGGATCACCACGCCTTTCACGGTGCACGCCGACATGGCGCCCACGATCTACATCACCGGCAACCCGGCGCGCACGGACTCCGTGACACGGGATTTCGGCCGTGCCTTGGGTCGCTTGACGGCGATCAATCCGTACACCGGAAATACCGATCAGCTGTCGGTGGCGCTGGCCGACCCGGTCGGCATGAAGATGCTGCACATGATCACCGCCGACCCGCAGCGAACGCCGACCCTGGTCATGTTCGCCCATCCCGACTACTTCTTTTTCGCGGGAGCAGCCAACTGCACCTCGCCGTGCATCTTCATCCCGGTGCCTAATCCCAACACGTTCGCCTGGAACCACGGCGGCATCCAGCCGGAGATCGCCGCGTCGTGGCTCGGGATTGTGGGGCCGGGGGTCAAGCATCTCGGCGACGACAGCACATGGATGGATCACGCCGACGTGAGGCCGACGATGCTTGCGCTGCTGGGCCTGAAGGACGCGTATGTCCACGACGGCCGAGTGCTCGTCGATCAGCTCTATGACTGGGCCGTCCCGTCGACACTGGCCGGGTCGAGCTCGCTGGGCGCTGTCTACAAGCAGCTCAACGCGCCGTTCGGAGCATTCTCGATGTCTCTGCTCACTGCGTCGACCTGTGCCGTCAAGAGTGGGTCAGCATCAGGCGACGACCTCTACACCGATGTTGAGGACCAGATCGCGCATCGGACAGACAAGCGCGACGCCCTGGCCGTAGAGATCAGGGCCGCGCTCGACAGCGCAGCCTTTAGCGGCACGCCCGTGAACCTGCAGAAAGCCAAGGTCTGGACCACCCAGGCCAACGCGCTCCTTCTTCAGGCCAGGCAGCTGGCGAAGAACGCCTGCGCCTGAGACGGCAAGTCGTTCGGCAGGAGGGCCGCATCGTGCGGCCCTCCTTTTCTTATGATCGACGCGACATGCAGAGCCCCCCGCCGCCCCTGGCCGTGCCCGGACCGACCGGCTTTGTGACCCAGGTCAACTACGGCGGATTCTGGATCCGAGTCGTCGCCTACGTCATCGACGCGGTCATCCTGGCGATCATCGGCGGCATCATCCTCACCGCTCTGGGCGTGAACATCTCCGATCCGAATGTCGCCCAGGACAGCCGCGCCCAGGGGGCGCAGGGCTTCAACGTCCTGTTCAGCTTCATCTACTTCGCCGGTCTGTGGACGGTCATGGGCGGCAGCCTCGGCCAGCGCATCTTCGGCATGCGAGTGGTTGACGCCAATACCGGCGCGCCGATCGGGTTCGGCAAGGCTGCCTTGCGCTGGCTCGGGCTGCTGATCTCGTTCCTGCTCTGCTTCATCGGTGTGATCTGGGTCGCGTTCGATGGCCGCAAGCAGGGATGGATGGACAAGATCGCGGGCACCGTCGTCGTGCGCGCGTAACCGCGCTCCGGCGAGGTCGTTTACCTCACTGAGCAGCCGTTAACAACGATCCCGGCTCTCAAAGGAGGTTAGAGGTGGGGAACAAAGTCCGCGTGATTCAGGCCTTGATCATTCTTTCTGCGCTCGTCGGTTTGCTCGCGGTGCACGCCACCCGCACGCGTCAGGGTGTGCTGACAACGCAGACCTAGAGCTACTGCGTCGGCCGTTCAGAAAGACGACCCGTGCGGCGGCAAAGCCTGCACGGGTCGCACCACGCTCAGCGCTTCGGGCCGAACAGGGTGCCCAGGATGCCGCGGACGACGGTCTTCGTGGTTTTCGATGTCACCACCTTGCCGACCGTGCTGTGGCGCCGGCGACCAGGCCGTGGCGGTTGAGCACCGAAAGCGCGACCTGGACCCGAGGATCGTTGAGCGGCTCGCCGTCCAGCAGCGTTGACCCGATGACCAGAGACGGCTCCGAAAGGCGGTATCCGTCCTCCATCTGCTTGACGAATTCGGGCTTCATCGCCATGACGATATCCTGGGTCGAGCTTCCGTGACTTCGCTCCGCAAGCCGCCTGGATTCGCCATCGAGCACGAGATCTATCGCTAGCCGGATCTTGCCGGTCTGATCGCGGCACCTTACAATCCCGCCCGTGACTAGCGTTGCCGACAGTTTTGCGTGGCCGTTCCAGGACCCGGGCTGGTTGGGCAAGATCGTCGTCCAGGGCCTGATCGCGATCATCCCGATCGTGGGCTGGATCGCCCTTGCCGGCTGGCTCGTGCAGACGATGGACAACTACCGAGCCGGCCGTCGCGAGCTGCCTCCGGCTGGGTTCCCTCTCGAGCGCGGCCTCCCGCTTTTCATCGTGCTGTTCGTCTACGGGCTCGTTCTCGCGATCCCGAGCATCATCCTCGGTGCGATCTCGGCCAACAACAATGACAACGCCGGCATCGCCGCGCTGAGCAACCTGATCGGCTTCGCGTTGAGCCTCCTGTTCGCCTTCCTTGCGCCCGCGATCATCCTGCACACGTACCGGGCCGGATTTGCCGGTGGTTTTGACGTCAACTCAATCTGGCAGACCGCAACCAGCCACACGTCAACCACGGTCATCGCCGGTTTGCTGATCTATGTGGCGCGACTGATCGGCTTGCTCGGCATCATCCTTTGCTGCGTCGGCTTGATCTTCACGATCCCGTACAGCATCGCAATCACGGCTGGGATCGTCACCTGGTACGAGCGTGAAGTTGCCGGCGGCCCGGCACCTTCCGCACCGGCTGCGAGCTAAGACCAAAAAGTAAGGAGCGGAGCTGAGCTCCGCTCCTCACACACACCCCTCTTAGGCGCGATCTACCAGGTCATATTCGTGGGTTGTGCGGCGTGTTCTTCGGGTGTCCGGACACGCACTCACCGAACGCGCGGCCGACCAGACCCGCGTCCTTGCACTCCTTGACGTGGGCAGCGCCCGCACCGTTGCGGTGGGCCTGTCCGTTGACAGAAGCGATCGCGCTCACGCACGCACCGTGCGTGCCGCTCGCCGCCGAGCCATCGTGCGGAAGAGGACAGTTGCGAGCCGCAGACGCTACGGCTTTGCCATGCGCGTTCGAGTCACCCCCCAGCCCGGTCTGGTTCATCGCCATCGCGCTGGCAGTGCCCAGGGCGAGAGCTGCGATCGCCGCTGGAACGAGATACCGCAACTTATTCATGAATCCCTCCTGAAATCGAGTAGTGACTACCCGTCCTCTCGGTTAAGAAGCACTAACGCCGACCCGGGGGCGACTAACCAAACTTCCGG
>DASXSD010000072.1:0-6798 GCA_036506195.1 Candidatus Dormiibacterota bacterium
GCGGAGATACGCAAACGGCGCTGATCGCGCTCGCTGTCGCGTTGGCGATCTCCGTCGCCCTTTTCTCGAGGCGAGCTCTCTTCCTCTACCGGCTGTTGCGCTCAGGCAAGCCGGCGGCCCGCTTCGACAACATCCCCGCGCGAGTGCGTTCTGAGGCGACCGTCGTCGTCGGCCAAAGCAAGCTGCTCCAGCGGCTGTTGCCTGGACTGATGCACGCCGCGATCTTCTGGGGCTTTCTCGTTCTCTTCCCGACGATCGTCATCGCCATGATCGGCGCCGCGGATCCCCACTCCACCCTGCCGTGGCTCGGTGCGCAGGGCTGGTACGCGGCGCTGGTCGACGCGTTCGCGCTGCTCGTCGCCGGGGGCGTGGTGACTGCGTTTGTGATCCGCAAGCTCGTGCGACCGAAGCGATTCGAGGGAAGCCATCTCGGCGAGGCGGACCTGATCCTCGGCCTCATCGCGGGCATCGTGATCACGCTGCTCCTCTGGCACGGGTCGCAGATCGCGCTCGGCCTGAACGAGTACCCCGCAATCTGGGCTCCTATCTCGAGCGCGATCGCGGCTTTCTTACCGCGACCGGCGCTCCCGTACCTGGAACGGATCGCCGTGTGGGCTCACGTCCTGATCATCCTGTCGTTCCTCGTGTACCTGCCCTACTCGAAGCACCTTCACATCCTGGTCGCTGCCTTCAACGTGTATTTCGGAAAGATGCGACCGCGCGGCACCCTCGAGAAGATCAACTTCGAACGACCCGAGGCCGAGGTTCGCTTCGGCGCCGCGCGATCGACCGACCTGACGTGGAAGCAGATGCTCGACACTATGTCGTGCACCGAGTGCGGCCGCTGCCAGGAGGTGTGCCCGGCTTACAACACCGGCAAGCCGCTGTCGCCGAAGCTCGTGATCATGTACGAGCGCGACCACCTGCTGGCGCAGAAGGACACGCCGATCGTGCCCAATGCCGTCATCGACGACATGGTGTGGGACTGCGTGACGTGCGGCGCCTGCGTCCGTGAGTGCCCCGTGAACATCGAGCACATCGACCACATCGTCGACCTACGGCGAAACCTCGTCATGGTCGAGTCGCGATTCCCTGACGAGGCAGGCGCCATGCTGCGCGACGTCGACCGGACGTCGAATCCCTGGGGCAGGCCGCAGTCAGACCGCACGCAGTGGGCGGAGGGGCTCGGCGTCCGCGTCCTGCAGCCCGGCGAGCCAGCACCCGAGGTGCTGTTCTGGGTCGGGTGTGCGCCGGCCTTCGACGAACGAGCCCGCAAGGCGGCGGTGTCGACGGCGAAGCTGATGCAAGCAGCCGGCGTTGACTTTGCGGTCCTCGGGCCTCGTGAGGCATGCACAGGCGACCCTGCGCGGCGGATGGGCGACGAATACACGTACCAGCGCCTTGCGGGAGAGAACGTGACGACTTTGAACGGCGCCGGCGTGAAGAAGATCGTGACCACCTGCCCGCACTGCTTCAACACGCTCGGCAACGAGTACCCCGACTTTGGCGGGAGATACGAGGTCGTGCACCACACGGAGTTCCTCGCGGGGCTCGTGCGAGAACGAAAGCTCGAGCCCGCGGCGAGCGAACGCACCATCACCTACCACGACTCTTGCTACCTGGCGCGGCACAACGACGTGCGCGCGCAGCCGCGGGAGCTGGTCGCGGCTGTTGGCAAGCCGATCGAGATGCCGCGCAACCGGGAGCGCACGTTCTGCTGCGGGGCGGGCGGCGCGCGCATGTGGATGGAGGAGAAGCGCGGCCGGCCGATCAACCAGGAGCGCGTCCGCGAGGCGGCGTCAACCGGTGCCGAAACGCTGGCCGTCGCCTGCCCCTTCTGCACGGTCATGCTCGACGACGGCGTCAGGGAGACCGGCTCGAAGCTGCAGGTCTTCGACCTGGCCACCCTGCTCCACGAGGCCGTGGAGAAGAAAAAAGCTAGCCCTGGGTCTTGAAGAGGACGCGGTTGGACGAGGTGTCGACCGCGGCGTAGCCGTCCGCTTCTTCGACGACACGTACGTCCCCGTGCTCGAGGCGACCAGTGACGTCGTCCAGGTCGCGCTGGGTCGGCAGCTCGACCGTGAAGCGGCGCAGTCCGGCGTGACCAGGCGGCGCCGGTTTCGCGCCGCGGCCGGCCCAGGTGTTCAAACCCAGGTGGTGGTGGTAGCCGCCGGCGGAGACGAAGCCGACTCCCGGCACGTGGCCCATGACGTCGAAGCCGACCAGGTCGTGATAGAAGCGCAGCGCATCCTCGACATTCGCAACGTGGAGGTGGACGTGGCCCATCTTCGTCCCGGCAGGCATTGGCTCGTCGAGCCGGTCGTCCGTGCGCAGGTGGCTGAACAACTCATCGAGGTCGATCGGGTCGCGACCGGAGCGTGGGTTGCCGGCCTTGTCGTAGGCGACAAAGGTTCCGTTCGCGAAGCCCATCGTCCCGTCTTCGGGTGACTCGGTGTAGATCTCGATGCCGTTGCCGTCCGGGTCCCAGAGGTAGTTCGCCTTGGTCATCACGTGATCGGTCGGGTACTGCTCCCAGCGTAGGCGCGCAAGCCTGGCGATGACCCGTGCCAGGTCGCGGCGGTCGGGGACGACGATCGCCAGGTGGTAGAGGCCTGACGTTCGCGCCATCACCGGCCGCTCGGCGCCGGGATGCAGGACCACGAGCTCGCGCCCGGCGGCGCCCAGCCTCAGCTCCGGCCCCTCGGAGGGGAGAGGCGTCAGGCCGACGTAGTGCTGATAGAACTTCTGCGCCCTATCGCCGTCCGTAACGGCGAGCTCGACCGGCCCCATGCCGGTCTTGGCGGCTATTGACTGCGCTTGCACGATTCCTTCCTACCCCGTCGACGAGGTCCCTATTCGACCATTTGGGCCCAAATGGCTGCATCCCGACGCCGCTATACGACCAATTGGGCCCAAATGCCTGAATCCCAATTCGCTAGCTGAGGCCGACGATCTCCCCGTTCTCGTCGATGTCGATCATCGTCGCGTTGGGAGTCGTCGGCAGACCTGGCATCGTTCGCATCTCGCCGCAGATGGGGTAGATGAAGCCGGCCCCGACCGAGGCCCGCACCTCGCGCACCGGAAGCACCCATCCGGTCGGAGCGCCCTTCATTTTCGGGTCCGACGAGATCGACAGGTGCGTCTTGGCGATGCAAACCGGGAGGCGACCGAAACCGCTGGCCTCATAAGCGTCCAGCTGCCGCGCCGCCGCCGGGTCGTACTCCACGCGGCGGGCGCCGTAGATGCGCAGCGCGATCGCCTCGATCTTCTCCCGCAGCGTCGCCGCGTCGGGATAGAGCATCTGGAACGTGCTCGGCTCGTCGGCCGCGGCCGCGACCACCTCCGCCAGCTCGACCGCTCCCCGTCCACCGTCGGCGAAGTTGTTGCACACCGCCGCCCGCACGCCGAGGTGCTCGGCGAGCTCGCGAATGGCCCGGTGCTCGGAGGCGTGGTCGCCCGGAAACGCGTTGATCGCCACCACCGGCGTCACGCCATGGATCTGGATGTTCTCGACCTGCTTGCGCAGGTTGGCGGCGCCGGCCATGACGTCGTCCGGGTTTTCCTCGAGCAGCTCCGGCGGCAGCGGCTTGCCCGCGACCACGCGGTACTTGCCCGAGTGGACCTTCAGGGCGCGCACGGTGGCCACGATCACGGCCGCGTCCGGCGCCAGGCCCGATGTCCGGCACTTGATGTTGAAGAAGCGCTCCGCCCCCATGTCGGCGCCGAACCCGGCCTCGGTGACGAGGTAGTCGCCGCAGTGGACCCCGATGAGGTCGGCGAGCACCGAAGACGCTCCGTTCGCGATGTTCCCGAACGGACCGGCGTGGACGAGGACCGGCGTGTTCTCAATCGTCTGCAGGAGATTGGGCTTGATCGCGTCACGCATGATCACGGTCATCGCGCCACCCGCATGCAGGAAGTCGGCGGTGATCGGCCTCCCGTCGCGCGCGAGTCCGATGACCATGCGGCCCAGCCGCTGCCGCATGTCCTGCAGCGACGTCGAGAGCGCGAGCACCGCCATCACCTCGGAGGCGGCGGTGATGTCGAATCCCGTCTGCCGCGTCACCCCGTCCTCGGGCGCGCCCAGCCCGACGACCACACTGCGCAAGACCCGGTCGCTCACGTCCAGGACGCGCCGCCAGGTGATGCTGTGGAGGTCGATCGGGAAATCGCGCAGGCTGTGGTGGATGTAGTTGTCGATCATCGCGGCGAGCAGGTTGTGAGCGGCGGTGACGGCGTGGAAGTCCCCCGTGAGATGGAGATTGAGGCGTTCCATCGGCACCACCTGGCTGTAGCCGCCACCTGCGGCGCCGCCCTTGATGCCGAAGGTCGGGCCCATCGACGGCTGGCGGATCGCCACCGTCGCGCGTTTGCCGATCTGGGCCAACGCGTCACCCAGGCCGACCGTGGTCGTCGTCTTGCCCTCGCCGAGAGGCGTCGGTGTGATGGCGGAGACGACCACGTACTTTGCGCGCGGCCGGTCCTTGAGCTCGTCGATCGCGTCGAGCTTGATCTTGGCTACGTCATGCCCGTAGGGCTCGAGCAGGCGATCGTCGATGCCCATCTTGGCCGCGATCTGCGGCATCGGCAAAAGCCGCGCCTTGCGCGCGATCTCGAGATCGGTCGGAAACTCAAGCTTCATTCGCCCACTCCTCTAGCCAAGTCGCACGAGCATCTCTCGCCGCCACCTTTCTGTCGCCTCGATCTCGTTGAACGTGTACACGTGCAGCCCGGCGACTCGCCGCTCGGGCAAAGCGATCTCATTCATCAGCGCGCCCACAAACCTGCCCGGCTCGTACCCGCCGGGACGGAACATGCGCGCGACCCAGCTCGGATGGCCGCGCAGGAAACGGGCCGACTCCGTGATGCCGATCTTCGTCGAAAGTCGCAGCAGCCGCGCAGGGTCGGCGACTCCGGCCATGCCGATGTAGATGGGTAGCACGACACCGCGGCGCCGCACCCGCTCGACCCACCGCTTCACCGTCTCCGGATCGAAGCTCATGTTGCTCACGATGTAGCTCGCCAGCTTCCGTTTGTCCCACATCGCCTGGATGGTGACGTCGTCGTGGATGAACGGGTGACTCTCGGGATAGCCGGTCACGCCGATCTCGGTCAGCCCATGGTCGGCCGGCAGCGCGCTGAGCAAGGACACCGAGTCCGGAAACTCCCCGGCCGCCTCTTTGGCGTCGCCCGCGACCACGAACACCTCGTGGATGCCGGCTGCCTTCAGGGCGTCGACGATCTGGCCCAGCTCGTGCCGGTCGCGGATGAGGCGCGCTGAGAGGTGCGGCACGGCCCGGTAGCCGAGCCCGGCGAGCGCCACGGCCACGTGAACCGTGGCCGGCATGCCCCGCCGCGGCGAAGCCGTGACCGTGACCGTGACGTCCTTCGGCACGTAGGCGACGACCGCGTCCAGGACGTCGGCGGTCGGCAGCACCTCGTAGCGAGGCGTGCGTAGAAAATCCGCAAGCGCTCGCCCCACGCTCTCCGCCCTCAACAACGGCCTGACCACGCGACCTGCGGTGTCGCACTATACGCCACTGTCGCGCCATGCGCAACAAGTCCTTCCCCACTTGCTGGGGAAGGTGGCCTCGGCCGCGACGCGGCCCTGGCCGGATGGGGGCGCCCCTTCAGAACGCCCCTGGAAGCAGGAGGATCGCGTTGCGGTCCTCCGGCCGGCCCGCGCTCCCGTCGTCGAATCCCCGAAACGGGACATTCCCAGCCAGCTCGCGATGGAGGCCCGCCAGGCCGGCGCCGTCGTGGTCGAGCATCGTGCAGCCGATAGCCAGCCCGCCGCCGCGGGTGCGGTAGAGCTCGACGAGCCGGGCCTGGCACGGCCAGTCGACGATCGATCCGGTCGTCACCTCCCAGAAGCCGTTCCGGGGCACGATGCGGTTGGCGTGCGTGTGGCCGTTGAGCCAGAGCACGATGTTGCCGAATCGCTCGAGCAGCCGGAGCATCTCGGCAGCGCGCCCTTCTCCTCGCGGATTCGAGAGCGAGTCGGGGCCGTGGTGTGAGAGCAGGACGACAATGCGATCGGGGTTTCGGGTTTGCACCACGGAGCCGTCGCGGGAGCGGAAGGTGGAGTGCGCCTCTTCGAGCCTTCGCTCCAGCCAGTGCAGCTGCGCGACATCGACGCTTCCGTCAGCGCCGCCGGCGTCGCAGACCGTGTCAAGGACGATGAAGCGAATGGCTTCGGCGTCGTGGACGTAGTACGCCGGCGCCCGATCGCGGTTCTCGTCGCTGAAGCCATGACCGCCGGCCTTGACGTGCGCGTCGATGAACTCGGCGCGGGAGATCGGCCGCCGGTCGGGGTCAGGCGGCACCTCGATCCACTCGCCCGCCATGAAGACCTCTGGATGGTCTGTGAAGGTCTCGACCGCGCGCTCGGGATCGAGTCCCGGCGGCGGCCCGACAGGCTTTCTCGAGCCTGTGAAATCGCGAGCCAGCTCCGGAGTGACCAGGCCGACGCCCTGACAGACCTCTTCATGGTTGCCGTAACAGCCCAGCCAGGGGATGCGCAGGCCCTCGGTCTCGAAGGGCCGAGTCGCCTCGTCCAGGAGACCAGGGTGCGCCGGGAACCCCAGCGCGGCCTGGAATGGATCCGCGTCCGGGGCTCCGTCGGGCTTCCAGAAGATCTCACCCGGCCAGTCCGCGCGCTGCACTCCGTGGTAGCCGGGCGCACCGGAGTCCGGGCGGACCATGCCTCCGTCGAGCAGGGCCAGCAAGTTCGTGAGCTCGTTGCGCTGCGTGTTGTCGATCCCGTCTCCGGTCGTGACGGCGATCTGCGGAGCCATT
>DASXSD010000073.1:0-3696 GCA_036506195.1 Candidatus Dormiibacterota bacterium
TGCTGGCGGGTGGGTAGACTGGCAGGCGCTATCGCGGGCGGTTAGCTCAGCTGGCTAGAGCGCCTCGCTTACACCGAGGAGGTCGTTGGTTCAAGTCCATCACCGCCCACTCTGAGCAGCGACGCGAGATCGCTCGGCGCGTCGTCGGGCAGCTTGCCGCGCACACACGGCTGCGGGCTTCCTTGCTCGCCGGCTCTGCAGCGCAGGGCTTGAGCGACGAGCATTCGGACATCGACTTACTGAATTACTACGACGAGCTGCCCGATCAGGCCGAATTCGACCGGGCCCTAAGCGACCTCGGCGCCGAGCCAAAGGGATTGATCAGCCCGCCGCGACCCGAGGGCTTCGGCGCACGGTACGAGATCGAGGGTATCGAGCTGCAGACCGGCGGGCAGCTCACGTCGGCGTTGGAGGAGCGCCTTGACCGGATCGCCGCGGGCGATGTCGACTGGGTCACGGCGAAAGTGGCGATGGGCCTCCTCGAAGGCCTCGCGCTGCATGGTGAGGACCTGATCGAGGGATGGAAGCAGCGAGCTACGTATCCCGACTCGTTGCGCCGGCGCGAGGTGGAGCGAAACCTCGGCTTCTTCCCAGTCTGGAAGATCGACGAGCACCTGGCCGCCCGCGACGCCGAGCTCTTCCGGCGCCAGATGCTGCTCGACGGCGCGTTTCGCGTCCTCTCCGTGCTCTCGGCCGTCAACCGTGTCTACTTTTCGACCTTCCAGTTCAAGCGGGCCGGCGCATACCTTGAACAGCTCGGCGCCAAACCTGATCGCCTGGCCGAACGGCTTGACCTGGTGGCCAACGCCGCGCCTTCTGCCGCTGCGGAGGAGCTGCGCCGGCTCGTCGAAGAGACTAAGGCCATCGTCATGGCTGAGATGCCCGACGTGGGCGTCGACGTACCGTGGCAGCCCCTGGAGGAATGAGCACCACTTCGCCCGCCATCGAGGTCCGCGACCTGCGCAAGCGATACGTCACCCATCGCGGAACGTTTCGGCGGACCAGGTCTGAGAACGTGGCCCTCGCGGGCATAAGCCTGTCCATCCAGCCAGGTGAGCTGTTTGGACTGCTCGGTCCCAATGGCGCCGGCAAGACGACCGCCACCAAGATCCTGACCACGCTGCTGCTTCCGGACTCGGGTTCGGCCACCGTGCTCGGGCTCGACGTCGTCAGGCAGACGGGCGCCGTCAGGCGTCGCATCGGCTTTGTGTTCGGGGGGGAGCGCGGCCTCTACTGGCGGCTGTCCGGCCTCGACAACCTGCGCTACTTCGCCGACCTGTACGGCATCGCTCCTAACGTTTCGAAGCGGCGCATCGGTGACCTGCTGAAGCGCCTTGGGCTCGCGGGCCGCGAGCACGACAAGGTGGAGCACTACTCGCGCGGCATGAAGCAGCGCCTTCACCTCGCGCGGGGACTCCTCAACGACCCAGAAGTCTTGTTCCTCGACGAGCCGACGATCGGCCTCGACCCAGTTGGCGCGCGCGAGCTGAGGGTGCTGATCCGCGAGCTCGCCGACGCGGGCAAGACCATCTTCCTGACCACGCATTACATGTTCGAGGCCGACGCCATCTGCGACCGTATCGCGGTCATCAAGAAAGGCTCGATCGTGGCGGAGGGAACGCCGGGCAGCATCAAGCGGCTGGTCGAAGACCTGGGCATCGTCGAGTTCGAGGCCGCCGGTGTCTCTCCCGACCGCCTCCACCTGCTGCGCGAGCTTCCCGGAGTGAGCTCAGTCTCGGTGGTCGACCACGAGATGGCGCAGGTCGTGACCATCCACTGCGTGCGCCCCGCCGACGTGATGACGCAGCTCGGGGTGATTCTCGAGGGCGTCGAGCTCCAGGGCGTGTCGTCGCGCGATCCCACCCTGGAGGACGCCTACGTGCAGCTCGTCGGAGACGAAGAATCGCTATGACATACGTCCGAGCGGCCGCCGCGGCCTTCTACATCAGCATGCGGCTGCGGTTCGTCAGCGGTTTCGCGATCATGGGCTTCCTCGTCTTCCCGTTGATCCTGGCCGCGGTCGGGCTCTTCGTGCTGAACAAGCCGGGAACCACCGCGACGCAGTGGACTTACGGCCTGCTCGGAGGCGGCTTGATCGGGTACTGGGGGATCACCTACCTGGATGCTGGCAACGGCATCCAGATCGAACGCTGGAACGGAACGCTGGAGCACATCTTCGCGGTGCCGACCCCACTGTGGGTCATCGTCCTGGGCAAGGCACTCGGGGGCCTTGTTTGGGGAATGCTCTCTTTCATCCCGACCATCGCTCTCGCGTACTTCGGTTTCCACGCGCTTTTGCCCCAGCTCGACGCCGGACGCTTCGCGATCTCGTTCGCTGTCCTCACCTTCTCGTTTCTCGCCATCGCCCTCAGCCTCTCGCCGCTCTTCGCGATGTGGCGCTGGGCTTTCACGATGATCAACGGCTTCGAGCTCGGAACCTACGTCCTGTGCGGTTTCATGTTTCCGATCACAATCCTGCCCGGCTGGCTGCAGGCGGTTTCCGCTTTGCTGCCGCCCACGTGGGGCACCAGGGCGCTCTACGCCGCGACCACGGCCGAAGGGCCTCACGATTTCGTCGCGTGGTGGGCGGCCACGGTCGTACTGAGCGTGGCCTACATCGGCCTGTCGGTGTTTCTCTTTCGACTGGTGGACCGCCGGGCACGGGCCACCGGAGAGCTGGCGCTGGCATGACACGCACGCTGACGCACGTCGCCGTCTTCGGACGTTCGATCTGGCTCCAGTACATCGCGTTGTTCCAGTGGGCGACCATCCCGGGCTACATCGGCTACAAGCTCATCCTGCCGGTCGCCCAGATCCTCTTCTTCGTCGAGTTCGGCGTGTTTGCCACCGGCCAGCACAACGCCCTCTACTTCGCGCTCGGCAATGCCCTTCAGCTGACCGCGAACGCCGGCATCTTCGGTGTGATCGCCACGGTCGCCAACGAGCGCCAGTTCGGAACGCTCCCCGTTCTTCTCGGCTCGCCGGCCAACCGCCTGGTGACGTTCCTGAGTCGGGCCATCGTAAACGTGATCGACGGCGTGCTCAGCGTGCTGATCGGTTTGCTCATGGCGGCGATCGTGTTCCGACTCGACATCTGGCATGGAAACCTGCCGCTGCTCGGCCTGTGCGTCGTCGTCATCTCGCTGACGACGGCCGGTCTTGGTCTCCTGTTCGGCAGCCTCGGCCTGATCATGCGCGACGCGATTGTGGTCGCCAACATCATCTATTACGGCCTGCTCATCACCGGCGGTGTCAACTTTCCCGTCAGCCGCCTACCCGGCGTCATGCAGACAGTGGCCTACGCCTTACCCCTGACGCGTGGGGTGGAGGCCGCCCGCGAGGCAGTGGCGGGAGCCTCTTTCACCCAGGTCGCCGGGCTGTTGGCCGGCGAGATGGCCGTCGGGTTGGTGTGGGCGTTCCTCGGGTACGTCGTGTTTCGGGCTTTTGAGAGCTACGCGCGGCGAGGCGGCCTCCAGGAGGCTTACTGAACTGCGGCGGCGCGTAACTTAGGCCGAGGCCTGGCGTTCAACCCGCAGCAGTGGCAAAGGCCCTCGACCGTTGTTACTGACTTTGTTTTGACGGTCGGGGCAACGTCCACCCAGGACGAAAGGAAGGCTCGGTGAATCTGCCGTTTTGGCTACGCGGATCACATCAACGGAAGGTTTTGATTGCCGCCGTCGGGGTGATCGTCATCGC
>DASXSD010000074.1:0-5282 GCA_036506195.1 Candidatus Dormiibacterota bacterium
GATCAGGTCCAGCGCCTGCGCCGCCGAGCCCCCGGTGGCCAGCATCGGGTCGAGCAGGAGCGGGATCTTGCCCTGCAGCTTCGGCAGCTTGTTGTAGTAGATCCGTGCCACCGCGGTCTCCTCATCTCGCTCGAGGCCGATGTAGCCGACGCTCACTCGCGGGAGCAGCTCGAGCACCGGCGCCAGCAGGCCCAGGCCCGCACGCAGGACCGGGATCGCGACCACCTCAGTTTCGAGCTCGATCGCGTCCGCCTCCGCAAGCGGCGTCTGGACCTTGCCATGACGCACCGGCAGATCGGCCGTGGCCTCGTACAGGAGCATTGTGATCACGTTGCGCGCGTGGACGCGAAACTCCTCCGGAGGCGTGGTGCTGTCGCGCAGCCCACGCAGACCGTCGGCGACGAGCGGGTGATTACTGACGCTTAGGGGCAACGGCGTCGCGTTTGATGAGCCGCCGTATCGCGTCGACCGCGACTGACAGCATGCGGTCCATGTACGAAGGATCGAGGTGATGAATCTCGCCCGAGCCGACCTCGTCGACGCACAGGCACACGGTGCCCGCGCGCATCCTGCGCAGACGCGAAACGATCAGCAGGGTCGAGGTCTCCATGTCGTTGCCGATGATCCCCGCCTTGGTCCACATCTCCAGCTCGGGCCGCAGGTCGGGCCGCGGCATCTGGTCCGGAACCAGGTCCGAGTAGAGCGCGTCGACGGAGCGCATGAGACCGACGTGGTAGGGAACGCCCGCCGCTTCCGCCGCCTCGACGAGCGCGTTGACCACGTCCAGAGACGCGATCGCCGGGTACTCCTTCGGCACGTAGCCGTCCGGAGTGCCCTCGCTGCGCACGGAGCCGATGGCGATCACGAGGTCGCCCATCTTGATCTCGGGCTGCAGCCCGCCGCACGTGCCCACGCGTAGCAGCGTGTGCACGCCAAGCTCGTGCAGCTCTTCGACACCGATCGCAACCGACGGCCCACCCATCCCCGACGACATCGCCGACACCTTCACTCCGTCGACGCTGCCCGTGAACGTGCGGTACTCGCGGCTGAAGGCGACCTCGCGCGCATCGTCGAGGTGCTCGGCGATCAGGGGGGTGCGGAACGGATCGCCCGGAACCAGTACGTAGTCGCCGACGTCCCCCGGGCCGAGGCCGACGTGGTACTTCTTCTCGGTCTTCTCTGTTTGTGCGCCCTGCGCGCGCCCGGCGGCCACGGCCGAATACTAATCCGGCCTCGTGACGCCGTTCTTGTCCACCCGGGCGAGAACGTGCGGAGGCCGCTTCACCTCGTGGTCGACGATGCGCCAGGCGTTTCGGAGCCGCGGCGTGACGCGGTCGATCAGCTCCTGGGAACGGGCATGCACGGTGACCAGAGGATCGCCGGCGCTCACGCGCGCGCCGACGTGCGCCTCGATTACGAAGCCCGCTGCCGGGTCGACCCTGTCCTCCTTGCGCACGCGGCCCGCCCCCAGCTCGATCCCCGTCAGGCCGACCTCGAGCGCGTCGATGGCCTCGACGTGGCCGTCGCCTTCCGCCCTGATGGGACTGTGCACCGGCGAGACGGGCAGCCCGCGCTCGAGGTGGCCGCCCTGCGCGGCGAGCATGCGCTCGAAGGTTTCCCTGCCCGCGCCTGAGCGGAGCACCTTCTCGACGTTCGCATCCACACCGGCCAGCTCACACATCTCGCGCGTGACGCGAAGCGAAACCTCGAGCAGCTCGTCATCGCCTTCGCCGGACAGCGCGTCGAGCGCCTCACGCACCTCGAGCGCGTTGCCCACCGAGCGACCGAGCGGGTTGTCCATCGCGGTCACCAGCGCCACGGTGCGCCGCGCCGCGCCTTCGCCCAGCTCCACCATCTCGCGCGCCAGCTCCTCGGCCGAGGCGACATCCGGCATGAACGCGCCTCGCCCGAACTTGACATCGAGGACGATCGCGTCGGCGCCGGCGGCGATCTTCTTCGACATCACGCTCGAAGCTATGAGCGGAATCGAGGGCACGGTCGCGGTGACGTCGCGCAGCGCGTAGAGCAGCTTGTCCGCGGGCACCATGCGCGGGGACTGGGCGGCCACCGCGATGCCAACCTCCTGGACCTGCTTGATGAACCGCTCCGGCTCCAGGTCGACCGTCACGCCGGGCACCGACTCGAGCTTGTCCAGCGTGCCGCCCGTGTGCGCCAGCGCGCGCCCACTCAACTTCGGCACCTTGACCCCGCAGGCCGCCGCGAGCGGCGCCGCGATGAGCGTCACCTTGTCACCCACCCCGCCAGTCGAGTGCTTGTCCACCTTGACGCCGGGGATGGCACTCAGGTCCAGGACCTCACCGCTCGCGACCATCGCCTGCGTCAGCGCGAGCGTCTCCGCCGCGGTCATGCCGCGGATGCAGACGGCCATCAACCACGCCGCCATCTGGTAGTCGGGGATGTCGGCGCGGACGTAGCCGTCGAGGAGGAGCTCGATCTCCTCCGGCGAATGTTCACGACCGTCGCGCTTGCGGCCGATGACTTCGAGAGGGTTCGTCAGCCGCCCTTCTTGTACGGCTTCCCGTCGGCCGCGGGCGCCACCGACCGGCCCCATACACCCGCCACGACCACGATCGTCAGCACGTACGGAAGCATGCCGAGGATCTGGTAGGGCAGGTTCACACCCGCGATCTGCAGACGGCCGCTGAGCGCGTCGGCGGATGCGAAGAGGAGCGAGGCGAGAAACGCGCCGACCGGAGTCCAGCGGCCGAAGATCATGGCCGCCAGGGCGATGAATCCTCGACCCCCGGTCATGTTGGGCAGGAAGTTGCCGATCTGCTGCAGGGTGAAGTACGCCCCTCCGAGCCCGGCCAGCCCGCCGCTCAGGATCACGTTCGAGTAGCGGACCAGGTAGACGTTGATGCCGGCCGTCTCGGCCGCCAGCGGATGCTCGCCGCATGCGCGCGTGCGAAGGCCGAACACCGTGTTGAAAAGCAGGAAATGAATAACGGGGATCAGGAGCAGTGCCCCGATCGTGATGACGCCGATGAAGGGCGCGTTCGGCAGGAAGTCGAGATGGAGAGCCGGCAGCACGCCAGTCCCCGCGAGCTCCGAGTTCTGGATGTAAGTTCTGTAGAAGGAGCCCGTGATCCCGATCGCGAGGATGTTGATGACCGTGCCGCTGACGATCTGGTCGACCAGGAAGTGGATGGAGAGCACCGCGTGCAGCGCCGCGATCAGCATGCCAGCGAGGATCGCGACGACGACGCCCAGCCACAGGTTGTGAGTCGCGACGGCGGCTGCGTAGCCGGCGAACGCGCTCGTGAGCATGATGCCCTCGAGGGCGATGTTGACGACGCCTGATCGTTCGCTCACGACGCCGCCCATACCGGCCAGCACCAGCGGGGTGGCGGCGATCAGGGTGGCGATGATGAAGCCAATGACGTCGACGCGGGAGAGGAAGTCCGTCATGTCTCCGACGTGACTCCAGCGGTCTCGCGCTGCGTGATCTGCAGGCCGCCCACAGGCGCCTCGCGCAGGCGGAGGATCCATCGCACCATCGCCGGGGCGGCGACGAACATGATCACGATCGCCTGCACGATCGAGATCAGGTCGGACGAGACCTGGGTCTCGAGCTGCATGAAGGCGGCGCCGTTGCGCATCGCGCCGAACAGGAAGGCGGAGGGCAGGATCGCCCATGGGTTGCTGCGCGCGAGCAGGGCCACGGCGATGGAGTCGAAGCCGTAGCCGACCGAGAACGACGCCGGCATGTAATGCGAGACGCCCAGGATCTCGTCGGCGCCCGCAAGCCCGGCCAGCGCGCCTGAGATGCCCATCGTGATAACGAGCGTCCATCCCACCGAGATGCCGGCCGCCCTCGCGGCGCCCTGGCTGAAACCGACCGTGCGAATGCGGAAGCCGATCGTCGTGCGCTCGATCAGGAACCACACGACCGGCACCGCAACTATGGCCAGGATCAGGCCCAGGTGCAGCCGGCTGTCGGCGAGCAGTATCGGAAGCTGCGCGCCGGGGTCGATGAACGAGGTTCTGGGCGCGGTGGAGTGGGGATCTGACATCGGCCCCTTGTTGATCAAGAAGTCGGTCAGCTGGAACGCGACGTAGTTGAGCATGATCGTAGTGATGACCTCATGGGCTCCGAAGCGAGCCTTGAGGAGACCCGGTACTGCGGCCCAGATGAAACCTCCGAGCATCCCGAACGCAAGCGCGAGTGGGATCTCAACGATGCCCGGCAAGCCGTGGAGGCTGGTGCCTGCCAGCACGCCGAAGATGGCCCCCAGGTAGAACTGGCCTTCCGCGCCGATGTTGAAAAGGCCGGCCTTGAATCCAAGCGCCACGGCCAGGCCCAGGAAGATGTAGGGGACCGTCGCCACCAGAGTCTCCGGAAACGCGCGGTCATTGGTGAAGGCGCCCTGGAACAGCGCGGTGAAGGCGGCCAAAGGGTCGGACCCGGTTATGACCACCGCCACTCCAGCTACGACGAAGCCACACAGGACCGAGACGAGGGGGAGGACGACCGCCGCGAAAAGGCGGGCGCGCATCGCCCGATCGAATCTCACGCGGCGCCGGCCATCAAGAGCCCGATCCGGTCACGGTCCGCATCCTTCTGCTCGAAGGTCGCGACCACTCGACCGCGATAGACGACCGCGACCCTGTCCGCGAGCGACAGCACCTCGTCGAGCTCGGACGACACGAGGAGCACGCCCATTCCGTTGTCTCGCTCCTCGACCAGGCGGCGATGGATGAACTCGATCGAGCCCACGTCGACGCCGCGGGTGGGCTGGCTGGCCAGCAGCACCTTCGGCTGCGTGCCGATCTCGCGCGCGACGACAAGCTTTTGCTGGTTGCCCCCCGACAGCGACCCGGCGGGCTGATCCGGGCCCTGGGTGCGGATGTCGAAGGTCTTGATCAGCTTGGTTGCGTAGTCGCGGACCGCATCGAACGCGCGCACGATCCAGCGGGCGAATGGCCGTCGGTCGAATCGCGAGAGAACGAGGTTGTCGGCGACGGGGAGTTCGAGGACGATGCCCATCCGGTGGCGATCCGCCGGGATGAATCCGAGGCCCGCCTCGAGCGTGCTGTGGGTGCTGGCGTGCGTAATGTCGCGTTTGCCGAGACGGATCGTGCCTGAACGCGGCATGCGCAGGCCGACGATTGCCTCCACCAGCTCGTTCTGGCCGTTGCCCTCGACGCCGGCGATGCCGAGGATCTCGCCGGAGCGAACCTCCAGGCTCACGTTGTCGACGGCCAGCTGATGTCGATCGTCTTGGACCGAGAGGTCCTGGAGCGCGAGCAGGACGTCGCCC
>DASXSD010000075.1:0-13195 GCA_036506195.1 Candidatus Dormiibacterota bacterium
TGTCGCGCGCCGCCTCGATTGCGGCGAGCACCTCTTCGATCGATGCCGTCTTCTTGACCATCGGAGAGCCCATTCTACCGGGTCGTTTTTGATCGAGGCCTAGCGTGGCGACGCACGACGGATCGGCGGATGGACGGCGCCCATTTCGGCCGAATGCCGTTGTCAGCTCCTGCGCGCGGCCGCTCTCGCCGACCGCGTTCGTCGCCCCGCTTAGACTTGACCTCGTTCCCAAGCGGCCGATCTGGTGGGGGTTTGGATGGCTAGCGAGTACACAGCCGACAAGATCCGCAACGTGGTCCTCCTGGGCCA
Organism: Candidatus Dormiibacterota bacterium; assembly: GCA_036506195.1. Lineage (GTDB taxonomy): Bacteria > Chloroflexota > Dormibacteria > Dormibacterales > Dormibacteraceae > 40CM-4-65-16. Next base: position 310 of record DASXSD010000075.1, read on the forward strand.
TTCGCATGATGGCAAGACGATGCTCGCGGAGGCCATGCTCTTCGCCTCTGGCGCCGTCGCGCGCATGGGGTCACCCGACCAGGCCACCGCAACCACCGACTTCGAGCCGGAGGAACAGAGAAGGAAGATCTCGATCACGCTTGGCGTCGCGTTCGCCGAGCACAACGGATACAAGATCAACATCCTCGACGCGCCCGGCTTCTTCGACTTCGCGGGCCAGGTGGCCAGCGGCCTGCGCGCCGCCGAGGGCGCCGTGGTCGTGGTCGGGCCGACTTCGCAGCTGGCGGTTGGGACCGAGGTCGCGTGGGAGCAGTGCAACCGCTCGAGCAAGCCGCGCATCGTGGTCGTCAACAAGCTCGACAAGGAGCACTCCGATTTCTACGGCGCCGTCGGAGCGATGCGCCAGAGCTTGACCCCGCGGCCGTTTCCGCTGCATCTGCCGATCGGCGCCGAACAGGACTTCCGCGGCATCGTCGACCTCCTGCACCTCAAGGCGTTCGTGACCGCGGAGGACGGCAAAGGGAGCGAGGTGCCAATCCCCGACGACATGAAGCAGCAGGTCGAGGAGTATCGCGGCCAGCTCATCGAGGCCGCCGCCGAAAGTGACGACTCGCTGCTCGAGAAGTACCTCGACGCCGGGACGTTGAACGAAGACGAGATCCAGCGCGGCCTGCGCCAGGGCATCCTCGAGGGCAAGGTCGCGCCGGTGGTGTGCTGCTCGGCGACCAAGCTGCTCGGCGTGCGGACCCTCATGTCGACGATCGCCGAGCTGATGCCGCCGCCCGAGGGCGAGCCGGACGAGCCGGTCAAGGCCTTCGTCTTCAACACCGGCGGTGACCAGTTCGGTCGCGTCAGCTACTTCAAGGTCGTTTCGGGCACCGTGAAAGCGGACGCCCATCTGCCCAACCTCAGCCGCGGTGGCGAGGAGCGCCTCGCGCAGATCTTCTTCCCCCGCGGCAAGGAGCACGTCGCCGCGACCGTGGTCCACGCGGGGGACATCGCGGCTGCGACCAAGCTCGCCCACACGCTCACGGGCGACACGTTGGGGGTGAAGGACGGGGGTCCCGTGGCCGCGATCGACGTCCCCGGTCCCGCCTACAGCCTGGCGATCACGCCCAAGGCGCGAGGCGACGAGGAGAAGATCTCGAGCGGACTGGCCCGCCTGGCCGAAGAGGATCCCACCCTCCATGTGGAGAGGAGCGAGGAGACCAAGCAACTGGTGATCGCCGGCCTGGGCGACGTGCACCTCGACGTGACGCTGGAGAAGCTGAAGCGGAAGTACGGAGTCGATGCCACCACGGCAACCCCACGGGTGCCCTACCGGGAGACCGTGCACGGCTCAGCGCGGGCCGAAGGCCGCCACGTCAAGCAGTCCGGCGGCCATGGCCAGTACGGGATCTGCGTCATCGAGGTCGCACCCACGGCGCGCGGCGAAGGGTTCGTATGGGAGGACAAGATCTTCGGCGGTTCCATCCCCCAGAACTTCCGGCCGTCAGTTCAGAAAGGAATCGTCGACTCAATGGCCAAGGGCGTGGTCGCCGGCTACCCGATGGTGGACGTCAAGGTGTCGCTCCTGGACGGCAAGTACCACTCGGTCGACTCCAACGATATGGCCTTCCAGATCGCCGGCTCGATGGCCATTCGCAAGGGAGCGCTCGACGCCGGACCGGTTCTCCTCGAGCCGATCGTGGAGGCGACCATCCACGTGCCCGAGAAGAACCTTGGCGACATCATGTCGGACATCAACGGCCGCCGCGGCAAGATCCTGGGCACGGAGCCGACGGACGGCTACCAGGACGTGAAGGTCATGGTGCCGGAGTCGGAGATGCTGCGCTTCGCGCTCGACCTGCGGTCGATCACGCAGGGCCGCGGGAGCTTCTCCAAGAAGTTCTCGCACTACGAAGAGATGCCGGCGCATCTCGCCAAAGGGATCATCGAAGAGTTCCAGAAGCAGCACGAAGCAGCCAGTTAGAGTTCCCGGCGTGAGCGCCGCAAGCCCGTACGACGCCGTCGTTATTGGCGGCGGCGTGTCGGGAGCAGGGATCGCGCGCGATCTCTCTCTGCGCGGAATTTCAGTCCTGCTGCTCGAGAAGGGCGACTGGGGCGCCGGCACCAGCGGAGCGTCGAGCTGGATGATCCACGGTGGTCCGCGCTACCTCGAGTTCGACTGGGACACGACGCGACTGTCGTGTGAGGACGCCGGCCACATCGTGACCATCGCGCGCAACTTCGTCTCCCGCGTCCTCTTCATCATCCCGGTCCTCCCCCACGACAAAAACAACATCGAGCGGATGGAGACGGCGATGGAGGTCTACGACCGCTTTCAGCCGCTGAAGCACGCGCACCCGCATCGGCGCCTGACGGCGGAAGAGGCTCGGCAGGCGGAGCCAGGCCTCTCGCCCGACATCATCGGCGCGGTGACCATGGAGGAGTGGGGCGTCGACCCCCACCGCCTGGTGTTCGCAAACGTCGAGGACGCCATTGCCCACGGCGCTCGAGCCCTCAATCACACCCGGGTCACGGAGCTGATCCGAGACGGCGGCAAGGTGATCGGCGTTCGCTACCGAACATCTGACGGCGCGACCTACGAAGCGCGCGGCCGTGTCGTCGTCAACGCCACGGGCCCGTGGTCGCCACAGATCGGGGCGATGGCCGGTGTCGAGGTGCAGCTGCGGCCGGCCAAAGGCATCCACATCGTCTATCCGCATCGGATCTCGAACTTTTCGATCAGCGCGGAGTCGGTCGACGGCCGCGACCTGCTGATGGTTGCCCACGCCGGGTTCACGCTGGTCGGCACCACCGACGACGACTTCTACGGCGACCTCGAATCGGTCGACGTGGTGGAAGACGAGGTGGACTACCTCATCCAGGGTATCGAGCGGGTCTTCCCATCGATTCGTGACTATCGACCATCGCGCACGACGACAGGCGTGCGGCCGACGCTCTTCAAGTGGCGTCGCTACGAAGATGAGCTCTCCCGGCGCTATGAGGTCATCGACCACTCCAGGCACGGTGCGGACGGCTTGATCACCATCGCCGGCGGCAAGCTCTCGATGTATCGCCTCATGGCCGAGGAGACGTCCGACGCCGTCTGCCGCAAGCTGGGGCATCAGGCGGCCTGCACGACCGCGTCCCGGCCGCTGCCGGGCAACGAGGCCGAGCCTGAGCCGGTGACAGCGCTCGCATCGCGCTGCGGGATCCCGGCGCTCGCGGCGATGAAGCTGCAGACCAGGCACGGGTCGAACTCCGAGAAGGTCCTCGACGAAGGCGGCACCTCACGCATCCTCTGTCGCTGCGAGCCCGTGACCGAAGGCGAGCTCATCTACGCGACCAGACACGAGCAGGTCCGAACTCTCGCTGATGCGTTCCGTCGCGTCGGCATCGCCGCGGGACCGTGCGCGGGCGCCGCCTGCATCCTGCGCGCCGCCGAGGTCGTGGGCACAGAGCTTGGCTGGAGCGCATCGCAAAGATTTGAAGCCGCACGCGATTTCGTGCGTGGCGCGTGGCTCGGCCGCGCGCCGGTGCTCGGCCCTGCCGGCTGGGCGCAGGAGGAGCTTGCGCAGGGGGCCATGCGCGCGCTGATGGAAGGCAATGGCGCGCACTGACTCCCTGGTCAAGCTGGCGTTCGCGTATGGGCTTCATCTCACGCGGCGGAGACTGCGACGCACACGCCCGCAGCTGCCGGCGCTCCTCAGCACGTACGCAGCCGACGGCATCCGCGCGCTCGAACCCGCGGAGCGTGAGCGCCATCCGCGGCTCGTCAGCTGCATCAACTGTGGTCTGTGCGCACTTGCGGCGGAGCGGATCGGCGCGACGCGGCTGCCCGACCTCGCGTCCTCTTATGTGCGCCTCTATGCGCGGCTGGGCGAGGTCTCCTCGGATGTCGCGGGCGAGGCGCCGGACCTCGTTGCTGCCTCCGCGGTATGCCCGGTCGGCCTGCCGCTCGACGAGGTCGCCGCGGTGGTTCGGCGGTTTGCCATTCGCTGAGGCCGCGGCGCGATGCGCCAGGCCGCCAAGGCGCCGATCCGGATCACCCGCGCCGTCTGACCTTGGCGGTGCCACGCCAGCGCCGGCGCCGCCGCAGTAGAGGCTTGCGGCGAGCCCGGCAGACACGGCGGGGCTTGCGGGTTATCCACATTCTGTATACAGTCTGTGGAGATCACACAACATCTAGCCCCATATGGTCAAGAGATTATTTAGCCGGCTGCAGCACTGGGCGGGTGTGGAGACGTTTCGCACACGGGCCCGGCAGTTCATGGCCTGGCCGGCATACGACCTCGATCTCCGGGCCGCAGCCTCGGGTCGCACCGGGATGGGCGGGAGCCTGGCGATCGTTCCCCGGCAGGCGCCGGCCACGTGCGAGATGCGTTTTATGAAGCTGCATACCGAAGGCCGCTTCGAGGAGATGTGGGAGATGCTCGCCGAGGACGCGCAGCGGGCGTGGGGCAGCCTACAGACCTTCGTCCACGAAATGCCACGCCTCGACGAATGGTTGGAGATCCTCGACATGCAGGTGGCCGACGTCAGCTTGCTCGACAGCTGGACCGATCCGCTGCACCAGCGGACGTACAGCAACGTCGCCCGTTTGTTGATGCGCTACAGGGTTCGCCAGCAGTGGAAGGAGTGGTCCTTCGATCGGCAGGTGCATCTGGTTCCGCATGCCGATGGGTGGCGGACCCTCTGCTATCCGACGAGACCGAGAATCGCAGCGAGTCGCTGATATAGTGGGTTGCGGCCCATGCTTCAGCAGACCATCGAGGAGCAGACACGATTTCGGCGCTGGCATCGTCGCCGCACGCGCGCGATGACGCCGCGAAAGTTGCTGCAGGAATCCGACGAGCTGCTGTTCTGGGTGGAAGAGTGTCTCGTCCAACAGATCCGGATCGTTCCCGGGTGGTTGATCCCCCGCCTGATGACTGTGCTTCGCCACGCACATCCACAGCTGCCCGCACGTCTTGGGCGTGAGCGGCGACCCGAGCAGGTGATGGAGATCATCTACGACGCGCAGGCGGCCTTGATGGACCAGGCGTGCCGCAGCCGTGGGCCGGCGCAGGTGATTCCACTGTTCGCGCGTTCCCGCGAGCGGGCGCTGAAAGAAGCCGCGCTGTAGCGGCTTCGATGCTGCGCGTCGATCTTCACCTTCACTCGCACTTCTCTCACGACGGCAAGAGCTCTCTCGACGAGCTGATCGCCCGCGCCAGGGAGTGCGGCCTTGACCGCATCGCGCTGACCGACCACAACACCTTCGAAGGTGCGATGAACCTCGTCCGCATGGAGCCCGAGCTCGCAATCGCGGGCGAAGAGGTCAAGACGCTCGAGGGCGAGGTGATCGGCTTGTTCATCACGGACCGCGTCTCGCCCTTCCTCGCGCCGGAGGAGGCGATGGACCTCATCCACGGCATGGGTGGACTGACCTATCTGCCGCACCCGCTCGACCGCCACCGCTCCAACTTTCGGCCGGAGCGCGTGGTCGAGCTCGCGCGTCGTGTCGACATCATCGAGACGTACAACCCGTGGTGCGACGCGGCCGCGAACGAGGCAGCCGCCCAACTGGCGGACGAGCTGGGCAAGGTCACCGCCACCGGCTCCGACTCGCACTCGGCCGAGGAGCTCGGGCGCAGCTGGATGGAGATGGAGGCTTACTCGAGCCCGGAGGATTTTCTCCAGAAGCTTCGTTTCGCGCGACACGTGGTGACCGCGAGCAGCGGCACCGGCCGCCGTGCCTGACGAACAGGAGCTGCTCGTCGTCGGGTCGATCGCGCTCGACAAGCGCGAGGGTCCGTTTGGCAAAGTTGAAGAAGAGCTGGGAGGATCTGCCGTCTATTTCGCGCTCGCCGCGAGCCTGATCCTGCCGGTCAAGGTCTCCGCGCCGGTCGGCCGCGACGCGGTCGACCAGGTCTGGGGCGCCTTCGAAAGGCATGAGATCGACACCACGCATGTGGAGGTCATCGAGGCACCCACGTATCGCTGGAGCGCGCGCCAGGAGCACGGCCGCAACGTGGACCTCGGCAGCGCGGACGCGATCTACGACCGCTGGAAGCCCGACATGCCGCGCCACTACACGGGTTGGGCGTTCGTGGGCTCCATGCGCCCCGACCGCCAGGCGCAGGCCATGAAGGCGCTGCACAACTCGGCCCGGCTCCTCGCGGCGGACGCGATGCTCTCCTACGTCAAGCAGCAATCGACCGACGCCAAGGACGTCCTGCGGCGCGCGGGCTGGTTCTTCTGCAACCACGACGAGTTCGAAGCTTTCGGCGGGAACGACCCGGAGGAGTTCAGGCGGCAGTGGTGGCTCGAGGGCCTCGTGTTGAAGGCAGGCGCCGAGGGCGTGACCACCTACACGGCCGATGGCAAGGTCCACGTGCCGGCGCTGGCGGGATACACGGCCTTCGACACGACCGGTGCGGGCGACGCGCTTGCAGGTGGGATGCTCGCCCGATGGCTGAGCACGGGCGGGCATCGGGCCGGGCTGCGGGACGCGATGGTGTGCGGAGTCGCGTGCGCGTCTTTGACCATCGAGGCGGTCGGTGTGCGCGGCATCGCTCGAGCGACGAAGCATATGCTCGAACAGCGGATGGCTGAGCTATGGACGAGCGTGAAACAAGAGTCGTGATCACGAGCGGCGACCTCGTCGAGCAGGAGGTCGACGCGATCGTCAACGCCGCCAACAACGACTTGCAGCTCGGCGGTGGGGTTGCAGGCGCGATCCGCAGGGCGGCCGGGCCCGCGGTCCAGGACGAGTGCGACGCGCACGGACCAATCATGGTCGGCGAGGCGGCGATCACAGGCGCTGGAAAGTTGCGTGCGCGTTACGTCATCCACGCGGCCAGCATGGCTCTGGGCGGACGGACCACGCGCTCTTCACTCAAATCCTCGATGGACCATGCGTTTCTCATCGCGCATCAGCACGGGGTCGACACGATTGCGGTGCCGGCGGTCGGCACGGGCATCGCGGGATTCGCAATCGATGAGTGTGCGCGAGTGATGGCGGAATGCCTGACCTCAGCGTTAAGTCAAGGTTGGCAACCGTCCGAGGTGCGCTTTGTCCTTTTCGGTGAGGACGTGAAAAGGCCTTTCGAGGCCGCATTTCGGCCGGTTTTTTCGGGCCAATCGGGGTCGGATGTCTGAATTCAGTTTGAATTGGGGTTGTCTTATCCAAATACCCACCCCTAGAATGGGCGAGGTCCGCCCCCACGACAGAATCTCTAGAAGGATGGTGACTTAGTGGAAGGCTACTGTTTGAAGGACAAGAAAAAGGTTGAGATGAAAGATCCTCAGCCGATCACGATGAAGAACGGCAAGCCTGCAACGGTCGGCACGTGCCCGTACTGCGGCACCAAGATCTACAAGATCGGCAAGGCCTCATAAGAAGTACGCGAAATCACTGGGCCGCTCGTTGAGAGCGGCCCTTTCTGTTTTCTGATCAGGTCGTGAGCGGGGGCTCGAGCGCCCCGAGCAGGACTTCGGTCGCCGACACCGCCTCGTCGACGCCGAGCATCTTGAAGATCTCGACGTTCGTCGGATTGTTGACGCGCGCGATCGCCTTTTTGACCTTGAAGTGTCGCTTCGCCATCTGCAGCGCGATGAGGTTGTCCTCGTCGTCTGCGGTCACGGCGATGATGGCGTCTGCGCGCTCGATCCCGGTCTGGGCGAGGAAGCGAACCTCGCAACCGTCACCGCGCATGACGATGCTGCCGAGCTGGGTCTCGAGCCAGTCAGCACGGCGCGCGTCCTTCTCGATGAGGGTCACCTCGTGGCCGCGCTCGACGAGGTCGCGGGACAGGTAGTAACCGACTGTGCCTCCGCCGACGACGATCACGTACACGGGGTCAGCGGCTCTCGTGCTCGAGCAGGAGCTTTTCGATGTGCCTGGCGCCCTCGATCGTCGGGCAGATCGTGTGGAGGCCGAGCTTTTCATAAGCCTCCGCGCGCTCGGGATCGTAGATTCGGGTGACGACGTGCGGCACCTTGTAGACGTCCTTGGCGATCTGCGAGGCCATGATGTTGCGGTTGTCGCCCTCGGTCACGGCGACGAACCCGTCGGCGCGCTCAATCCCTGCGCGGCGTAGGACGTCGACGTCGGTGCCGTTGCCGACGACCTGGTCCCCCTTGAACTCGCGGGTCAACACGCCTCGTGTCGAAGCCCGCGAAAAAGCGTTCGGGTCGCGGTCGACGATCACGACGTCGTGACCCTCGCGATCCATGTTGGCCGCGATCTGCGAACCAACGCGCCCACACCCCACGATGAGGAGCCTCAAGTCCGGTTGATTATAGGAAGGCTCGGGAACCTCCTCGGGCAGGCAACGCCGGGTTGGTAGGATTCGGACGGGTGCGCTTTCCATTCACGTTCATGGGCGTCCTGGCGCTCGCATTCGGCGTTTGGGTGGTGGTTTACCTGGCTTCGCATCCCACGCTGGACCTGGTGGCGCAGCAGCTCGCGGTGGGCACCGCGGTGCTCTGCTTCGGGTTCGCGGCTTACGTCCTGATCCGGCGCGTCAGGCGGGGACCGCAGCACTGATGGCCGACCGCGGACACTCGCATCCGACGACCGCGCGCAAGGTTCTCGTCGCCGTCGGGGGCCAGGAGATCGACGCCGAGGCGGTACGCCTGGCCTGCCGGATGACCGACCCCCACGGGGGCCGGCTGTACGGGGTGCACATCATTGAGGTCAACCGGTCGCTTCCCCTTGGGGCGGTGCTCGACGATGTCGTGGACCGCGGTGAGAAGATCCTCGACGAGGTCGAAAAGCTCGCCGCCGCCGCGCAACTGCAGGTGGAGACCGAGCTGGTGCAGGCGCGGGACACGGGACCGGCGCTGGTCGACGAAGCCGTCGAGTGGGGCGCGGACCTCATCGTGATGGGACTGCCCTACAAGCGCCGGTTCGGCGAGTTCAACCTCGGCAAGACGGTGCCGTACGTCTTAAAGAACGCGAACTGCAGGGTGATGCTGTTTCGCGAGCACCGGGAGCACCAGGAGGGGCCGAGCCTCTAAGGCTGCGCTGCGGTCATCGCCAGCGACTGGCGGTCCGCCTCTGAGGTCGGCGTCAGCCAGCGGCAAGGGAAGCCGGCGCGATGGAGCACGTATCGCGACAGCGCGGCCAGGGTCTTCAACCCGTAGACGGTCGAGGTCCTGAAGCTCACCGAACTGGCGTCCGCGTGGTAGCGGCCGATCGCGGGCACCTCGCCGATCTTGAAACCAAACGTCGCGGCCTGGACCAGGACCTGGGTGTCGAAGACGAAGTCGTTGCTGTTCTCGAGGAAGGGGATCGCTTCCAGGAAGCGTCTCGAGTAGGCGCGATAACCGGTGTGGTATTCGGACAGGTGCAGGCCCAGCACCCGGTTCTCCGAGGCGGTCAGGAACCGGTTCCCGATTCGCTTCCACCATGGCATGCCCGCCTTCGCCGGGTCGAGGCCAAGCCACCGCGACCCCAGCACGATATCGGCCTCCCCGCTTTCGATGACGCTGCACAGGTTGGGGATGATCGCGGGATCGTACTGACCGTCGGGGTGAAGCATGACCACGACGTCGGCGCCCATTGCAAGGGCCTGCCGGTAGCAGGTCTTCTGATTTCCGCCGTAGCCGAGGTTGCGTTGATGGCGGATGACATCGAGCCGCAGTGCGGTCGCCACGCTGACAGTCGCGTCGGCGCTCGCATCGTCGACGAGCAGGATTCGATCCGCGTGTCCCTGCGGGATGTCGCCGACGACCTCGACCAGCGTCTTGGCCGCGCGATAGGCGGGCAGCACGATGACGCGACGCGGACGTGGCCCGCTCCAGTGCAGCTCGCCAAGTGGTATCGGATCCGGCCGCACCGCCATCCTCTCCACAGTCAGGTAGCCGGCCACCGCGAGCGCGCCGACGGCCGCCGACCAGAAGCTGATGGTGAGTGTCAGGTCGATAGCGGCGTAAGCGAAGAACAGCACCCCGACCGCGATGTGCGGCCAGCGCAGCATCCCAGCCAGCGCCAGGTCGGCCAGCGCGAAGCCCGGAATCACGAGCAACGCGAGGTCGTGGACGTTCTGGTGCGGGCTCAACACGAGCGAGGCGGCAATGGCGAGCGCGAAGTCGAGGCGTGGCTTGTCGGGCCGCCAGCTGAGCGAAAGGGCGACCAGAGCCAGCAGGAACAGGAGGATCACGAACGCGACGACCTTGCCACCGCCGGGCACCGCCTCCAGGATGTTGCGCAGCGAGTAGACGGCAGGGTCTGTGTAGACAAGCTGGCCCGTGTCCGGCAGGCGACCTGTGACCGCCCAGGTTCCAACCGCGCGCAAGTAGCCGATCACCGGGTCGAGACCAAAGCCGATGACCGAAATCACGCCCAACGCGCCGAGAACACCTGCGAATCCAGCCAGCGCCCGCCAGGAGCGCCTGGCGATGAACAGGACCGGGATGAGCAGCAGCAGCTGCGGTTTCGCGAGAGCTAGCGCGCTTAGCGCGCCGGCGGTCCCGTAGCGTCCCTTCGCCCAGGCGGCGTAAGCGGCGGCGAGGGGAACCAGGACAACGAGATCCGACTGTCCCTGGAGCACTGTGACAAACAACGGAAAGAAACCGGCGATCATCGCCGCGGCGACAAGCGACCCTCGTCCGTGCACGCTGATGCTGCTGCGCACCAAGAGCACCACCAGAGCGGCGACGAGCAGGACGTTGACGGCAGCCATCACGTAGTACGCGTGGCGATAGTCGAACAGCGCGAGCGGCGCGATCAGGAGGGTGTAGTAGGGAGGATGGAAGTAGGGAAGGACTATGAAGCGGCTGGGATCCTGACCCGTGATCTCCAGTTCGACCTGCCGCTGCATCCCGATGTCGTAGACAGCCGCGCCGCCGTTGGTGAGATACAGCTTGGCGGCGGCGTAGAAGTTGAAGAAGTCCGGGCCCCGAAGGTTGCCACGGACGAACGTGAACCAGTAGACCGTCCAGAAGACGAGCGAGCCGATGCCTGCTCCTGCCGCGGCGGCATAGCCGAGGCGCACCAAACGCATGGCCCGACGAGGGTTCATCGTCCGCTTTCGAGACGAAGGGCGAAGCGCTCGGGAAGCTTGGCTTTTCTGATGGCGCGCTGCGCGCCCTTAATGTCGTAGCGCACGCGACGGAATTCGAAGGTCTTCGCGTCGACGTCCCAGATGCCGTAGCTCGCGGTCGGGAGACCGTCGCGAGGCTGACCGACGCTGCCGGGATTGACAAGCGCAGGACCCTCGAGGGGAAACGTATCGACCCGGTATTCGTGCGTCACCGTGTCATCGGCCATGCCGAAGATGCCGGGGACGTGCGTGTGGCCGTGAAAGCAAACGCCACCGTCAAGCAGCTCGAGGTTGGCATGCGCGACCGCGGTGTCGAGCACGTACTCGTAGATGTGGTCGCGTGGACTGGCATGGACGAGCAATACGTCATGTTCAAAATGGCTGTCCGGTAGCCCCCGCAACCATTCCAGCCGCTCTTGTCCTATCACTTCGATTGTCCAACGAACTACTGACGCGGCATCGTCGTTGAACCACTCCAGGATCTCGGGATCGGTACACGCACGGTCGTGGTTGCCGACCAGGGTCAGCCACTTGTGCCTGGTGACCTCGTCCAGGCAGCGCTTCGGGTCGCCGCCGTAGCCGACGACGTCGCCCAGGCAGAGCGTCTCGTCGACGGGAGGGCAGTCCCGCAGAACGGCCTCGAGCGCCTGCCAGTTGGCGTGTATGTCGGAGAGGATCGCGATCTTCAAACCGGCTTCTCGTAGAGGCGCGGATAGATGTGGTCGAAAAGGATGCGCAGCGTGGCGGCCACCGGGACGGCGACGAACATGCCGAGGATGCCGCCCCAGCTGAAGCCGGCGATCAGGGCGACGATGACGAGGATCGGAGCTAAGCGAACGGCGTCGCCCATGACCTTCGGGTAGACGAAGTTCAGGAAGAAGTTCGAGATGACAACGTAAGCGATCAGGATCGCCACGGCCTGGGTCGGGCTCTGGGAGAGGCCGACCAGGACCGCGGGCACCGCGCCGATGAACGGTCCCAGGTATGGGATGAGGGCGGTGATGCCCGCGATCAGGCCGAGCGCCACCGGATCCGGCAGCCCGAAGATCGCGCAGGCGGCTCCCGAGAAGATGCCGACGAGGCCCGCGATGATGACCTGGCCGCGGACATAGGCATACAGCATCTTGCGGACTCGGCGCCAGATTTGATCGAAGTCGCTGCGGTAGTCGCTCGGCACGATCCGGCGGAGGTCGCGGCGGACGACGGGTGCCTCCAGTGAGAGCAGGAAGGCAACGATGAACATGAGGATGACCTGAAGCACCGTGGTGAGCGCGGTCAGGCCGATCGTGACCGCGTTGCCGAACTGCCCAAGCAGGTATTCGCGGAGGTGGGCACTGATGGACTCCGTCACGCCTTTGAGGTCGACGTCAATTCCAAAGACCCTGATCGCCTGGAGGTTGTTGATCCTGTCTTGGGCGGCCGCCGCCAGCGACGGCGCCTGGGCCTGGAGTTGACCGATCTCGCTGACGGCCAGGGGGACGATCAGGAGAACGAGCCCGGCCAGGCCGACGATGATCGCGATGAAGACGACTACGATCGCCAGGATCCGAGGCACGCCCGCCGAGTGGAGGCGAATGACCGCCGGCTGGATCAGGAACGCGATCGCCGAGCCGAGGACGAACGCGCCGAGGAAGTCGCGCAGCAGGTAGAGGACGACGACGGCCACGATGATTGCTGCGAAGACGAAGCCGATCTGGAGGTAGCGACGGCGCCTTCTGGGATCGAGAGACCACGAGGAGACCTGAACCCCACTGATCGGGGTCGGACTCTCGAGGTCTCTCTCGTGGGGCGGTCCCGGCTGCGGGTTCGGACGCACGTTATGCAATCACGCGCAGTATGACGAGCAGACCTGAGAGCCGGGCCGGCTT
>DASXSD010000076.1:0-2858 GCA_036506195.1 Candidatus Dormiibacterota bacterium
TGCTCGTTGAACTTCCATCGCTTGTCAGGGTCCTTCAGGCGGTCGATGAGCCTTTGCCGCTGCTCCTCGAACGAGATGTGGAGGCAGAGCTTGACGATCGTCGTCTTAGCCCCAACTACCTCCCGCTCGAATTTGTTGATCTGCCCGTAGCGGCGCTCGATGACGTTGAGCGGCGCGAGGTCGTGAACGCGAACGATCAGCACGTCTTCGTAATGCGAGCGGTTGAAGATATCGATCTCCCCGGGCTTTGGCAGGCGCCTGCGGATCCGCCACAGGAAGCCGTGACGTTTCTCTTCGGGCGTGGGCGCCTTGAAGGCCGCGATCAACACGCCCTGCGGGTTGAAGTTGCCGACGACGTGCGTGATGGTGCCGTCCTTGCCCGAGGTGTCCATGCCCTGCAGGACGACGAGCAGCGACTGCTTGTTCTCCGCATAGAGCCGCTCCTGGAGGTCGAACAGGACAGGCTCGTCTTCCTTGATTTCGCGCAGCGCCTTCTGCTTTGCGCCCTTCAAGCCTGGGGTCGAGCTTGGGTCGACGTCGGACATCCGAAAGGTCCCGCTTGCGCGAAGAAGATCGCGGATCGCCGTGGCGGCCACGGCGGCGAAGGTTAGCTCAGTTCGACCGGGATGACGTCGAGGTTGACCAGCTGGTCGCCGCGGAGGACGGTCAGCGTGAGCTTGACCCCGATCTTGGTCGCCACCATCAGTCGCTGTAGGTCGCCCGCCTTGCTGACACCGACGTCGCCGACGGAGACGATGACGTCGCCCCCGCGCAGCTGGCCGCCCGCGGCCGGGCTGCCGGTCACCACCTCGTGGACCTCGACGCCGGCCTTGCGGCCCAGCTTCTCGGCGACGGGCGGGGGCAGCGGCCGCGTGCCGCCGGCGATGCCGAGGTACGCGCGGCGGACGCGACCGTCGCGCATCAGCGCCGCGAGAATCGCCTCCGTCGTCGCGTTCATCGGCACCGCCAGGCCCAGGCCCATGCCCGCGACCGCAGTGTTGACGCCGATCAGTCGCGCCTGCGAATCCGCCAGCGCGCCGCCCGAGTTGCCGGGGTTGAGCGCGGCGTCGGTCTGGATCACGTCTTCGATGAAGCGCCGGTGCCCGTTGCCGTCCGCGGTCGCCAGCGAGCGGCCTAACCCGCTGACGACCCCGGACGTGACGGACCCGGAAAAGCCCATCGGGTTGCCGACTGCGACCACCAGCTGGCCGACCCGCAGCTGGTCGGCATTGCCGATGCGGACCGGGTGCAGGCTGGCCGAGCGCGCCCTTGCTACGGCGAGGTCCGATAGGGGGTCGGCGCCGACGACGTCGACCTCGTACTCGTTGCCGTCGATGAACGAGGCGGTGGCCTTGCTGCCCGACGCGACGACGTGTGCCGAGGTGACGAGAAAGCCGTCAGGGGTGATGACGACGCCCGAGCCGGCGCCGCCGAAGCCGCGGCCGCCGCGGCCGATGCGCAGGCTGGCCACGGAGGGGAGGACTTTGTCCGCGACCGAGGTCACGATCTCCGAGTAAGCGTCCAACGCCTGCTGCTCCGTGGTCGCCTCCGCCATGGGTGCTTACAAGATTACCAAGTAACGGAAAACCTAAACGCGGGCTTTCTTGCGAGCTCGGGACGGCTGCTTGCGGGCGGCCGTTTTGAGGGCGGCGAACTCCTGGCCGAAGGCCTCGACGATGCGCTCGGGGTCGGGGACGAGGCCTTCGTCCGTGGCCACGCCGAGCATCACGCCACCGGCGTAGCTGAGGATGCTGATGCCCAGGCCGAGGCGGCCGGATTGGGGCACCCAGAACATCACCTTGCGCAGCTTCTTGCCCGCCAGGTAGAGGGACTCGCGCGGGCCGGGGACGTTGGTCAAGACGGCGGTCGCCTTGCTGCCGAAGAAGCGCAGTCCGAGCTTCTCCACCTCCACCGGTGCGAGGCCCATGAGGTTGAGCACGCCGTAGGCGACGAGGGCCTCGGGTGAGCGCTTGAGGTCGTCCATCTCCTTCTTGATCGAACGCAGGCGCTTGACCGGGTCGACGGTGCCGACGGGCAATGTGAGGAAGACGAGACCGAACGAGTTGCCCATTTTGTGTGCCTGGTCGAGCGGTCTCAGGTTGACCGGCACGGAGGCGCGGATGGAGACGCCGGCCGTGTTCTCGCCGCGTCTTTCGAGGTAGCGCCTGAGTGCTCCGGTGGCGGTGGCGACCAGGACGTCGTTGACCGTCGCGCCGAAAGCCTTGCCGATCGCCTTGAAGTCCTCGAGAGGGACGGGGTTCGACCACGCGGCGCGTTTGCGCCGGCCGAGCTCGCCCTTGAAGGCGGTGTGGGGGTCGGGAGGGAGCGCGACGAGACGGCCGAGGCGGTAGGCGCCCTCGGCGCCGAGCCTGGCCAGGTCGCCGAGGCGACTCGGATTGTCCAGCAGGCGCTGCCCGGCGGCGATGCCGCGACCGACCGCTGTGGGCAGCCAGTCGAGAGGACCCGCGTTGTTCGTCGCGTGTTCGGTGCGACTTCGTCCCGGCGCCGCAGTGGCCGTGGCGTCGGTGAGGGAGAGCATCACGCGCACGAGCGCTATGCCGTCGGCGATCGAGTGGTGGATGCGTGCCAGCACCACCGACCCGCTGTCGTAGCCGTCGATGACGTGGACGTGCCACAAGGGTTTCGTGGTGTCGAGCGGGGTGCTCATCAGCTCGCTGACGAGCTCGCGCAGGGCTTTGTCGCCGCCGGGGTCTGGGAGGGCGACGTGGCTGACGTGGTTGTCGATGTCGAAGCGCGCTTCGTCCTGCCAGTGGGGGAGATTGCCGCGGGTCCGCGGCCGCACGACGCGCTGGTGGAAGCGTCCGAAAGGCGCGAGGCGCTTGTCGAGGAGCACGCGC
>DASXSD010000077.1:0-6057 GCA_036506195.1 Candidatus Dormiibacterota bacterium
GACTGTGAACTGCCTGGCGTATCGGACCAGGTCTGACTCGAGACCGGCCGGCCACCTGTCGCCCAGCCTTTCCCGCAGGTGACACACCGCAGACACCGCCTGGTAGCCGATCTCGCCTTGGCCCAGCGCCCCCGCCACCTCCGGTAGCGACTCGAGTTGCTTGCCGACGCACAGCCGGTCGGCCGCCTGGTGACGCGACATGCCGCACTGGCGCGCCGCCCAGGTCGCCGGCGGTACGCGCGCCAGCTGCCAGTCGCCGCGCTGCTTGCAGCGGTGGAGAACCCTGGCCTGCTTGGCCTGGAGCCGGTCGATGGCCGAGCTGAGGCGCTTGGGGTCGATGAGATCGTCGTCGGCGAGCTCAAAGTCGGTGATCGCAGCCTCCAGATCCTCGAGCTCGGCCGACATGCTGATATTCTACGAACTTTTGTTCCAATTCACAAGCAAAGCCCTGTAAATTTACGTGGACCCCTGCAACCAAGGCGCCTCCCTGCCACCCACTTCACCGTCCTCTCCCTCGGACGGCGGTTTTGGTCAGCCCGTCGAAAGAAACACGTTCTTCAGCTCCGTGTAGTGATCCAGGGCGTCGGGGCCGAGCTCGCGGCCGACGCCCGACTGCTTGAAGCCCCCGAACGGAGTCGTCACCCGTACCGAGGTGTTGGAGTTGATCGAGATCGTCCCCGCCTCCAGGGCCCGCGCCACGCGCATCGCCCGGGCGGCGTTGTTGGTCCAGATCGACCCCGACAGCCCGTACATCGTGTCGTTGGCGATGCGTATGGCGTCGTTCTCGTCGTCGAACGGTATGACGACGGCGATCGGCCCAAAGATCTCCTCGCGCGCCGCGCGGTCCGAGTTGGCGACCGGCGAGAGGACGGTGGGCGGAAACCAGTAGCCGGCGCCGCCAGGTGCGCTGCCGCGGATGGCGACGAGCGCCTCGTCCTCTATATATGAGGCGACCCTGGTCCGCTGGTCGGCGGAGATGAGCGGTCCCATCTCGGTGCCCTCGTCCAGCGGATCGCCGACCTTCAGGTTTTTCACGGCGGTCTCGAGCCCCTGCATGAACCTGTCCACCGCATGCCGCTCGACGAGGATCCGCGATCGCGCGCAGCAGTCCTGGCCCGAGTTGCCGAAGACCGCAAGCGGCGCCGACGCGGCCGCCTTCTCGAGGTCCGCGTCCGCGAACACGATGTTGGCGGACTTGCCGCCCAGCTCGAGCGTCACACGCTTGATCGACTGCGCGGCCAGCGCGCCGATGCGCCGGCCGACCTCCGTCGAACCCGTGAACGCGACCTTGGCGACGTCCGGATGCTGGACCAGTCGCTCGCCGACCACGCGCCCGGCGCCGGTGACCACGTTCAGCACACCCTCGGGAAGACCTGCCTCGAGCGCGAGCTTGCCCAGCTCGACGGCGGTCAGCGGCGTGAGGCCGGCGGGCTTCAGCACGACCGTGTTGCCCGCGGCGAGCGCGGGCGCCACCTTCCAGGAGGCGATCGTCAGCGGAAAGTTCCAGGGCACGATCAGGGCGACGACCCCCAGTGGCTCCCGGAAGGTCATGTCGACGCCGCCCGCGACCGGGATCGTCTTGCCGAAAAGGCGCTCTGGGGCGCCGGCGTAGTAGGTGAAGACGTCGACCACCATGCCCACCTCGCCTCGCGCGTCGCTGATCGGCTTGCCGACGTTGCGCGCCTCGAGCTGGGCCAGCTCTTCGCGGTGCTTGTCGATGACCGCCGCGAGGTTGCGCATCATCGCCGCTCTGTCTTTGGGCGAGACCGCCTTCCACGCGGGGTAGGCCGCCTTTGCCCTCGCGACGGCTTGGTCCGCGTCCTCGACGGTTGCTTCCCGCAGCTCAGCGAGGACCTTCTCGGTCGCCGGTTCGATCACCGTCAGCGTTCCCGTCCCGATGGCCACGGCGCTCCTAGTATCGGCCCTTCAGAACACCCCCGGGATGAAGCGCGCACGCTTCGCGAAGGCCGCTCTGTAGGCGGGCGACGCATCGAGCAGGCGCTCCTCGGCGCGGATGCGGTCCGCAAGTACGAAGGCGTTGACGGCGGAGAGGAGCACGGCGCTGACCCACGCCCCTGCAACCATGGGAATGGCGGCGAACTCGAGGATCACGGCCACGTAGTTGGGGTGGCGGATGTACCTGTAGGGACCCGTCTCCACCGGCTCGAAGCTCGTGGGCACCGCCGCTCGCACGTTCCACAAAGGCCCCAGGCTGCGAATGCACCAGACCCTCAGCGCGGTGGCGCCGACCAGGATGGCGGCCCAGCCCCAGTGCGGGCGGCGCCGCGGATTTCCCGAGACCTCGAGAAGCGGCAGCGCGACCAGAGCCACGTGCGTCCCCACCATGAGGGGATACGTCCCGGGCGCGGCGCGTTCTCCGGAAACCACTCGTTCATTGCGGCGTGAGATCGACAGCTCGCGCAGGCGGATCGCGGCGTTGAGACCGACCACGGCGATGAACCAGAGCGGCGGGCGCATCATCTCGATACCCTAACTTCGCCGGATGAGGACGGCTCTATCACTTGCCCGGTGCTCGCATCCCGAGCCGGTCGTCCTGGTGACGGCCGTGTGCGGAGTGCTCGCAGCCCTCGCAGGTCGCGGACCGGGCACGGTGTGGGTGGTGCTCGCCGTGCTCGCGGGCCAGCTCTGCGTCGGCTGGTCGAACGACTACGTCGACCGCGGCCGGGACCGGGACGCGCGCAGATCAGACAAGCCTCTTGCCCGCGACGAGATCAGCCCGCGCGTGGTCGCTGTCGCGGCGGGAGTCGCCGGCGTCGCTGCGATCCCGCTTTCTCTTGCGTCCGGATTGAGCGCGGCCCTCGTCCACTACGTCGCGATTCTCTCGGCGACCGCCTACAACCTCGGCCTGAAGGCCACTGTCTTGAGTGTTGTGCCCTACGCGATCAGCTTCAGCCTGCTGCCCGCCTTCATCACGCTTGGGCTCGTCCACCCTCACTGGCCGCCCGTGTGGGTCATGGCCGCCGCGGCCCTGATCGGAGTCGGCGGCCACTTCGCGCAGGCGCGCCCGGACGTCGCGCGCGATCGCCACCAGCGAATTCTTGGTCTGCCCCAGGTCGCCGGCGACCGCGCGTCGGGGATCCTGGCCGCGCTCTTTCTCGCCGCGGGCTCAGCCACGATCGCTGTCGGGACTCGGAGTCCGCTGCCCCTGCTCGCGATCGTCCCGGCCGCGGGCGTCGCCGTCACCCCGCCGGCGGTCGCATTCCGGCTGACTCTGCTGACCGCGGGTGTCACCGTCGTGGCGTTCGTGGCGAGCGCGAGCTCGGCCTTCAGATAGGCTCGATGTGGGGATGGCTCTGGCAGCGAATGACGCCGACGTCGTGATCGTGGGTGCGGGGCCTGCCGGCTCGGCGCTGGCGATCATGCTCGGCCAGGCGGGCGTGAACACCACTCTCCTCGACCGGTCGCGGTTTCCGCGCGACAAGACATGCGGCGAGGGATTGATGCCCGCGGGCGTGCAAGTTCTCGACGAGCTAGGGGTATCGCTGGCGCGATTTCCCTCCCTGCGCGCAGTCAGCTACCGCGTACCTCGCGCGGGTAGCGCCATGGGGGAGTTCATGGATGGGAAGACAGGTCGCGGTGTGCGTCGGCTGGAGTTCGACCGTCTGCTGGCCGAACGGGCGGCGGCCACCCCGAACGTCGACGCCCGCTACGGCTGCGAAGCCACGGGCGTCGAGGTGTGGCCATCGCACATCGAGGTGAAGACGGCCGCCGGCACGCTGACGGCGCGGTTTGCCGTGGGCGCCGACGGCATCCGCTCGCGCGTCGCGCGCTGGGTCGGGTGGTCGCGCCCACCGCGCGGGCAGCATCGATACGCGCTGGTGGGTCACGCCGAGTCACCCGCGCATGGCGCCGATTGGGTGTTGGTCACGCTGCTCGACGGATGCGAGGTCTACACGGCGCCGACTGGGCCGGATGAGCTGCTCATCGCGGTGCTCGGATCGAAATCAGGTCTGCGCGCCGATGGCGAGCCCGTGCGTGAGGCCTACGCCAGGCACGTCCGTGCCGCCCACCCGGACGTGCGCATCCATGCAGACGCTGCGATCCACGGCGCTGGACCGTTCTGGGTCCGGCCCTCGACGGTGGCGGATCGAAGGGTGGCCTTGATCGGTGACGCGGCCGGATTCCTGGATCCGCTCACGGGCGATGGCATGAGTGACGCGCTGGTCGCGGCGCGGAAGCTCGCGCAGCTGGTCGCCTCGGAGGTGCCTGATCCGCTGCGCGCTTACCGGCGTTGGGAGGCGGGTCAGTGGCGCCGGCGGATCTTCGTCAACCGGCTCGCCCTGACTTTGACCGGGTCCTCGCTGCTGGCGCGGCGGGCCTTGCGGCGCCTGCGGCAGCGCCCCTCAACGTTGAGCCGGCTCCTCGAGGTGAACGACGGAAGTCGCTCTCTGTGGTCGCTGAGCCTGCGGGACTGGTCGACCCTTGCGGGGGTCTGAATGACGTCGGCGATTCTGTCAGTGGCTACCGCCGTGCCGGAGCACAGGCTGGACCCAGCCGAAGCGCTCGGCCACCTTCGCGGGTTCTGGCCGCAGCTCGAGAAGCTCGGCGAAGCCGACGCCACGCTGGGCTCGCGCTACACGTGCGAGCCAGTGGATCAGCTGTTGCGGCCGCGGACCCTCGATCAGCTCCGCGAGGCCTATCTCCGCCACGCCAAACGACTTGCGCTGGCGAGCGCGGAGCGAGCCCTGGAGCAGGCCGGCGTTCGTGGTCGCGACATCGACCTCGTGATCACGGTCTCTTGCACCGGCTACCTCGTGCCGTCGCTCGACGTGCACATGAGCGAGGCGCTGGGATTCCGGCCCGACATCCTCCGCCTGCCGATCACCGAGCTCGGATGCTCCGCGGGCGCCTCCGCCATCGCCGCCGCGCATCGTCACCTGCTTGCCTTTCCTGACGGCAAGGTCCTGGTGCTGGCGGTGGAGGTGCCTTCGCTCAGCTTTCAGCGGGCCGACCGCTCTCTCGACAACATGACCGCCTGCCTGGTGTTCGGCGATGGCGCGGGGGCGGCCGTGCTGGGTAGGGCCGAGCCGGCGTCTGATCACATGGAGGTGGTCCGCGCGGCTTCCTACCTGGTCCCTGGCACTGCGAACATCCTCGGCTTCGACCTCGGTGATGGCGGATTCCATGTCGTGCTCGACCGCCGGCTGCCGCGAATCGTGCTCCGCGAGCTGAAGCCCGTCGTGGAGCGCTTTCTCGCCGCCGGCGAGATGGCGGAACCAGACTTCTACGCCGTCCACGCGGCCGGGCCGCGCATCTTCGACGCCATCCAGACGGCGCTGGGACTGCCCACCGGCGCGCTCGATGCCTCGCGCACGGTTTTCGCCGAGGTGGGCAACACCTCCTCGGCAGCGATCTTTTTCACGCTCGAGAAAGTCATCGAGCGTGGAGGCGCGCGCCGGTGCGATGGGCTCGGTCTCGGCCTGGGTCCCGGAATCTCGCTGGAGCTGATGCAGCTGGCCTGGGTGCCCGCCGACCGCCGTCAGCGAGCGGGTTGATAGGTCGCGATCAAAACGCCCGTCGTCGTCGGCTTGACGTCTCGCAGCGCGAGCTCGGCAAGGTTTCCGCGGTCCGCGAAAAGGCGTGCTCCCGAGCCGAGGATCAAGGGATGGATCAGGAGTATGTATTCGTCGACCAGGTCGTGGTCGATCAGTGAACGCACCAGCTGCCCGCTGCCGAGGACGACGAGGTCACCGTCGGCCTCCTGCCGCAGCGCGCGTACAGATTCCACCGCATCGCCTTTGAGCAGCGTCGAGTTGATCCACTCGAGAGGTTCCTTCAGCGTGTTCGAGACCACGTACTTCTGCCTCCTGTCGAGGACCTTGGAGAAGGCGTTGTCCTTCTGCTTCGGCCAGTAGGAGTAGAAGTCCTCGTAGGTTCGCCTCCCGAGCAGTAGCCCTCCGGTGCTCGACGTGTTCCGGCTCGCAAATCCCGCCGTCACCGAGTCGGCATAGCGAGCCGCCCAGCCACCGTGCGCGAAGCCGCCGCGAGTGTCCTCGTCGGCGCGGCCCGGCGCCTGCATCACCCCATCGAGGGAGA
>DASXSD010000078.1:0-6862 GCA_036506195.1 Candidatus Dormiibacterota bacterium
ACGGTGCCGCCGCGGACGATCACTTCTTGCCGAGCAGCTCTAGAAAACGGCCCAGCACATCGGTCGCCACCGCGACGTCCGCCTCCTCGACCGACTCCGCCGGGTTGTGGCTGATCCCACCCTTGCAGCGCACGAAAAGCATCCCGATATCGGTGATCTCCGACATGTACACACCGTCGTGCCCGGCTCCGCTCGCCACCTCGACCGCACCATCTCCGATCGCCTGCTTCAGAAGCGACGTCATCCGCGGCGAGCATGGAACCGCCTGTCGCTCGCTGATCGGGGAAACGGTCACGCCGACGTTGCGGCGCCTCCCGATCTCTTCGGCCACGCCAAGAAACTTCACGCACCACTCGGCGCGCTGGTCGTCGCTCGGGCTGCGAACGTCAAGCGTCAGAGCGACCTCCCCGGGAATCACGTTGGCGGCGCCGGGCCGCACGGAGAGCTTGCCGACCGTCGCGACAAGGCCAGGCTCGTGATGGTCGACCACCGCCACGAACAAAGCGGCTGCAACCAGTGCATCGCGGCGCTGCTCCATCGGCACGGTCCCGGCGTGCCCGGCCTCACCGGTGAAAGTCAGGTCGTAACGGCCCTGGCCGTTGATGGCCGACACCACGCCGACCGGCAGGCCGAGCTTTTCGAGCACGGGGCCCTGCTCGATGTGCACCTCCACGTAGCCAAGCGGGCGCTCGCCGCTCCAGCGGTCGTCGGCGATCCTGTCCGGGTCGCCGCCGAACGCGCGGATCGCCTCGGCCATGGTCACGCCGTCGGCGTCAGCCCGGCGAAGGTCGTCGGCCCCGAGGCGCCCTGCCACCGCCCGCGAGCCGAGGTACGTCGATCCGAAGCGCAACCCTTCTTCGTCGGCAAAGGCGAGGAGCTCGATCGCAAACGGCAGCCGCCGGCCCGCGTCGTGAAGCGTCTGCACCGCGGCGATGGCGACCATCACCCCAAGAGGACCGTCGTAGCGGCCCGCGTTGCGCACCGAGTCGAGATGCGAGCCAAGAAGCAGCGTGCCCTCGCCAGTCCCGTCATACCGCGCCCGCAGGTTGCCGATGTTGTCGCGCTTCACAGTCATCCCCGCCTGCGTCATCCACCCCCGCACGTGCTCCTGGGCCCGTCGCAGCGCGTCCGTGGCGAAGGGGCGGGTTATGGCGCCGGCCTCCTCGGTGCAGGTCGCGAGAATGTCGCATCGCTCCATCACCGTCTGGGCGAGGGTCATTCGATGCTGCTGAAGGAGATCTCCTGCGCGCCCTTCCAGAGCACGAGCTCGCCCAGGTCGGCGAGCCGCTCGGTGCCCTCGTAGATGGTCGCGAAGTGGTTGCCCGCGAGCTGGCCGACCTTGCTCGCGAACACGGTCGAGCCGTAGGGAAACAGGATCTCGGTCTCGCTGATTCCACCCGGATAGAGCAGCAGCTGCCCTGGCGCCGGGTGGCTCGTGTGGTTCTCGTAGCTGAGCCCCAGGTCGAGCTCGCCCATCGGAATCCACGCCGCTTCGCCGCTCCAGCGGGCCTGGATCAGCTGGGTCTCCAGCGGCAGCATCGACTGAAAGGCGTGGCACGTCTTGGGGGCAAGCTCGTTTTCCAGGCGCGCGACGAAATGGAGGCTGCCGACCCTGATTGCGACGAGCATGCGCGCAAAAAGATAGCGCCGCCGCCAACGGTGGCAGCGGCGCTATGGGATTTCGTCGTCGCTATCCGGCTCTGGAGCCGGCCATGCCGGCGCGGCTTGTGGCCGTCCGCCCGACCATGTTGAACGCGTAGTAGAGGACTGCCGCCAGCACGAAGCCGACGATGAACGTGATGTCGCCGAGGCCAGGATTGGCTTTCACCACCGGGCCCGAATACACGATGTTGTTGGCAAAGAGGCCGACGGACACGACGAGCCCGATCGCCATCGCCGCGACCCCCTGCCAGCGCTGATATTTGGCGTCGTAGAACATGGACTCGTCGCCATAGTCGCCCTTGCGCATCCAGTAGTCGGTAAGGACGACCGCGAGCCAGGGACCGATCCAGTAACTGATGAGCAGCAGGAAGAACTCGTACTTGCTGCCCGGCCCCACGTTGGCCTGGCCGACGATGCCGATGATGTAGCCGAGCACGCCGGCTGAGACGGCCAGCAGCGCGCGGCGCTGCCGGAGCGTCATTCCCATCTCCCGGATGCCGACCGCGACCAGGGACATGGTCCCGCTGTAGATGTTGATCGCGTTCGCGCAGACGGCGCCCACCGCGATGCAGAGCAGGGTGAGGTAGTAGAGCAGGTCGGGCATGGCGACGTGCAGCTGCACAGTGGGGATGTCGGTCGGGCCCCACTTGGTGCCGGCCACGGTGGCCAGCGCGGCACCGGCGAGCTCGATCACCACGCAGGAAACGAAGACGCCCATCGCGGCCCAGAAGCCGACCATGGTCCGGTTGGTCGTCGGCGGCAGGTACCGGGTGTAGTCGGCCGCGTACGGGTTCCAGCCCGCGGCATAGCCGAAGGTGGCGGTGAACAGCAGGGTGAAGCTTCCGAACTCGCCCACGAACACCGGAGCGTGGGTGTTGACGCCGGCCCCGAAGTTCGCCTTGGTGAAGATGTAGATCGTCGCGAGCGCGAACACGATGCCCAGGAGCGGCAGCGCCCAGCGCTCGAACACGTGGATGAAGTTGTGGCCGAGGGTCGCGATCGCGACCTGGGCCACGACGATGATGAGGAATGCGATCGCGAAAGGAAGCTCGATCTTGATCAGCAGGGCCAGGGCCTGCAGGGCGAAGGCGCCGCTGACGCTGTTGACGATGAACCAGCCGATCGTTCCCGTAAATGCGTTCAGGCCCGCGGGAAGGATGTTGCCGAGAAAGCCGAACGCGCCTCGGCTTTCGACCATCATCGGCACCCCGAACTTCGGGCCCCACGAAGAAAGGACCCAGTGGGTCACTGAGCCGAGAGCGCTGCCAACGACGATCGCCAGCGCCGTCTGCCAGAAGCTGAGCCCGAACACCGCGACACCGAGGATTCCGACGTAGATCGTGGCGAACTCGAGGTTGGGAGACAGCCACGTCCAGAAGAGATCGATTGGTTTTCCGTGTCGCTCTTTGAGCGATATGTACTCGACGCCTCCCGGCTCGACGGTGGCGACTCTCTCCCCATAATCGCCCTCCCGAACCGGTACGTGCTTCTCGACTTCCTGGACCGATTGCATAGGCGCTTCCCCCTCAAAAAGCGACCGACCGCCGGCAAGTACGCCCGAAGTGTAAGCGTGAATTAGCATTCCGTCGATGGCCGGCCTAGCCGGACCAGGAGGGGACTTACTGAATGCTGGATTTGCTTCTCCGGGGGGCGCGTCTGCCCGGGGAACTCGAGACCAGGGACATCGGGATCAAGGACGGCATGATCAGCGAGCCCGAGGCCGAGGCACAGCAGACGATCGACCTTGGCGGAGCCCTCGTCACGCCCGCGCTGGTTGAGCCGCACATCCACCTCGACGCGGTCCTGACCGTCGGCGAGCCGCGGCACAACGAGACCGGTTCGCTGTTCGAGGGCATCGCGATCTGGGCTGAGCGCGTCAAGAACCTGACCGTCGACGACGTCAAGCAGCGCGTGCGCACGGTGTTGCGCTGGCAGCTCGCCAACGGCGTCCAGTACGTGCGAAGCCACGTCGACGTCTGCGACCCCGAGCTGAAGGCGGTGCGCGCCCTGGTTGAGCTCCGCGAAGAGATCGGCGACCAGATGGGGCTGCAGCTCGTCGCGTTTCCGCAGCAGGGGATCTTCTCGTTCGAGGGCGGCGAGGACCTGATGCGCAAGGCCGTCGACCTGGGCGTCGACGTCGTCGGGGCCATCCCGCACTTCGAGCTCACGCGCGAGTACGGCGTCGACTCGGTGAAGTTCGCCTTCGCACTCGCCTCCAACAAGGGCCTGCGCGTGGACATCCACTGCGACGAGACCGACGACGACCACTCGCGGTTCACCGAGGTGATGGCCGCGGAGACGATCCGGTTGGGCATGGGCGGGCGGGTCACCGCGTCGCACACGACCGCCATGCACTCCTACAACAACGCCTACGCGTACCGGTTGATCAACAACCTGAAGCGCGCCCAGATGCACATGGTCACCAACCCGCTGGACAACGCGACGCTGCAGGGGCGCTTCGACCACTATCCGATCCGGCGCGGGCACACCCGGGTCAAGGAGCTGCTGGCGGCCGGGGTCAACGTCTGCATCGGTCACGACTCCGTGATGGATCCGTGGTATCCGCTGGGGTACGGCGACCCGGTCCAGGCGGCGTTCGTGCTTGCCCACTATGGCCAGATGTCGGGTCACGGTGAGCTGAGGACGCTGATGGACATGATCACGTGGAACCCGGCGAGCGCGCTCGGGCTCGAGCACTACGGCTTGCTGCCCGGATGCCGCGCCGACATCTGCGCGTTCGCGGCCCCGAGCGACCTGGACGCGATCCGGCTGATCGCGCCTCGGAAGCTGGTGCTGCGCGGCGGCAAGATCGTCGCCCGCACCGAGCCCGAGCGGACGACGGTGATCTGGAACGACCGCGAGGAGCTGGTGGATTTCCTGAAGCCGGAGACCAACCCGGCGCATGTGGTGTAGCCCGGCGCTACTTGATCAGACCGATCTCGCTGAACTGCGGCAGCTTGCCTCCCCAGTAGACAAACCAGGCGGCGTAAAGAACCAGCGTCAGCCCGTACCCGGCCCCGAACATGGCCAGGACGGGGGACGTCAGCAGGCGCCGTCTCACGGGCCAGGTCGCCATGACTATGGCGAGGGCGACCGGTATGGCCAGCAGGGCGGTGCCGCCCTCGTCAGTGATGAGAAAGACCGCGAACCCGTAGACAGCGGCCGCCGCCCATCCCGTCCACTTCGTTCCGGCGTCTGGCTTCGCGGCGCGCGCCGTCCGCAGAAAGATCAGGCCTGAGAGGCCGAGTACGGCGAAGTGCCAGACGTAGTGGCTGAAAAGCTCGTCCCAGAACTCGGTCAGGTCGAAAGCTGGGCCAGGCTGATCCTTGAGCAGGTGCCCGATCGCGTTGGCGGCGAGGTGGATCCCGTGGCCCTCCACCCACGCGGACGCAAGGATCAGGAAAGCGATCACCCATCCGAGACCAATGGGCGCCTCGGCGTTGACAAGCAAGAGCCAGTAGAGCGGGATCAGGATGACCGGCGTCGCGAGGTCGACCACATCAGCCCAGTTGATGAGTGGATACGGATCGAACCGATAGGGCAATAGCGGTGGGGCGAGGAAGAGCACGAGGAAGGCCACGGCGAAGGCCGGCGCAAGGACTGCGGCTCTCAAGTACGGGCGAGCCGGATCAGCTGAGCGCGTAGATTCCCGGCAGCTCGCGGTAGAGGCCGGCGTAGTCGAGGCCGTAGCCGATCACGAATCGATCCGGGATGACGAAGCCTGTGAAGTCGATCTTCACGGGAATCTCGCGTCTCGCGGGCCGGTCCAGCAGCGCGGCCACCCGCAGCGACGCTGGCTTCATCTTCCGGAATCTCTTCTGGATCGTGTTGATCGTGCGGCCCGAGTCGACGATGTCCTCGACGAGTAGAACGTGGCGGTCTTTCATGGAACCCTCGACCATGTGGGCGATCTTCACGCGGCCGGTGGTCCTGGTCCCGGCGCCGTAGCTCGCGGCTCTCACAAACTCGAGCTCCGCCGGGATGTTGAGGCTGCGGAGCAGGTCGGCCGCGAAGACGGTGGCGCCTTTGAGGATGGCGACGAGGATTAGCGGAGTGTCGATGTCGGCGTACACCTCGGAGATCTCGTGTCCGAGCTGGCGCACACGTTTGGAGATTCGCCCGGAGGAGATCATCGCCCGCCCGGGCGCACGCCTGGATCTTCGAGGCCGCAACGCCACGGCGTCAGGCATTTGTTGAGAGTCTAGTGTTGGTCCGATGCGCAAGGTCTATCGCGGGCGCGACATCGAGGTGAGCTTCGACCTCGACATCTGCATCCACGTGGGGGAGTGCCTGCGTGGCGAGCGGTCGGTGTTCCAGCTGCACCGGCGGCCGTGGGTGCTGCCCGACGAGGCTTCCGCGGACGTTGTGGCGCAGGTCGTCGAGCTGTGTCCGAGTGGCGCGCTGCAGTACCGGCGTCTCGACGGCCACGCGGAAGAGGCGGTTGATGAGACGACGACCGTTGTGCCTGTGAAGAACGGGCCGTTGCTCGTGCGGGGTCGGATCGAGGTGACGCGAGAGGACGGGACGGTGGAGACGCTGCCTCGCGCGACGCTCTGCCGGTGCGGGCACTCCGAACACAAGCCGTTCTGCGACAACACCCACATCAAGACAGGCTTTCGCGCGCCGGGCCTTCCTTACAAGATCCACCTGAGCCCGGTGCGGCTGCGCGAGGACCAGCCCCTCCCAAAGACAGAAGATCCGCGCGGCTGACTCAACGCAAATTAACAGGAATTTGCTTGCGCTGCCAAACAAAAGTTCGTAGAATATCAGCATGTCGGCCGAGTTGCAAGCTCTTGAAGATGCGATCACCGACTTTGAGCTCGCCGACGACGATCTCATCGACCCCAAGCGCCTGAGCGCGGCCATTGACCGGCTCCAGGCCAAGCAGGCCAGGGTTCTCCACCGCTGCAAGCAGCGGGGCGATTGGCAGCTGGCGCGCGTACCGCCGGCGACCTGGGCGGCGCGCCAGTGCGGCATGTCGCGTCACCAGGCGGCCGACCGGCTGTGCGTCGGCAAGCAACTCGAGTCGCTACCGGAGGTGGCGGGGGCGCTGGGCAAGGGCGAGATCGGCTACCAGGCGGTGTCTGCGGTGTGTCACCTGCGGGAAAGGCTGGGCGACAGGTGGCCGGCCGGTCTCGAGTCAGACCTGGTCCGATACGCCAGGCAGTTCACAGTCGAGCGCTTCCGCTTCGTCTGTAAG
>DASXSD010000079.1:0-6558 GCA_036506195.1 Candidatus Dormiibacterota bacterium
CCTTCGAGGCGTGTCTGCTGTGTCCGCGCGTGCCCGGGCGTGGCCTGGCTGATGTACCCGTCTCGTACCCGCGGCGCGTTGTCTGTTTGCGAAACGGAAGGCAGGGTGCGCAGCGGGAACGGCTCGACTCCGCCAAAAGCCAGGGACAACGGAACTGCCGACTGAGTGGAAGGAACCCGGCCGGTTGCGTTAGGCTTGGCGACCGCGACGAGGCAGAGCGAAATGGTAACCGAGGCACCAGTGCTGAGGCATTTTGTGCGCGCTCGTTCTGGCGGCATTTCGAGATGCTGACACGGTTCTCGCACCCGTCGCGCCCCCAGGAGCCAGTCCTAACAACGACGACGACCCGGTGACATGAGCGTACGCGGCGCCGCCTTTCTCGGCATCGGCGCGATGGTGGGCGCCGGGATTTTCGCGTTGCTCGGCGAGGCCGGAGCGGTCGCAGGGTCGGCGGTGTGGCTCTCGTTCCTGCTTGCCGGCGTCGTCGCCGTGCTGCTCGGCTACAACGTCGTCAAGCTGGGCGTCCGTTATCCATCCTCGGGTGGGCTGATCGCGTACCTGCTCGAGGGGTTCGGGAACGGGCGACTGGTCGGGATCTCTTCGTGGCTTGGCTACTTCGCGGCGATCGTGATCGTCTGCTCGATGGTGGCGGTCGCCTTCGGCAGCTACGCGACCTCGCTCTTCGTCGGCAACGACGCGGCGGCCGGCTGGGGCAACGTCTTCACTTCGGGGATCGTGGTCGCGATGGCTGGGATCAACCTGATCGGTGCCCGCTTCGTCGACCGTGCCCAGTCGCTGATCGTGGTTGTCCTGCTCGCCGTCTTCGCCGTCTTCATCGCCGTGACCCTCGTCGACATCGACCCGCACCTGCTCGCCTTCAGCGGGTATCCGCCTGTCTCGGACATCATCGCCAGCGTTGCTCTTACCTTCTTCGCCTACCTCGGCTTCAGCGTCATCACCTTCGCCGTCGGAGACTTGCGCGATCCGGCCCGGGAGTTGCCGAAGGCGATGTACCTCGCACTCGGTGTCACGGCTGTCACGTACGTCCTGATCTCGCTCGGCGTCTTCGGCACGCTGACCGTCACCGAGGTCGTCGGCTACGGCGAGACCGCGATCGCCGAGGCGGCACGGCCGGCCCTCGGCGACGCCGGCTTCACGATCATGGCCGTCGCCGCCCTGCTGGCGACGGCGTCGTCGGTGAACGCGACGCTTTACGCCTCGGGGGGGCTGACGGCGATGCTGGCGGAGGTCGGGCAGTTCCCGCCCTTCTTTGGCCGGGGCTCGCGACTGGGCCCACACGCGGGGTTGCTGATCACCGCCGCGATCGTGCTCGTCGTCTCCAACCTCGTCGATCTCTCCGCGATCGCTTCCCTGGGCAGCGCCTGCTCGCTGGTGATCTTCTTGCTCGTGGGCATGGCCGGCTACCGGCTGCGCTCGTCGACCGGCGCCCGCGGCTCGATCGTCCTGATGGGGATGTCGGCGACTGCCGTCGTGCTCGCCTTTTTCGCGGTTGACACGCTCCGCAACGCTCCCGAGACGTTCGCGGCCATCGTCGCGATCGCTGCTCTGGCGGTGCTCCTCGACGCCGTCTGGAAGCACATGCGCAAGGAGCCTCCCCCGTCGACCGCGGGGGTACTCCTGACGCCAACACCGCGAACGTAGGCGCCGGCCGCGCTCAGGCGACGATCTGCATCTCGTGGGTCGTGCCGTTGAGGCTTCGTCCACCCTCATCGGTGACCGTGACGATGTCCTCGATCCGAACGCCGAAGCGGCCGGCGAGGTAGATGCCGGGCTCGATCGAGAAGCACATGCCCGGCTGCAGCGGCTGGGTCTCTCCCTCGACCATGTAGGGCGGCTCATGAGTGGTCACGCCGATGCCGTGGCCGGTCCGGTGCAGGAACTGCTCGCCGTAGCCGGCCTCGCTGATGACGCGGCGACACGCGCGGTCGATGTCCTGGCAGGCGACGCCCGGTCTGACGGCCTCGTAGCCGGCCTGCTGGGCCGCGCGGACGATCTCGTAGACCTCGCGCTCCTCGTCGGTCGGGTCACCGACGTGGATCGTGCGTGACGTGTCTGAGCCATAGCCGTTCTTGAGGCCGCCGAAGTCGAGCACGATCATGTCGCCGCCCTCGATCGTCCGGTCGCCAGCCTCGTGGTGCGGGTTGGCGCCGTTCGGGCCTGAGCCGACGACCGTGAAGTCGACCTGGGAGTGGCCGTGGTCGATGAGGAGCTTGGCGAGATCCGCTGCAACCTCGGTCTCCTTGCGGCCCGCGAAGCGAACCTCGAGGATCGCCTCGAAGCATGCGTCCGCGGCCGCGCCCGCGGCGGCGAGCCGCTCGAGTTCGTTGGCGTCCTTGATCGCGCGCAGCATGGGCAGCGCGGCGGTCATCGATACGTAGTGCGTGTTGGGCAGCGCCTGCTGGAGGCCGAGCAGCTGCAGCGCCCAGGCGGAGTCGGAGATCGCGTACGTGCCGGCGGAGTCGAGGACTGGGGCGAGCTTCGCGAACGGGTCGGTGCCGTCGACCCAATCGGTCAGCGCGATCGTGCGCGCGCTCGGCGCGCGCTCGGCGTCGGGGCGCTCGAGAGAGGGCAGGATCATCGCCGGCTGATGCCCCTTCTGGAGTGCGAGCAGCGTCAGGCGCTCGGTGATGGCTACCGGGGCGTACCCGGCGAGGTAGACCAGGTCGGGTCCGGGTGCGACGAGCACGCCAGTCAGCCCGGCGGCATCGGCCTGCTCGGCCGCGCGGTCCATGCGTAGGGCGAAGTCCTCGGCTGTGAAGGGCGCCGGTTGCGTGCCGACGGACATTGCTAGCCCTTGCCGTTCGCGGCGTAGCGCGTGAGGAAGAGCGCTTCGGCGAGCGCGATGTTCTCGATCTCCGAGGGGTCGACGCTCTCGTTGGGAGCGTGGATCAGGCACCGCGGCTCCTCGACCCCGAGGAGCATCATCTCTGCGTCGGGATACGTCTCGGCTAGGACGTTGCACAGCGGGATCGACCCGCCTTGACCCTCCGTCGCCATTGGGTGCCCGAACGCCTCCTCCATCGCGGCCTTCATCGCATCGAACGCGGGGCCGTCGAGCGATCCGACGAACGGGTCACCGACGGCGACGCGCTCGATCTCGCACTGAAGGCCCCACGGGACTCGCCTGGCGAGGTGGTCGACAAGGGCGTCCTGCGCCTCCTGTCCTGTCAGACCCGGCGGCAGCCGCAGGCTCACCCGTGCTGCTGCCGAGGCCTGGATCGCTGACGACGACCCAATCACCGGCGGGGCGTCGATCCCGAGGACGGTCGCCGAAGGCCGCGCCCACAGCAGATCGGCGACGTTGCCGTCACCCATCAGCTTGACGCCATCGAGCACGTTGGCATCGCTGCGGAACTGCTCGGCCGGGTATTCGACCCCGCTCCAGGTCTGGGTCGTGTCGAGCCCGTCGACGGTCGTGTTCCCGTGCTCATCGTGCAGCGAGGCGAGCATCTGGATGAGGCCGACGAGCACATCGGGCGCCGGCCCGCCGAACATTCCCGAATGCATTGCGCTCGCAAGGCCGCGCAGGGTCACGTCGATGCTGGTCATACCCCGCAGCGTCGACGTGAGCGTCGGCACGCCGACTGCGAAGTTGCCCGTGTCGACGACGAGGATTGCATCGGCCCGCAGGAGGTCGGCGTTCTCGGGCACGAATTCCTCCAGGCCGCCCGTGCCCTGCTCCTCGGAGCCCTCGCAGATGAGCTTCACCGTGCACGGGAACCCGCCCTGAACCTCACTGAGCGCACGGAGCGCGGTGAGGTGCATGACGATGTTGCCCTTGCAGTCCGCCGAGCCGCGACCGTACCAGCGGCCGTCGCGCTCGGTGAGCTCCCAGACCGGTGACTTCCACGCCTCCTCGCCGAGCGGCGGTTGGACGTCGTAGTGGCAGTACAGCAGGACGGTCGGGCTGCCCTCGGGCCCTGGAGCATGGCCGTGCACCGCCTTGCTGCCGTCGGGCGTCGGCGACGCAGTGACGTTCTGCAGGCCGACCTCGGTGAACGCGTCGATGACCCACTGCGCGGCCTTGTCGCATTCCTCGGGCGGGTACTGCTGAGCGTCGGCGACCGACTTGAAGGCCACGAGCTCGGCGAGATCGGCCTTGGCGCGGCCCATGAGGCCGGCGACCGCCGTGCGCAGATCGTCAGCGGACAGGGCAGACTCCTCTCAATCTCAAGGCTCGATCGTGTCGTCGTACTTCAGGTCGTCGATCCTGTCCTGGTATTGCGCCAGCTTGTCCGGGCAATAGGTCTCCAGGATCAGCGCCTCACCCAGCACGATGCGGCGGTCGACAATCACCGGCCGCCGACCGACAAAGTCGGCGCCGTTGGTCAACATGTCGTTCTGGATGGCCTTGCCGAGTGCGTTGGCAGGGTTCTCGCAAACGGCCCCGCCGTCCGTGCCCAGCGACTTGACGATGATGTCCTGGTCCTGCGGAACGGGTAATCCTGCCTGCTCGAACTTCTGCGTGAGCTGCTGGGCCTTCTGCTCCGCCTCCGCCGTCGTCTTCTCACCGCTGTAGTTGATGAGTCCGATGGCGGCCAGAACGACGACCACGGCACCGACGATCCAGTACAGCCAGCGATGGCCGCGGCGGGGCTCGGGCTCCTCCGGCGCCGGCGGCGGTGGCTCTTCCGGGGGCGGCGGGGCGGGAGCGCTGTCAACGGTGCCTTCGGCCTCGGCCGTCTTCCAGCCGGGCTTCCGCAGTTTCAGGAACAGCCACGGCGGCAGCAGGCCAAGGAGGACCGTGCCTGTAAGGATCAGCGCACCGTAGGCGAGGGCGCTTCCGCTCTCGAACTGCGAGGGCGGCACGAAGCCGATGACAATCGCCGCGGCCGAGGCGAGGAAGCCGACGACGCAAAGGAACGTCAGGGCAGGCGCCCGGAAGCCGCGCTCCACGTTGGGCTGGTTGCGGCGCAGCTTCACGGCGGCGACGAACATCAGCAGGTAGACGATCAGGTAGATCTGGGTCGTCATCACGCTGAGGATCCAGTAAGCGCTCGACACCGACGGAACCAGCGCGTACAGCAACGCGATGATCGTCGTGATCCCTCCCTGGACCACGAGGATGTTCACCGGGATCTCGTTGTCGTTCTGCTCCTGGAAGAACGGCGGGAGATAGCCCTCGCGCCGCGCGATCAGCAGCAGCCCCTTCGATGGGCCCGCGAGCCAGGTCAGCATGCCGCCCACCGACGCGCACACGAGCGCGATCGCGACGATCGGGACGAGCTTCTGCAGGCCGAAGTAGGCGAAGAAGGCGTCGAACGCCTGCATCACGCCCGCGGTAAGGCTCAGCTCCTGAGCCGGGATGACCCAGCTGATCGCCAGTGCCGGCAGGATGAAGATCATCAGCACGAGCCCGCAGGCGAGGAACATCGACTTCGGGAACTCGGAGCTGGGCTTGCGGAGCGAGGAGACGTGCACCGCGTTCATCTCCATGCCGGAGTACGCCAGGAAGTTGTTGACGATGAGCACGAGGCTCGCGATCCCCGTCCATTGGGGAATGAGGTGGTCCGCGTCCATCGGCGCGGCCGATGCGTTGCCCTGGACGAGGTAGACGATCCCCAGGACCACGAGTAGCGCGCCGGGGATCAGCGTGCCCACGAGCAGCCCACTAGAGGCCAGCCTGGCGATCCCGCCGGTGCCCCCTCGGGCCGAGAGGAACACGCCCGCCCAAAAGACGATGACGATCACGATGCCGGTGTAGAGGCCGTTCGTCGCCAGGTCCGGGTTGAAGACGTAGGCCAACGTGCTCGCGACGAACCCCAGCAACGTGGGGTAGTAGAAGATCGTCATCGCGAACTGGCACCACACCGCCAGCAGGCCCCATTTCGCCGAGATGCCCTCGCTCACCCAGCGGAAGATCCCGCCCGACCAGCCGGACGCCAGCTCGGCCGCGACCATTGACTGAGGCAGCAGGAAGACGATTGCCGGCACCAAGTAGAGGAAGACGCACGTCAGGCCGTAGACAGCCATCGTCGGCGCGCTGCGCAGGCTCGCGACGGAGGCCGTCGTCATGAACGCGAGGGTCAACCACGTGATGTACTTGGGCCCGGCGAGTCCCCTGGCCGCGGGGACCGCGATCGGCCGATCTGCGGGCACGTCCATCGACGACATACGACCTCTCAGTCTCTCGGGCGGCCAAGCTTATAACGCAGAACCGGGGGCCTGCCCGGCGTGATTCCAGATTGGGAGACCGCGCGCAGGTGCACGCTCGGCGACGCCTACCGCGAGCTCGTACAGGCGGTGCCGCGAGACCTCGCGCGTGCCCTGAGTGCCCGCTAGTCCCAAAATGTACCCGTCTCGTACCCGCGAAGCGTCGGGATTTCGCCGACACAGGCAACACCACACGCTCATTTGCAGGTCTTTTCAACAAGCCCTTTTCCGGACTCGAACCGGAGACCCCTCCTTACCATGCGCTCCAAACGGCAACCGGTCGCAACCCACGGCAACGGTTTCGGCTTGATTTCCGCGCTTTTCGCGGTGGGAGAATTTGCGACCGGTTGCCTCCGGTTGCAACCATGGGGCTCCATTAAGGCT
>DASXSD010000080.1:0-11550 GCA_036506195.1 Candidatus Dormiibacterota bacterium
GCTGATGATCGCGGGCGCGGACGCAGCGACCACGCCGGAGCAGAACGCCGAGTTCCAGTCCGCGCTCAAGGCGGCAGGCGTGCCTTTCGAGGCCCACGTCTACAAGGACGCTCCCCACAGCTTCTTCGACCGCACCTACGAGCAGTGGAAGGACGCGTGCGACGACGCCTGGAGGCGGATGCTCGACTTCGTGGGCAAACACAGCTAGCCGCGCAGCCCGACGAGGGCCTTTCTCGACGCCGGGTCCAGCGCTGGCCGGCGACGTATAGTCGGGGTCGATGGCCAGGTTGGCCCCGACGTCCAAGCCGCCCAGGACGGCGCCCCGCCTGCCGCAGGGTCTGATCGACGAGCTCGAGCGCCGCCACGCGGGCATGGCCCGGCACATGGCCCGGGCCGTGGTCACGCTCGTCCGCTGGGACGCGTCGACCGGGTTGCCTCCACAGCGGGACGCGATCGTCCGGGCTTGCGAGGCCGGTCTCGACCTCTTCCTCGCCACCGCCCGTGAGGCGCGGCCGGCGACCCAGGAGGAGCTGCGGCGCGTGGCCCAGCTCGGCATCCTCCAGGCCCGCAGCAGCCAGTCGGTCGAGCCGATCCTCGCCGCCTACCGGATGGCGGCGCGCGTCGCGTGGGACGAGATCCTGCGCGCGTGGCGCGGCCACCCCGAGGCGACTCCCGAGGCCCTAATGCTCGTCGCCAACTACGTCTTCGCCGCGCTCGACCAGGTCGCGGCGGAGGTGACCAAGACCTACCTCCACGCGCGCGAGCAGCACATGCAGCGCGGCACGCGGGCGCATGCGCGTCTGTTCCACGCCCTCATCAGCGACAACTTCGACTCCGAGCTCGAGCTGCAGCGCCAGGCGCTGGCCCTCAACACGCCACTCGCCGCTGGCGGCTATGTCGCCATCGTCTGCAAGCTCGTGGTCGGCAACCGCGACGGCGAGCGAGGCGGGCAGGCGCTGGCCGAGGTGACGGCGTCGCTGGACATGCCGCGCGGCACGCTGGTCCACGCGACCGACCCCAGCACGCTCGTGATCCTCTGGCCCGCCGAGTCGCTCTCCGACGTGGAGCTGGCGAAGCAGTTCCTCGTGAGACTCCAGGAGGAGGCCGGGCAGCGCTCGGGCACCCTGCGCGCGCGCGTCCGCGCCGGCGTCGGCAGCTACCACCCAGGCCTGCACGGCATCTCGCGGTCCTTCCTCGAGGCGCAGCAGGCGATCGAGGCGGGGCGCAAGCTTCGCCCGGATTCCCTGGTGCACGGCCACGACGAGGTCATCCCGCACCTCGTCCTGGCCCAGAACCCGCGGCTGGCCGAGCGGTTCGTCAACCACAGCCTCGGCCGGCTGCTGGACCCCAAGGTCCGCAACCGCGGCCAGCTCCTGGAGACGCTCGACGCTTACCTGGCCAAGGGCTCGGTCAAAGGCGCGGCGACCGCCCTCGGCCTGCACCGCCACACGGTGCTGTACCGGCTCGAGAAGCTGAAGGAGCTGCTGGGCGGCGACCTCGATGCGCCGGCCACGCGGCTGCGCCTCCAGCTGGCCCTGGATCTGCAGAAGCTTCTCTAAGCATCCGTAGAGGGCCCTGCGTGGTCCCCGGCAAGTTCGACTTTCTACACCGTGTCCAAATACTGAGCGCCGTTTTGCTACTCGGCGCGGCTGCCGTTTGGCCCCTGCGTCCGTATGCTGTTTTTATGACGGAAGAGTCAAAATCCAACGGACGACGCGTGGCGGTCACAGGCATGGGTTTCATCACCCCGATCGGCAACGACATGGAGACCGTCTGGTCCAACCTCGTCGAGGGCGTCTCGGGCGTCGGCCGGATCACCCGCTTCGACACCACGAACTTCGACACCAAGATCGCGGCCGAGGTCAAGACCTTCAACCCCGAGGAGTACATGGATCGGAAGACGGCCCGGCACATCGGCCGCTACTGCCAGTTCGCGCTGGCCGCCTCCAAGCAGGCCCTGGCCCACGCGGGCCTGGACCCGGCGCAGATGAACCCCGACGACGTCGGGGTGATCGTCAGCTCGGGCATCGGCGGCATGGAGGAGATCGAGAAGAGCCACACCGCGCTGATGGAGCGCGGGCCGAAGCGGATCAGCCCGTTCACCGTGCCGATGATGATCGCCGACATGGCGGCGGGCATCGTCGCCATCCACACCAAGGCCGGCGGCCCGAACTACGCCATCGTTAGCGCTTGCGCGTCAAGCGCTCATGGGATCGGTGAGGCCTCGGAGATCATCAAGCGCGGAGACGCGGTCGCGATGCTCGCGGGCGGGTCGGAGGCCACCATCACGCCGCTCACCATGGGGGCGTTCTGCCAGATCAAGGCGACGAGCGAACGCAACGACGAGCCCGAGAGGGCTTGCCGTCCGTTCGACCTCGGCCGCGACGGCTTCGTCATGGGTGAGGGCTCAGTGATGTTCGTGCTCGAGGACATGGACCACGCCAAGTCGCGCGGCGCGCGCATCCTCGCCGAGATCGCGGGTTACGGCGCCAGCGCCGACATGTACCACTTCACGGCCCCGCAGCCGGAAGGCAAGGGAGCGATGCGCGCGATGCGGCACGCGCTGGAGACCAGCGGAGTGGATCCGCAGGACGTCGGCTACGTCAACGCGCACGGC
Organism: Candidatus Dormiibacterota bacterium; assembly: GCA_036506195.1. GTDB lineage: Bacteria > Chloroflexota > Dormibacteria > Dormibacterales > Dormibacteraceae > 40CM-4-65-16. The sequence continues at coordinate 2,618 of DASXSD010000080.1, forward strand.
ACGTCGACCAAGCTCGGCGACGTCGCGGAGACCAAGGCCATCAAGGCCGTCTTCGGCGACCACGCTCGCGAGCTGGCCGTGAGCTCGACCAAGTCGGTGCATGGGCACCTGCTGGGGGCCGCGGGCGCGATCGAGGCCGCGGCGTGCGTGATGGCCCTGGAGCGCGGACTGCTTCCGCCGACCATCAACCTCGAAGAGCCCGACCCAGAATGCGACCTCGACTACTTGCCCAACAAGGCGCGCAAGGCCGACGTGAAGGTCGCGATCTCGAACTCGTTTGGGTTCGGCGGCCACAACGCAACGCTCGTCATCAAGAAAGCGCCCTCGGGCAGCAACTAAGGAGGATTGCCCATGGCAAGCCAGCTCGATTTCAAGGAACTGCAGGAGCTCTCGGCGGAGATCCTCGGCATCGATCCGGACCAGGTCCAGATGGACAAGAGCTTTCAGCGCGACCTGGCGGCCGACTCGCTCGACCTCGTGGAGCTGATCGCCGCGATCGAGGACAAGTACGACGTGGAGCTGCCCGACGAGGAGCTCGAGAAGATGAAAGTCATCGCCGACCTGTGGAAGTTCCTGGAGCAAAAGACCGCCGAGCGGTTGGAGGCGTAGCCGCCATGGCCATCACCACCAACTACCGCACGCGGTCAGACGCGGTCCCGCTTCGCTCGTTCAAGTCGAAAGGCCGGCCCAGCGCCATCGCGGGCGTGGGCGTCCACGCACCCGAGAAGGTGATCACCAACTTCGACCTCGAGAAGATGATGGACACGTCGGACAAGTGGATCACCGAGCGCACGGGCATCCGCCGCCGCCACATCGCCGAGCCAGGCACGACCACGTTCGACCTGGCCACCAGGGCCGCCCGATCGGCGCTCGAAGCCGCCGAGGTCAGCGCCAAGGACCTGGACATGATCCTGGTCGGCACCTCATCGCCCGACGGTCCGTTTCCCTCGGTCGCATGCCGGATCCAGAACGAGCTCGACGCCCCGGGGGCGGTGGCCTGGGACACGCTGGCCGCCTGCACGAGCTTCGTCTACGCGCTCTCGATCGCGGATTCCTTCATCGCCACCGAACGCGCGGAAACGGTTCTCGTCGTCGGTGCCGAGGTGCTTTCGCGAATGCTCAACTTCTCGGACCGCGGCACCGCGGTGATCTTTGGCGACGGCGCGGGCGCGGCGGTCGTCAGAGCCGCCCCCCAGGGCGCGGGCTTTCTGAGCTGGTGCCTCGGCTCCGACGGCCGCGGCTACGCGCAGGTCACGTGCGGCAACATCGAGAAGGGCGCCTACGCGGCCAAGGACGCAACGCCCTACATCGACATGGTCGGCCCCGACGTGTTCAAGTTCGCGGTCGACATCTTCATCCGCCAGGCGACCGAGGTCTGCAACGCGGCCGGCGTCGCACTGGACGAGATCGACCTGTGGGTCCCGCACCAGGCGAACTTCCGCATCATCGACGCGGCGGCGCGACGCATCGGGCTGCCCATCGAGAAGGTCGCCGTCAACATCGACGAGTACGGCAACACGTCGAGCGCCTCGATCCCGCTCGCGTTGGAGGAGGCGATCCGCAACGGTCGGGTCAAGAGCGGCGACCATGTGCTGCTGGCCGGTTTTGGGTCTGGACTTACCTGGGGCGCCACGCTCTTGAAGTGGGCGTAGCGCGCATGACCTGGTAGACGAAGTGGGAATTGTGCTCGCCGGCCCGATCGCGCTGCTGTTCCCCGGCCAGGGGGTGCAGAAGCCAGGCATGGGCAAGAGCCTCTACGACCGCTACCCCGCCGCGCGGCGGGCGTTCGAGCGGGCCGAGGAGATCCTGGATATGCCCGTCCGCAAGCTTTGCTTCGAGGGCCCGGTCGAGGAGCTCAACCGGACCGACGTGATCCAGCCCTGCGTCATGACTGTCTGCTGGGCGGCGTACGAGGTTTGGCGCGAGGCGTACGGCTTCGAGCACGTGAGCGTCACGGCGGGCCACAGCCTCGGCGAGATCGCTTCGCTCGCGGCTGCGGGCTCGATCCCGTGGGAGACGGCTCTTTTGCTGGTCAAGGAGCGGGGCCGTGTGATGGCCGACGCCGCCGGCGCGCACGTGGGCATGATCGCGATCGTCGGCCTCGACGAGGCGCAGATCGAGAGCATCCGCCTCCAGTCGTCGGAGCTCGGCAGGCTGTGGATCGCCAACCGCAACGCGGACGTGCAGTTCGTGCTCTCGGGCGAGATGCCGGCCGTTCAGGAAGCCGAGCGCCTCGCCACCGCGGCGGGCGCGCGTCGCGCGCTCATCCTCACCATCCCGCTCGCGGCGCACACACCCCTGATGGAGGCTGCCGCGACCGCCTTCCGCAACGCCGTCGACCGGTTGCAGCTCAGCGCGCCCTCCATCCCGGTCCTCGCCAACGCTTCCGGCGAAGCGCTGCGCACCGTCACCGCCCTGCGCGACGAGCTGCGCTCGCAGATGCTGCGCCAGGTGGACTGGGCCCGGACCATGGTCGCGATGCGCGCGATGAAGGTGCGCACGGTGGTCGAGCTGGGCCCCGGTCGCGTGCTCGCAAGCCTCGCCGCCAAGCACATCCCGGGGGTCGACACCTGGAACGCCGAAGAGCTGTTCGTAGACTACGCGGGACCGGCGACCACCTAAGTGGGAGACCTCGAGGGCAAGACCGCGCTCGTCACGGGCGGCGGTAAAGGCATCGGTCGCGCGATCAGCCAGAAGCTCGCCGAGATGGGCGCGCGCGTGGTCGTGAACTACCGCTCCGACAAGACCGCCGCCGAGGAGACCGCCAGTTCGCTGCCGAACGCGAGCGCGCACCAGGCCGATGTCGGGGACCCGGCGCAGGTCGACGCGATGGTGAAGGCGATCGGCCGCGTCGACGTGCTCGTCAACAACGCGGGTGCGGTGCGCGACAAGCTGCTCGTCCAGATGTCGCCGCCGGACTGGGAGGAGCTGATTCGCACCGACCTGCTGTCGGCCTTCGCGACGACGCGCGCTGCAATCTTGTCCGGCATGATGCGCGCGCGCTGGGGGCGCATCGTGAACATCTCGTCCATCGTGGGGCTGACAGGGAACGCGGGCCAGGCCAACTACGCGGCGGCGAAGGCTGGCTTGATCGGATTCACGAAATCGGTCGCGCGCGAGTACGGGTCGCGGAACATCACTTGCAACGCGGTCGCGCCAGGCTACGTGCGCACCGAGCTCACGACTGGGTCACTGACAGATGAGATGGTGAGCGAGCTGGTGAAGATGACGCCGATCAAACGCGAGGGCTCGGCCGAGGACGTCGCCGCGGCGGTTGGTTTCCTGTGTTCCGAGCGCGCGGGTTTCATCACCGGCCAGGTCCTCGCCGTCGACGGAGGCCTCAGTCTCTGATGGCGATTCTCGAGAGACACTTCGAAGAGGTCGCGACCCAGGGCGGTGAGCTGCCCGAGATCCTCTTGCCGACGAACTGCCCGGGCTGCGGCATTGGCCTCGAGGTCCACGACCTTCGCGCCCACAACTACGTGTGCACCCACTGCGGGCACCATTTCCGGCTGGGCGCCGACGTCTGGATCGCGTTGCTCGCGGACGGTGGATCGTGGCAAGAGCGGTGGACCGACGTTCGCTCGCACGACCTGCTGAACTGGACCGTACCCAAGCCTTACCAGGAGACCGTCGAGCGGCTCCTCGACGACGGTCTGAACGAGGCGGTGCGCACGGGCACGTGCACGCTCGATGGCAAGCCGATCTGGCTCGCGGCCTTCGACTTCGGTTTCGTCGGTGGCACCCTCTCGATCGTGGCCGGCGAGCGGCTGGCCCGGGGCATGGAGCAGGCGGCGTCTTCGCGGACGCCGTATGTCCTGGTTTCGGCGTCCGGGGGCGCGCGCATGCAGGAGGGCGTGCTCGCGCTCATGCAACTGGCAAAGGTGAATGCCGCACTGGGACGGCTGCACACCGCGGGCGTGCCGTTCTTCTCTGTGTTGACCGACCCCACCTTCGGCGGCACCGCCGCCTCGCTCGCCCTTCTCGGTGACATCAACATCGCGGAGCCTGGCGCGGCGATCGGATTCACTGGACCGCGCGTGATCAAGCAGGCGACGTACGCGGACCTGCCGCCGGGCTTCCAGAGCGCGGAGTTCCAGCTCGCGCATGGCCAGGTCGACCTCGTCCTGTCCCGCACCGAGCTGCGCCCGCTGCTCGCTCACCTCCTGGAGATGTACCGATGAGCGTCTGGGAAATCGTTGAGCTCGCTCGGCACCCCCAGCGGCCCTACTCGCTCGACTACATCCGGCGCCTTGCGCCCGACTTCATCGAGCTGCACGGCGACCGTCTCTCCGCGGACGACCCCGCGCTGGTTGGTGGCGTCGGGACGTGGCATGGCCGGACAACTGTGTTCCTTGGCCACCAAAAGGGACGGAGCGTGAAGGAGCGCGTGGCCAGGAACTGGGGGATGATGCACCCCGAGGGATACCGCAAAGCGCTGCGCCTCGCGCACCACGCCGCCAAGTTCGGGTTCCCGATCGTCTCCCTGATCGACACCCCGGGCGCATATCCGGGCGCCGGCGCCGAGGAGCGCGGCATCGCCGCCGCGATCGCCAACGCGATCATGGAGTGGTTTCGCATCCCGGTGCCCATCGTCGCCGCGGTGATCGGCGAAGGCGGCAGCGGTGGCGCGCTCGGTATGGGCGTTGCGGACCGCGTGATCATGCTCGAGAACTCGATCTACTCCGTCGCATCGCCGGAAGCGGCGGCATCTATCGTGTGGCGCGACAACTCACGCAAGGTCGAGGCTGCGGAACAGCTGCAGCTCACCTCGCGCGAGATCCTCGCGATGGGCGTCGTCGAGGAGGTCGTGCCGGAGCCGCCGGGCAGCGCGAGCACCGACTACGACGCCGCTGCGAATGCGCTCGACGAAGCGCTGCACCGCCACCTCAAGCCTCTGCTCGAGCAGGCGCCGTCGCAGCTGCTGCAGCACCGATACGACCGCTTTCGCTACATCGACTCCCTGATTGACGCCGAGCCGCACTTCGGCCCCAAAATCGATTAGAGCGCGACTGCCGGCGCTCGCGGGTCTCGCGGTCGCCTCAATGCCGCGACTGCCGGCGCTCGCGGGGAATAAGCCAAGGAGAGGGAGCTAGCTTGCGGGTTGTCGCCCAGCGTGTGGCTTCCGGCTCCGTGAGCTGGGAGGAGGACGGCACCCAGCATCGTGCAACCATCGGTCCCGGTTTCGTGTTGTTGGTAGGTGCTGCAGGTGACGATGACGCCAGCTCCGTGCGCAGGCTCGCGGACAAAATCATCGACCTCCGCGTGTTCGCCGACGAGGCGGGGAGGATGAACCTCAGTCTGGTCGACGTCGGCGGGGCGGCGCTGATCGTGTCTCAGTTCACCCTGTTTGCGGACATGAGCCGCGGCCGAAGGCCGAGCCTGCTCAAAGCGGGCGACCCGGCCCGTGCCGAGCAGCTCTACGAGGAGTTCGTGCGTCAGTTCCGCGAGCGCGGAATAGAGACGCAGACCGGCAGCTTTGGGGCTGTCATGCAAGTGGGGATCGAGAACGAGGGCCCGGTCACGCTGGTGCTCTCAACCGACGACTGGGCGACGCGTGTCTGATCCCAGAAGCCGCTTCCTTCCGCAGCTGGCGTTCATCGGCCTGGCCCTGATTTGGGGCGGATCGTTCCTCGCGATCAAGCTGACGGTCCAGGACATGAGCCCGACGGCGCTGTTGCTGTTTCGCTCAATCTCAGGTTTTCTCACACTCACGTTGATCGTCCTCGCCCTGCGCCGGCCGCTCTTCGGTCCAGGATGGCGCGGAAGGTTGCTCGGGTTCGCGATCATGGCCGTCACCAACGCCGTGATCCCGTGGGTCGCGATCGGTTGGGGCGAGGAGCGCATCTCGAGCGGCCTGGCCAGCATCCTCAACTCGACGACCACTCTGTGGACCGCGGTGCTGATCTACTGGGTGATGCCGAGCGAGCGGCCCAGCCTCATCAACTACCTCGGGGTCGTGGTCGGGTTCGCGGGCGTGGTCATCCTCGTCTACCCGGAGCTGGCCGCGCACGGGGTGTCGGGCGACGTCGTCGGCGCGCTCGCCGTCGTGGTCGCGTCACTCTCGTATGCCGTCAACGCCCTCTACCAGCGCCGAAAGATGCGCAACGTCAGCATCTTCGAGATCAGCCTCGGCCAGCTGGGGGCCAGCGTGCTGTTCGCGATCCCGCTGGCCGCTCCATCCTTGCCCGACATCCACTTCCACTGGCTGTCGATGGCGGCGGTCATCGCGCTTGGCGCGATTGGAACCGGATTTGCCTACACCCTTTACTACTACGTGATGAACACGCTCGGTGCTGTTCGTGCTGCTGGAGTGACTTATCTCGTTCCGGTGACGGCCGTGTTCTGGGGCGCTTTGCTGCTGGATGAAACCGTCGGCGTCTCCCTCGTCGCCGGCATGGTCGTGATCCTTGCCGGCATCTTGCTCGTGAACATTCGCCGGGTGCCTGGGCGGGAGCCCGCCGTCGAGCAGGATTCCGCCGCGGCATGAGCGAATACGTCTCGCAGCATGCCGACCAGGTTCGCCTGGCGGCGGAGCGCATCCACGGCAAAGTCCGGCGCACGCCCACGCTGACGACCGACCTCGATCCCGAGGTCCGCCTCAAACCCGAGTGCTTCCAGGTCACGGGTTCGTTCAAGCCGCGCGGCGCGTTCAACGCGGTGCTTTCGCTCGTGGCCCGCGGCCCGCGGCCGCCGGGCGTGATCGCCGTCAGCTCCGGCAACCACGCGCAGGCCGTCGCCCTCGCGGCGGGCACTGTGGGTCTGGCCGCCCTGATCCTGATTCCCGAGGACGCCAACCCGGCCAAGGTTGCCGCGACGCGCGCGCTCGGGGCCGAGGTCATCCAGGATGGGATCACATTCGCCAACCGCGAAAGGCGGCTGCGCGAGGTCATGGCAGAGCGGGGATTCGTGCTCGTCCACCCGTTCGACGACTGGGATGTCATCCACGGCCAGGGCACCGTCGTACGCGAGCTGCTCGAGGACGAGCCCGAGCTCGCGGTGGTGGTGGCGCCTGTCGGCGGAGGCGGGCTGCTCTCCGGCTCGGCGATCTCCGCCAAGAACCACCGGCCCGCGATCAAAGTAGTGGGCGTCGAGCCTGCCGCCGCGGACGACGCGTTCCGCACCTGGAGGGCGGGAAGCATTCAGACGCTGCCGGCCTCACCTTCGACGTTGGCCGACGGGGTCCGCACCACGGCCATCGGCACGCGCAACTTCGAGGTCATGTTCGGCAACGGGCTGGTCGACGCGATCGTCACCGTGAGCGAGCAGGAGATCACCCATGCGGTCCAGGTCGCCTGGTCCCGACTCCATCTCGCGATCGAGCCGACCGGCGCGCTGCCGCTTGCCGCGTACCTCGCGGGAAAGCTGCCGAAAGGGCGCACCGGGCTCGTCTTGAGCGGCGGCAACGCCAACCTTCAGACGGTGGCTACACTCCTCAAGAAGAACCAGTGATACCGGTCAAAGAGGTCATGACGCGAAACGTGATCACGTTTCGTGAGGAGACGCCGGTCGACGAGATCGCGAAGATCCTGACCTCCAAGCACATCACCGGCGCTCCGGTGGTCGCCAACGAAGGGCACGTCGTCGGCATCGTGTCCGAGACCGACGTCTTCTCCAAGAAGGGAAAAACAGCGCGCGACATCATGAGCCCCCGCGTCATCTCGGTCACCGAGGAGACGGGGATCGACGAGGCAGCCCGCCTCCTGATCGGCGAGCGCATCCGCCGCGTGCCGGTGATTCGTGGCGGCAAGATGGTGGGCCTGCTCAGCCGGTCCGACGTCCTCGACTTCTTCGCCAAGACCCGCTGGACGTGCGACGTCTGCGGTTGGTGGGAGCGCAGCCTCGAGAAGCCGCCTCGCTGCTACTCGTGCTCGAGCACCGACCTGCGCCTGGAGCGTGCCGATCCCGGACACTAGGGCCGGAACTTCACTCAAGGCGCAGAGCTTCACCGAATCCGTCATCCGCGAGATGACGCGACTCAACCTCGCTCTCCACGGTCCTGCGAAGGCGGTCAACTTCGCCCAGGGCTTCCCGGACTTCGACCCCGACCCGCGAATCCTGGAGGCCGCGGCGCGGGCGCTGCGTGACGGCTACAACCAGTACGCGACGACCTGGGGCGCTCCACAATTGCGCAACGCTGTGGCGGCGAAGGCTTCAGCCGCGTGGGGGCGCGCCGTCGATCCGGAGACGGAGATCACCGTGTCCTGCGGCGCGACTGAAGCGATGATCGCGGCCATGCTCGCCGCCATCGATCCAGGCGACGAGGTGATCATCTTCGAGCCGTTCTACGAGAACTACGGACCCGACTGCGTGATCAGCGGCGCCGTGCCGAGGTACGTGGCGCTGCGGCCGCCGGACTGGTCTTTCGATCCGGACGAGCTGCGCCGCGCATTCAACGCCAGGACGCGAGCCATCGTCGTCAACACGCCGCACAATCCCACAGGCAAGGTTTATTCGCAGCAGGAGCTCGAGCTGATCGCCCAGCTGTGCCGCGAGCATGACGCGATGGCCATCACCGACGAGATCTACGAGCACCTTGTCTATCGGGGCCGCCACGTCAGCATCGCCACGCTGCCCGACATGGCCGAGCGCACGATCACGATCAGCGGGGCCAGCAAGACGTACTCGGTCACGGGTTGGCGGATCGGTTGGCTCATCGCCCCGCCCGCGCTGACGTCGGCCATCCGCAAGGTGCACGACTTTTTGACCGTGGGCGCCGCGCATCCGCTCCAGATCGCGATCGCCGAAGCCTTGCAGCTGCCCTCGTCCTTCTATGTGGAGCTGCTCGGCGACTACCAGGAGCGGCGCGACGCGATGGTCGGGGGGCTGCGGGAATGTGGCTTTGAGGTGAACGCGCCCGATGGGGCCTACTACGTGATGGCCGGGATCAGGTCGTTCGCGGCTGACGACGACGTCGCCTTCGCTCGCCGCCT
>DASXSD010000081.1:0-4052 GCA_036506195.1 Candidatus Dormiibacterota bacterium
TGGTCGATGTCGGCCGGGCGACGCGGACGATTCAGCCGGCGACCCGGCGAGCGCTCCAGAAGCGAGACCGCGGATGCCGGTTTCCGGGCTGCGAGCGGCCGGTCAGCTGGTCGACCCCCCACCACATCGAGTTCTGGTCACACGGCGGCAAGACCAACCTCTCCAACCTGGTCCTGCTGTGTCACTTCCATCACCGATTGGTGCATGAAGAGGGGTGGCAGGTCCTGAAAGTGGGTGATGACTTCCGCTTCATTCCGCCGGTCCACCTGAGGACGAGGTTCGCCCGCGGGCCAGATCTGCGCTGGGCCGCGTAGCGCGGTGCACCTCCGAGCTGACTGAGCTCTCGGCCACCAACCGTCCCCGAAACCACACCTTCTCCGGCAGCGGCTGCAGGCGCAGCGCCTCCGGCCACGACGGCACCGGTAGCAGCTGCATGTCCGCGCGGCCGCCAACCCGCAGGCCGTAGTCGCGAAGACGCATCGCCCGCGCCGGCGCTTCGGTGACCGCGCGCAGCGCAAAGTCGAGATCATCCCGTGTCGTCAAGTGCGCGGCGTGCGCGGAGATCAGCGCGACCTCGAGCATCGAGCCCCGGCCAAATGGGTAGAAACCGTCCTTCACGCAGTCCTGCCCAAAGAGCACATTGACCCCGGCCGCGCGCAGCTCCGCGATGCGCGTCGTGCCTCGCCGGATGAGGCCGCGGTCACCTCGTCCCTGGAGGACGAGGTTGGTCACCGGATTCGAGGCGATGGAGATCTGAGCCCGCAGGCACTTTTCGATCACGCGGTCGGCGTAGTCGTGGTCGGCTGCCGCGAGCGAGCAGACGTGGCCTGCGCACACCCGGCCGATGAAGCCGCGGTTCAAGGCTTCGTCGGCGACCATCTCCAGCGTCCGCACGCCCCCGTCGTCGGTCTCGTCGACGTGCATGTCGAGGTCCCGGTCGAACCGGTCGGCGAGGTCGAAGCACCGGCGAACGTGCTCGCGTTGCGCGTCTTCGTCGAGCTCCCAGTGCGGCATTCCGCCGACGACGTCGGCGCCCGCCTCCAGCGCGGCCTCCATCAGCGAGTACGCGCCGGGGTCGCGGAGCAGTCCCTCTTGGGGGAAGGCGATCGTGTGCACATCCGCTATGTCCGCGCAGTCCCGAGCGGCGGCCATCACGCCCTCGATGGGCACCAGGCCGCCGATGGTGTCGACGTCCACGTGCGAGCGCAGGCGGGTCGTACCGAGGCGCACCGACTCCTCGATTACGGCGGCGGCGCGAGCGCGCACGTCGTCAGCCGTATAGCGGCGCTTGCGCTCGTGGATTGCTCCGATCGCACCTGACAACGTGCCGTCGTGCTCCCGCAGCTCGTCCCGGATCAGGACCTTGTCGAGATGGACGTGCCCGTCGATGTAGGCGGGCAGCACGAGCCGGCCGGAGCAGTCGATGTGCTCGGCGACCCCCTCCGCCGAGCCAGGCCCGACCCGCGCGATCCGTTCCCCGTCGACGACGACGTCGGCCGTCGACCCGTCAGGCAGGCGGGCATCTTGCAAAGCCCACATCGGGGGCTTACCTTAGCGCCGGGCCCGGGTGCCCCGGGCGCACACAGGAGGGGAAGCGCCATGGCGGTCGCAACCGGGACTCGCGAACGAGACGTCGTCTATCCGGAGGATCGCCTGGGATGGCCACAGACCATCCTCATGGGCCTCCAGCACGTGATGGCCATGTTCGGCGCCACGGTGCTCGTGCCTTTGATCCTCGGCTTCAACCCCAACACCGTCATCTTCTTCAGCGGCGTCGCGACGCTGATCTTTCTGTTCGTCACCGGGTTCAAGGTGCCCAGCTACCTCGGCTCGAGCTTCTCCTTCATCGGCTCGGTGCTCGCCGTCCAGGGCGCGTCCAACCCCAATCACGGCCTCGCCTACGCGGGCATCGTGATCGCGGGCGTCATCTATCTGGCCATCGGCGCGCTCGTACACGTGGTCGGCGTCAACCCGATCCGGTTCCTGCTGCCGCCAGTCGTGACAGGCACCGTGGTCGCGGTCATCGGCCTCGCCCTGGCCAGCGCGGCGACCACGAACTACGGCACCGAGCCGGTCACGGCAACGATCACGTTGCTGGCGGCCGTCGCGGCCGCGGTCTACCTGAGGGGCTTCCCGCGCTTGCTCCCGGTCTTGATCGGAGTTGTGGTCGGATACATCGTCTCTGCGATTCTCGGCGCGGCCGGCGTGCTGTGCGCCGATGCGAAGTCGGGATGTCACATCGACTTTGACGCAATCGGCAAGGCCTCGCTGGTCGGCCTCCCCGTGTTCAGCTTCCCCGACTTCAGCCAGTTCGGAAAAGAGCTCAGCCTTTTCTTCTTCATCCCCGTCATCCTGGTCGCCGAGAACGCCGGACACGTCTACGCGATCAGCGGCATCATGAAGCGCGACCTCAGCCACATGCTCGGTCGCACCTTCATGGGCGACGGTATCGGGACCACGATCAGCGGTCTCTTTGGCGGGACCGGCGAGACGACCTACGCCGAGAACATCGGAGTCATGGGCGTCACAAAGGTGTTCTCGATCATGGTGTTCGTCGTCGCCGCGATCTTCGCCATCCTCCTCGGCTTCATCCCCATCTTCGGCTCACTCGTGCGCAGCATCCCGGTCAGCGTCCAGGGTGGCATCACCCTCTACCTTTTCGGACTGATCGCTGTCATCGGGGGCAAGATCTGGGTCGATGCCAAGGTCGACTTCTCGAAGCGCGCCAACCTGGCGGTGGCGGCGATACCGCTGATCATCGCGGCCGGCATCCCGGCCACCCAGGCAATCCCGATCAACATCGGGTTCACGACGCTCACCTTCAACAACCTGGGTCTGGGCGCGCTCAGCGCGATCGTGCTCTACCAGCTCCTGCGTCCCGGCTTCATCCGCGACAAGGAGACCGAGCCGGCGGAGGTTGTCACCCCAGGCTGATCTCTGCCGTATGGCATTGTTTGGCAGGTGACGGCGAGCATCGAGGAGCTGCGAAGGCAGTTGCGCTCGGGCACGCTGCCGGGGGAGCTTCTGCGGCCCGGTAAGGAGGTCGTCCTGCGGTCGGGCGACCGCGAGATCACGCGCGACGAGCTGGTCCGCCAGGCGGAGTCGGTAGCGGGCGGTTTGCAGGGATGCGGGGTCAAGGTGGGAGACCGAGTCGCGATCTACGCGGCGAACTCGCTCGAGTGGGTGATGGCCTACCTCGGGGTGCAGCGGCTGGGTGCGGTCGCGGTGATGATGAACCCCGACTACCACTCTGCAGAGGCGGAGCACATCCTGCGCGACTCGGAGCCCACGCTCGTCGTCGCGGACGCCCCGCGGGCGGCGGTCGTCCAGAAGATCGGCGCCCGCGTCTGTCCGCTCGAGGAGCTGCCTCGAGCCAACCCGCCGCCAGGGCCGGACCTCACGCCCGACAGCCCGGCCGCGATCCTCTACACGTCCGGAACCACCGGCCGCCCCAAAGGCGCCGTGCTCGACCACGGCAACTTCCTCGCCCAGGGCCGCGGCGCCATCGAGGTCTGGCGCTGGACGGACAAGGACGTGCTTGTTCACGCGCTTCCCCTTTTCCACCTCCACGGCCTCGGCATGGGGCTGCATGGAACGCTGCTCAGCGGAGGTGGCGCGGTCCTTGTGCCCTTCGCGCCCGAGGACGTGGTCCGCGAGCTCACCCACGGCGGGACGATGTTCTTCGGCGTGCCGTCGATGTACCAGCGCCTGTGTGACTGGCTCGATGAGCACCCCACCGACCTCTCGCGCGTGCGCGTCTTCGTCTGCGGTTCGGCGCCACTGCCGCCGGCGCTCTTCGAACGCTGCGCGCGCCTCCTCGGCCAGCCCCCCGTCGAGCGCTACGGGATCACCGAGGGCGGCATCGTCGTCACCAACCCCTACGACGGCCCGCGCCGGCCCGGCCGGGTCGGCTATCCGTTCCCGGGCGTCGAGGTCGAGCTCGGCGAGCTCGACGAGGTGCTTCTTAAGGGCGGCCAGGTCTTCAAGGGCTACTGGCGCAATCCGAAAGCCACCGAGGAGTCCTTTACGGATGAACGGTTCTTCAAAACGGG
>DASXSD010000082.1:0-9802 GCA_036506195.1 Candidatus Dormiibacterota bacterium
CATGATCCGCGCGCGCGTTCTGCGCGAGCTTGGTTGGGGGCGCAGCCTCACAGAGGACTGGGAGCTGACGCTCCGCCTGCATCTGCTCGGGATGAAGGTCATCTACACGCCGTATGCGGAGTCGCCGGCGGAGTGCGTCGGCACATTCGGCCGGCTGGCCCGCCAGCGCATGCGGTGGGCGGAGGGCCATACGTACAACGTGCGTCGCTGGTCGGGCCAGATGTTGCGTTCTCCTCACCTGAGCCTGGTCGAGAAGGCTGAATTTCTTTACTACTCGACCTACTACCTGCAGTCCGCCTTCTTCGTCCTGGGCACCGCGGCCTGGCTGATCGCGGAGATCGGGCTCCACGCTCATGTGCCCGAGTGGACCTCGGCGTTTGGGTGGACGCTGCTGCTCTCCAACATGCTTGCGCTTCCCCTCATGAACTTCGCGGGGCTGCTGCTGGAAGGCGCTCCGCCGGGGGACTTCGTAGGCATTCTCGGCGCGCTCCTGATCTCGTTTCTGCTCATCCCGTTCCAGGCTGCGGCCGCCCTGAAGGGGCTCTTCGAGAAAGACGAGGGTCCCTGGTACAGGACGCCAAAAACCGGACGCGTCACCGACCCCATCCATCATCTGCGCCGCCTGAAGTGGCTGCGGCGATGGCTGGGCAGGCCGCTCGATGTCCGGCACCGCGGCGTTCCCGCACAGGCGATCACCGGAATCTACCGAAGCCGGGCCAACCGTCGCGGGTGGCTCGTCTCGGGAGCGATGGCAGCGTTGATCGTCGCCCTGGCGATCGGAGCGTGGAGGGCGCCGACGGCCGAGGCCGCGGGCACGACGCTCTTTCTGCACGGGGCGATCACATTCACCATGGACACGACGTCGCCGACCGGCGTGGTACCGGCGACGTTGCTCCTGGCCCCAGTGGGAACCAGCAGGACCTGGGCCACCACCACGTCGACCTCCGCGGCGCAGACGATCGGAGCGACGACGACATTCACCTTCCAGTACTGGACAGCCGGCGCCGCCGGAGGCACCACCGGGGTGAGCCTGGCTTTCGCGTACAGCGCTTCGTCGACATGCTCCTCGCCGACCACGATCGCTCAGTCCGCCGCCACCCTGGCAGTGGGCTCGGGGCTGACCACCTCTTCGTTCTCACCGGGTGGCGATGTCACCGTGCCGGCGGGCTCTTTCTTCTGCTTCACCCTCACTGTTACGTCGGTCGGTGTCGTGAACCTGACGCTGAGCTACGACACCGCTTCGGCGGCAACTAACCTCGCCAGCTCGCAGACGATCTTCATCCCCGAGTTCCTGCTGCCTTTTGCCGGACTCGCACTGCTGGTCCCCGCGGCGCTGCGTCGGTGGAGGTCATGGCGGCTGTGACGTCTCGCGAGCGCTCGCCGCAGACAGTGATGCTCGCCGCGTGTGCCTTGATACTGCTCGCCCTGCCGTTCGTCACCAGCTACAACGACCTGCTCACGTCCGCTGGGATTCGGATCGGACTTGCTGGGCCGCTGCAGTCGGTCGGTCCAGTCGAAGCGCGCATGGTCGTTGCCCTGTTGAACCTGCTCGGCATCCGGGCCGCGGCAGCGGGCAGCCAACTCGTCGTCTGGGGTAGTGCGGGGCCCGTCAACTTGTTCATCTCCTGGAACTGCATCGGATGGCAGAGCGTGTTGCTGCTTGGCCTGAGCCTGATCGCCGGCCTCCGAGGCGGAAACCGGGAGGGCGCAACTCAGGTGGTCCTGATTGGCCTCTTTGGCACCGTGCTCGTCAACGTCCTGCGGGTGACGATGGTGTGTTTGCTTGCAGCGACTGCGGGACGGTGGCCGGCCGTGATCTTCCACGACTACGCGGGCACATTGCTTACGATCGTCTGGCTGTTCGCGTTTTGGGCTGCGGCCCAGCGCTGGTTGCTACTTGACCGACTCCGCCCAGGAGATCAAGTCCTGTAGCCCGCTGTCGAAGTCGATCCGCGGTTCCCATGCCAGGTCGATGCGTGCTTTGCCCACGTCGCTGACGTAGAACTTCTGGTCGCCTTCCCGCCACTCCGCGAAGGTGTACTGCGGCTTCTTGCCGGTGAGCTCGCCGATCTGGTCGATGACCTCGAGCAGGTTGCGCTGGTTCCCAGGTCCGCCGCCCACGTTGTAGATCTCGCCGCGCGTTATGCCGATCTTGTCGATCACGATCCCGTAGAGCACGCTCAGGTCGCGCGCGTCGAGGAGGTCGCGCACCTGCGTTCCGTCGCCGTAGATCCTCAGCGGCCGGTCCTTGAGGATCGAGTGCACGAAATGGGCGACCCAACCCTGGTCCTCGGTCCCGTACTGGTGCGCGCCGTAGATGCAGCTCTGGCGAAGGACGACGGTGTTCATGTCGAAGCACCGCGCGTAGTCGCGCACGTACTGGTCGGCCGCGCCCTTGCTGCATCCGTATGGACTGTGGAAGTCGAGCGGGTGGCTCTCCTTGCATGGACCGTTGTTGTGGTCCAGCTTGCCGTACACCTTGTTCGTCGACGCGAAGATGAACGGGGCGTCGTGGTTGTGGACGCGCACCGCCTCCAGCAGGTTCACGGTGCCGCGGGCATTGACGTCGAAGTCCGTGTTCGGGTCCACAAGCGAGGTCGTGACCGCCACCTGGGCGGCGAGGTGGAGGATCGCGTCCTGGTCCTTGACGTGCTGCGGCAGCGCGGCCGCGTTCCTCACGTCCTCTTTAATGAATGTCACCCGGTTCGGATACTTCGTGAGCAGCCACTTGAGGTTGCGCTCGGTGCCTGGACGGCTGAGGTTGTCGAGCAACGTAACGTGCCAGCCTGCCTTGATCAGGTAGGCGGCGGCGTTCACCCCGAGGAAGCCCGCCCCGCCCGTGATCAGGATGCGGCGGTGCGGAGCGGCGGGGAGCGGCGGCCGCGACTTTGTCTTGGTCAGCCGCTCGGAGGGGTCCATCGCGCCCACCTTAGCCGGTGGATATGCCCCTGATGAAGGCGATGCTGACGATCCACGACGCGCCGGCCAGGATGAGGGCCTCCCGCCGGCGGTCGTCGCCCCGCGAGTAGAGGTAGGCGCCCGGAAGGAACAGCGCCGCGAACGCGCCGTAGACCATGTGCAGGATCCCTTCCCGTGGCCCCGCTCCGGCCAGGAGGGCCGAAGCGCCCAGCAGGCCCTGCACGACGACGATCCCGACCATGATCAGGTAGGTCGAGCGAAAGCCGCCGCTGACCCGCTGGTGGCGGAAGTAGTGGTAGGCGCCCCACACGCCGAGCACGACCGCGAAGACCACGAGCACGCGCGCCCCGTAGGCGTGGAGGAAGGCGATCGTCTCGATCAATTACGCGTGGAGGCGGGCAATCTGCTCGCGGAAGTAATCCACCGTCAGGCGCAGACCCTCCTCGAGCTGGATGCGCGGGACCCAGCCGAGCTCCTGGGCGGCGCGCGTGTTGTCGAGCGCGATCCGATAGACATCGCCCTTGCGCGGGGGACCGAACTTCGGCTCGAGCTTGTACTCGGTTAGCAGCGCGAGCTTGCGAAACAGGTCGTTGATGGTGACCGGGACTCCGGAGCTGACGTGGTAGATGCCACCGTCGCCACGCTCGAGTGCAGCCAGGTTGGCCGTCGCCACATCGCCCACGTGCAGCATGTCCCGCGACTGGCTGCCGTCGCCATCGATGGTGACCGGCTTGCCCTCGATCATCCGGCTCGCGAAGATCGCCACGACCCGGCCCTCTTCAGCGAAGAAATCCTGGCGCGCGCCGTAGATGTTCGCGTAGCGAAGCGTCGTGTAGCGCAGCCCGAAGGTGCGGTCGAAGGTGCCCAGGTACTGCTCAAATGCGAACTTGCCGGTGCCGTAGGGCGAGAGAGGACGCACCGGGTGCTCTTCGCCGGCGGGCACGATGTCAGGCTCGCCGTACAGCGCGCCGCCTGTGGAGCTGAAGATCACCTTGCGCACCGAGCTGTCGACGCACGCCTTGAGCACGTTGAGGCCGCCAACCACGTTGACGTGGGCGTCGTAGCCGGGGTCGGCGACCGACTTCGGCACCTCCGACTGCGCGGCGTGATGGTTGACCACCTCGGGTCTGAAGGAGGCGATGGCGGACTCGACCTGGCCCAGGTCTCTGACGTCCACCCGGTGCAGATGCGCAGCGGGGTTGACGTTGTCCTCGCGCCCCGTGGCCAGGTTGTCAAGCACCGCCACCTTGTGTCCGGCGGCGACGTAGGCATCGACGACGTGAGAGCCGATGAAACCTGCGCCGCCAGTGACGAGAATCTTCACCCGTCGTGACTCTACTAAATGTCGAAGTGGTGAAGGCCGTGACTTCCTCCGTGCCGGCGAGCTTCGTGAGCGCAGTGCTCGTGCGCGCCGCGTCGGTCCCCGAGGTGGCGGCGCGACTGCCAGCGACCGAGAGCACCGTCGCGGTCCGGATGACCGACGACCGCGAGATGGAGCGTCTGAACCGCGCCTACGCCGGCGTGGCCGGCGCGACCGACGTCCTTTCCTTCGCGGGCACCGGCAACCACCTGGGCGACATCGCGATCTCCTGGCCGGCGGTCGAGCGCCAGGCCTCTGAGTACGGCCACGACGCGAGGACGGAGCTCGCGCTGCTGGCTGTGCACGGCCTGCTGCACGTGCTTGGATGGGACCACGCGGCTGCCCGGGAGCGGAAGGAGATGACCCGGCTCACCCTCGAAGCGCTCAAGCGGTCGCGCATCACCCTCGCACCAGGACGCCTCTAAACTCGCTACGTGGTCTGCGGCGCTCGCCGCGGGCCTAGCTGTGTCTGCATGCATATGGAAGAAAGAAACGAGCGTCTAATCGTGGGCCTCGGCAACCCCGAGTCCGACTATGGCGACACGCGCCACAACCTCGGCTTCGCGTGCGTGCGCGAGCTCGCCCGACGCTTGGACGTGAAGATCGACCGCAAGCGATGGCAGTCGCTGGTCGGGCGCAGCGACGCGCGCGGTCTCTGGTTTGTGCTGCCGCAGACCTACATGAACCTCTCCGGGGAGGCCGTCGCGAAGGCGCTCAGGGACACAGGCCTGACGGCGCGGGAGACCTGGGTCGTCTACGACGAGCTCGATCTACCGATGTGCCGTATGCGCATCCGTCGCGGCGGGTCGGGGGCCGGGCACAACGGCGTGCACTCGCTCATGGCGTCACTGGGCACCGATGAGTTCGTGCGGTTTCGAGTCGGCATCGGCAAGCCCGGGCGCAAGGGGTCGCAGGCGGGGCGCCACTACGTCCTCGGACGCTTCACCAAAGCCGAGGCGGAGAGGCTGCCCCAGGTCATCACCGGCGTGGCGGACGCTCTCGAGCTCGCGCTCGAAGCCGGGATCGAGCGGGCCATGGATCGCTACAACCGCGCCGGGGCGCTGGGCTGCGAGGAGTTGCGGTGAGCGAGCTCTGGCGGTCGGTGGTCGAAGCCGAGCCCCGGCTCGGAGAGTGGATCGACCACGGCCGCTCCGAGCTCGAGGTGGCGCGTTTGCCGCGGTCGGCGTGGGCGGTCGTCGGGGGGTCGATCGCGCGCGCCGTCGCGGGGCGCGGCCGGGAGCTGCTCATCCTCGTCCCTGGCCCAGAGCGCTTCGCGGACGAGCTCCGGCTCTGGCTCGGCGGCCGTCCGGCGACCCACGTTTTCGCCGAGGTCGCCGTCTCGTTCCTCGACCGGCCGCCGGCTTTCGACGAGGCGGTAAACCGGCGCCTGGAGGCGTTGACCGCTCTCGCCCTGGGCGAGCCTTCGGTGATCGTCTCCTCGCGCCGGGCGATGACGAGGCAGACCATCTCTCGGCGCGACCTCGTCGACACCACGGTCAGCCTCGTGCCGGGCCGGGGCCCCGATCCGGTAACGGTGGCGGGCAGGCTGATCGAGCTCGGCTACAGCCGCGAGCCGCTGGTCGAGGAGCGTGGCCAGTTCTCGCTGCGCGGCGGGATCCTCGACGTGTTTCCATCCGGCGCAGACGAACCGGTGCGCGCCGAGTGGGCCGGCGACGTCGTCGAGACGCTGCGCCTGTTCGACCCCGAGAACCAGCGCTCGGTGATGGCAATCCGAGAGGCGACGATTCGCACGGGACGGGAGCTCCTGGTCGGTGCCGAACGTGGCGCGGCCGCGGTCGAACGACTCCGCCAATCGGTTTCGCTCGACAGCCTGCGCGGAGATGTGCTCTCGGAGTGGGAGGACGACCTGACGCGCCTGGCGGCGGGCGCCGCTTTCGCCGGCATCGAGTTCTATGCCGCCTACCTGGAGCCCTCGCGGCCCTCACTCTTCGACCACCTTGCCGCAAACGCCGTGGTGCTCGACTTCGAGCCCGCGCGCCAGCGCGTCGACGCGCGGACCCTGCTGGACGAGACCGCCATGCTCGCGGCGGCGGAGGCAGGAGGCGGTGAGCTTCCGCGGCAGTTCAAGCTGCCGACCGTCGACCGGCCGGACGACTTCGGCGCCCGGGCTCGCCTGACCGTCGCCGCCGGAGAGGGTTCGGGCGAGGCGCTCGACCTCGGCTGGTTCGAAGGTGAGCCGCTGGTCGGTCAACCGCGGGCCCTCGCAGGGTTTGCCGCCCGCGCCGACAGCGCCGCCGTCGTCTTCGCGACCGAGCAGGACGAGCGGCTGGTGGCCTTGCTCGACGAAGCCGGCGTCGCTTCGGCGCCAACGGAGGTCGACCTCGACCTCGACCTGGATTTGAAGCCGGGTCTGAAGCACGCCTCGGTCGACCTCGGCTCGGGCTTCGCGCAAGCGGCGATCGGCCTTCATATGGCGACCGACGCCGAGCTTTTCGGACGTGTCCGCCGCCCCTCGCGCGGCGCTCGCGCACGGACGCGGACCGAAGACCTCACCCGCGAGTTCACTCTCGATTTCGCGCCCGAGGAGCTGGTCGTGCACGTCGACCACGGCATCGCCCGCTTCAAGGGCATGCGGCTCATCGAGTCCGACGGCGCGCATCGCGAATACCTCGAGCTCGAATACGCGGAAGGGGATCGCCTCTTCGTCCCGGTCGAGAACCTCGACCGGGTGCAGAAGTACCTGGGCGGTGAGGCCGCCCCGACGCTGCACCGGCTGGGCACCTCGGACTGGACGCGGGCGCGCGGTCGCGCCCGCAAGGTCGTTCAGGACGTCGCCGAGGAGCTGCTGAAGATCTATTCGATGCGCGAGGCGCGACCCGGCATCGCGTTTGCGCCGGACACCGCGTGGCAGGAGGAGCTCGAGGCCACATTTCCTTATGAAGAGACCCCGGACCAGGTGGCTGCGCTCGGCGAGATCAAGGCCGATATGGAGTCGGACCGGCCGATGGACCGCCTTCTGTGCGGCGACGTCGGTTTCGGCAAGACGGAGCTCGCCCTCCGTGCGGCCTTCAAGGCGGCGATGAGCGGAAAGCAGGTCGCCCTGCTGGCGCCGACGACGGTTCTCGCCCAGCAGCACTTCCACGTTTTCCGAGAGCGGCTCAAGAACTTTCCCGTCGTCGTCGAGATGCTCTCGCGTTTCGTCGACGACGACACGCAGGCACGCACCGTCGAGGGCTTGAAGAGCGGCCACGTCGACATCGTGGTGGGCACCCATCGCATCCTCCAGCGCGACGTCCGTTTCAAGCGCCTCGGCCTGCTGATCGTCGACGAGGAGCACCGGTTCGGGGTCATGCAGAAGGAGCGACTCAAGAAGCTGCGCACGCAGCTCGATGTGCTGTCGCTTTCGGCGACGCCCATCCCGCGCACCCTGCACATGGCGGTGGGCGGGATCCGCGACATGAGCGTGATCCAGACGCCGCCCGAAGAGCGGCAGCCGATCAAGACTTACGTGACGGCTGACGACGATGAGCTCATCAAGGAGGCGGTCGGCCGCGAGATGCAGCGCGGCGGCCAGGTTTATTTCGTCCACAACCGCGTCCGCACGATCCAGAAGGCCGCCGAGCGCGTGCGCAGGCTCGTGCCCGCGGCCCGGATAGCGATCGGTCACGGTCAGATGTCGGAGGACGAGCTGGCTTCCGTGATGGTGGATTTCGAGGCGGGCAAGTACGACGTGCTGGTCTGCACGACGATCATCGAGTCGGGCCTCGACATCCCGAACGTGAACACCATCCTCGTCGAGCGGTCCGACCGCTTCGGACTGGCCCAGCTCTACCAGCTTCGCGGTCGCGTCGGTCGCGCGGGACGGCGGGCGTACGCCTACTTCCTCTACGACCCGCGCCGGTCCTTGACCGAGCAGGCGGACAAGCGCCTCGACGTGATCTCCGGGCTGCACGAGCTCGGGCAGGGCTTCAAGATCGCGCTCCGCGACCTCGAGATCCGCGGCGCCGGCAACATGCTCGGCACTGAGCAACACGGGGCGATCGCCGCGGTCGGTTTCGAGATGTACCTGCAGATGCTGCAGAGCGCCGTGACGAAGCTGCGCACAGGTTCCGAAGACACGGCTGTCGCGGATGTGCTCTCGACGGCGGAGATGAACCTCGACCTGCCGCTCGACCATTTCATCCCGCGTTCGTACATCCGCGACGAGAAGCTGCGCCTGGGCGCCTATCGCCAGCTGGCCGGCGCCGAAGACGAGGAAGACCTGGAGGCCATGCTGCGCTCGCTGAAGGACCGTTACGGCACAGCGCCGGCACAGCTGGACAACCTCGCGTACTCGCTGCGCGTCAAGCTTCGCGGGCAGCGCATGGGCCTGCGCGGTGTCATCGCCGAGGGCCACGACATCGCGATCCGCGTCGACCCGCAGCGCCTGCTCGACGTCGACGAGCTGCAGCAAAGGATGGCCGGCCGGATCTCCGTCGGCCCGAACCGGATCAAGATGCGGCGCAAGGGCGAGGGCTGGCAGCAAGACTTGCTTGCCCTTCTCGACGAGATGGCCTCCCTCTATGAGGCGGGTCGCGGCGCCGCGGTAATGTCTCGCCCGTGAGCGAGAAGCCCTACGCCGACGGAATCGCGGCGATCTTCGAGGTGGTGCACAGGCTGCGCGCACCTGGCGGATGCCCGTGGGACAGGGAGCAGACGCATGAGTCGTTGCGCCAGTACCTGCTCGAGGAGACCTACGAGCTGCTGGAGGCGATCGACAGGGGCGACGACGCGAAGCTGATGGAGGAGCTCGGCGACCTGCTGCTGCAAGTTGCGATGCACGCCGAGATCGCGGCCGAGGAGGGACGCTTCGACGCGACACAGGTGTCCGAGGCGGTCGCCGCCAAGATGGTCAAACGCCACCCGCACGTGTTCGGTGACCGCTCTGTCGCCAACGCGGACGAGGTCCTGCGCAACTGGGAGCACCAAAAGATCCACGAGGCGCGCGAGGCGGGCAGCGATGAGTCGGTCGTCGATCGCGTGCCGTCGACACTGCCCGCCCTCGCCTGGACGCTCGGCCTGCAGAAACGAGCGGCGCGGGTCGGTTTCGATTTCGCCTCGCCGACGGCGGCTGCCGAGTCGGTCGCCGAAGAGGCGCGCGAGCTCGCCGAGGTCAGCGACCATGACCGCGCCTTCGAGGAGATGGGCGACCTCCTTTTCGGCATCGTCTCGCTCGCCCGCAGCCTCAAGCTCAACCCCGAGGACGCATTGCGCGTTGCGGGCCAGAGATTTCGCTCGCGTTTCGCGGCCGCGGAGTCGTCGCTGCGCAAAGATGGCAAGACTTTCAGCGACCTGAGCGCCGACGAGATGCTCGAGCACTGGGAAAAAACCCGGTAACCGTTTGCTATAGTCGGCCCGGCTTCCCGTTCGTTTCCGCCAACGACGCAGCATGAGATACAGCAGCAAGCCCACCACCGCCACGGGCACGCTCCGGGTGAGCGTCTTCGGTCTGCGCCAGACCGTCATCCTCATCGTCGCCGGCATCGCGCTGATGTGGGCCGCGGTCGTCTTCGCGCAGGAGGC
>DASXSD010000083.1:0-8541 GCA_036506195.1 Candidatus Dormiibacterota bacterium
AACCCGGCAGGGTTTTCCCATGCGAAAAGAGTTGCCCCGGCGACCGGGCTACGCCCGGTCGCAACCCGCGTCACCTGTCGTCGCCCAGGCATCGCTTGCGTCAGGCCATTTAGGAAGTCCCATCCTTGCCGGAAGGGGTTCGGGCCGCGAATCCGGCGCGAAGGCGGATGGTGGAGCGGTGACCGCCAGGCGCCGTTGAGCGGCCCAGCGTAGGGGAAACCCGGCAGGGTTTCCCCTGCGAACAAAGAAGTGACCCCGACGGATCGCCTCTCCGGAGCGGGTACACGGCCTTGCGGCCCTGTTCCTGCCCCCTTGCACGTTTCCCTCGGGGCCGTCGAGAACTGTAAGGGCCACGGGCCCACGGGTGCAAGGGCCGAAAGTCAGTTCGCCGCCAACCTGTGACAAGTAGCCTCTCGGGGACCATGCGACACTGCTGAACGGATGACCCTGAAGCAGGCCATGGAAATCATCGACCGCGCCCACGCGAAAGCGAGGGATCTCGGGATCAACGTCACGGTTGCCGTGGTGGACCAGGGCGGCGTCCTCATCGCCCTGGCGCGGATGGATGGAGCGCCGCCGATCTCCTCACAGGTTGCCGAAGCCAAAGCGGTCGGCGCAGCGATGCTCCACCGCGACGGCGCGTCGCTCGCCGAGCTCGCCAAAGACCGGCCTGGATTTTTCAGCGTCGTCGACCGGCTGGTCCGCGTACCGATCGTGCCCGGCCTTGGTTCCGCGCTCATCAAACGTGACGACGACGTCCTCGGTGCCGTTGGCGTGAGCGGAGGGCGTCCAGACCAGGACCTCGAGTGCGCCGAGGCGGGCCTCAGCGCAGGCTGATCGACCGCAGGGCCTCGTACACAGAGCCCCCGCGACCCAGCCGGCTCCGATAGAGGATCAGCTCGCCGGCCCTCCAGCCATCCCCGCGCGGCGCGTCCGGCAGCTCCGGCAGCGCCGCCCCGTCTCGAGCCCGGGCTCGCGCCAGGGTCAGGTGTGGGTGGAAGGCACGCGCCTCCCCCTCGAGTCCGGCCCGCTGACATTCAGCCTCGACCGCCGCGGCCAACCCTCCTGCCTCCTTATCGCCGGTCCTCAACCCCAGCCACACCACTCGCGCGAGACGCCCGCGCTTGAAGGCGCCCGCATGCCCTAGAGCGAGCTCAAACCCGGGCAGGTCCGCGTCGCTGAGCCGGTCGGCGATCGCCTCGGCCACCGCCACGTCAAGGTGCCCCAGGAAGCGGATGGTCAGGTGAAGGTTGGCCGCCGGCGTCCATCGAAACTGCGGCGCGCGCTGCGCGCAAGCGTCCAGGTACCGGCCGAGCTCGTCGCGCTGTGCTTCGGGCAGCGGCAGCCCGAAGAACGCGCGGACCCTTACCGGCGAAGCCGGGTCGCCGCCGTCCTCTTCTGCCAGTTGATCGGGACCCAAGAGCTTGGTGCGGTCGGCCGCCAGCCGAAATGCGTGCTGACGGAGTCAATGCCGTCCGCGAGGTTGTCGACCTGGATCATGTTGACCTCGTCCGGCGTGATCGGAGGGTCTTTCATCACGGCCTCCATGGCGATCGCGGGCGGGATGAGCAAGGCAGTCGGGAGCCTCAGCTTGGTCTTCTTGATGCCACGCGCCTGGAGAAACCAGTCGAAGATCTGCTCGTATGTGACGACCTCCGGGCCACCGAGCTCGACGATGTGACCGAGAAGCTCTGGCTTGGAGATTGCCTCCACGATGCACCGTGCCGCGTCTTCACGAAGGATGGGCTGCATCTTGGTCTGGCCACTGCCCGGGATGATCGCGAACGGACCCCGGATCGCCCGCTGGAAGGAGTCCAGGATTCCACCTTCCTCGGCCAGGATGAACGAGAACCGCAGGATCGTGCCGGCCACGCCGGTCTTCGCCAGCTCCTGCTCTCCCATCCATCGCGACGTGAAGTACTTGTAGTGCGGATCGAGCCTCGATCCGATGTTGCTGACGAGGATCACCGACTGCACGCCGGCCACCTTGGCCGCCTCGCCGACCATCCTTGGTCCGTCGACGTTGACGGCGAGGTACGACTGGGGCCGGTTCCGCCTGACAGCGACCAGGTCGATGATGTGCTCGACACCCTGTGAGGCCTGGACGACCGTGTTCGGGTCGAGCGCGTCGCCGACCACGACCTGGGCGCCGCGGACCTTGAACGCGGCCGCCTTCATCGGATCGCGGACGAGGACGCGTAGCTGGTGGCCGACGTCGAGGATCTTGTGGGCCACGCCACGGCCGACAAAACCGGTAGAGCCGAGCAGCAGGATCCTTGCCACGGCTGAGAATCGTAGCCGAGGCATACTGACGCCCAGTGGCCGGCGTTACGTCGAGCGGCTTCGTCCTCGGGATTTTCGCGTTCCGCCCAGTGGCCGGCGTTGCGTCCAGCGGCTTCGTCCTCGGGATTTTCGCGTTCCTGCTCGGCGTCGCCGCCATCTTCGCCGCGATTCGTCGACGCCGCGGGCGCGACCGCTACCCCGAGACTTACGCCGCCAGCGGTGGGGTCTTTTACACGGCCGTCCAGATGGGCTGCGGCGCGGTCCTGCTGCTGGGTGGCCTGGGCTTGATGGTCCTGGCGCTGGTTTTCAAACGCTGATTGGATGACTTTCCCTTCCCCGCTTGCCGGGGAAGGTGGCCCCGTCGCGAAGCGACCGGGCCGGATGGGGGCGTGGGCTAGATCACATCCCGCTCCCCCGCTTGCCGGGGGAGGTGGCCCCGGCGCGAAGCGCCCGGGCCGGAGGGGGGCGCCCCTAAATCACATTCCTCTCGTGGACGAGCGATCCCTTGGCGAACCGCGTGAACGCGAACGGGCTGATGTCGACCTCGGAGCGCTGATCCAGCAACAGCTGCGTCAGCAGCAGCGCGGCCGCCGGCGCCTGCATGAACCCGTGTCCGCTGAACCCCGCCGCGCACCAGAACCCCTCGACCTCGGGCACCGGCCCCAGGATCGCCTGGTGGTCGGGGGTGCTCTCGTACAGACCCGCCCAAGCGGTCTTGATCCCCGCCGCGGCCAGCGCCGGAGCGCGTCGTTCGGCCTGGGCGAACATCTTCTCCAGGAACTCCCAGCTCACGTCGGTCGCAAACCCCGGAGGCTCCGACCGATCGCTCATCCCGATCAGGACTCCGTCACCTTCGGGATGGAAGTAAAGCGACGTCTGGAAATCCACCGTCATCGGGTTCGTGCGCGGAATCGCCTCGAAGGTGCCTGTGACGGCGACGTGGCGGCGATACGGAAGGACGGGGATCTCCAGCCCCGCCATGCGTCCGATCGACGCCGACCACGCTCCGGCGCAGTTGAACACCAGGCGGGTCGCGATGTCGCCCGCCGAGGTGCGGACGCCCTGGACGCGGCCGCCGGCCACATCCACGCCGACGACCTCGACGCCCTCCTTCAACCTGGCGCCCAGGCGCCTGGCCGCCGACGCGTAACCCGAGGTGACGTCGGCCGGGCTCGCGATGCCGTCGCTCGGGCAGAACGTGCAGCCGAGGACGTCCTCCACGTTCAGCACCGGCACCATCCGCGCCGCCTCCGAGGGATCGACCCATCGCGCCTCGGCCAGGCCGACGCGGTGCCACATCTCGACGTTGCGACGGAAGTCCTCGACCTGCTGCGGCAGCGTGAGCACGAACAGGTAGCCGATCTGCCGGAAGTCGGCCGGGTGGCCGGTCTCCTCCTCGAAGCTCTCGAACATGCGCACCGACATGCGTTGGAGGCGGACATTGGCCTCCATCGAGAACTGCTGGCGGACGCCGCCCGCACACTTGCCGGTCGACTGCGAGCCGAGAGCCTCCCGCTCGAGGACAACTACGTCGACGTTGCGCTTGGCCAGCTGGTAGGCGAGGGCGCAGCCCATGATGCCGCCCCCCGCTATGACTACGTCAGCGCTCTCCATGCACCTCGGAGACAGGGGCTTCGCGAGCGCTCTTCACCAGTCCCCAGACCTCGAAGATCATCTTCAGCGCGGCGAAGGTGGTGATGTCCCCGTGGTCGAACGGCGGCGAGACCTCGACGACATCGAGGCCGACCAGCCGCGAGCGTTCGGTCGCTCCCCGCATGAGCTCGATCGCCTGGCGCGAAGAGAGCCCGCCCGCGGACGGAATCTCGGTGCCCGGAGCAAACGCGGGGTCGAGGACGTCGATGTCGAACGACACGTGGACCTTCTGTCCGGCGAGTCGCGACGCGATCTTGCGTGCCGTGGCGGCAAGGTCACGCGCGATCTCCGCGGCGGAAACCAGCATCACGCCATGGCCGGCGATGAAGTCGAGCTCTTCGGGATCGTAGTCGCGCCCTCCCGCGATCACGACTCTCGTCGGTTCGATGCCCGACACCTCGAGCGCACGCCGCAGCGCGCAGCCGCATGTCCAGCGCCCGCCGCGCGAAAAATCGCAGAGATCTGGGTGAGCGTCCATCCACAGCACGGACAGGCCGGGGTGACGGCGCACCTGCGCGGACAGCGTCGAGATCGCGGTGCAGTGGTCCCCACCGAGCACCGTCAGGAAGACGTCGGGCGGGACGGCAGCCAGGCGCTGCATCGGCCCCATCCAGCCCGCCTCGATGTCATCGCCAGGGTCGAGGTCGCCGATGTCCTCGACTCGCAACCCGGCCAACAGACGGCCTTCCTCGGTCACCGGGGGCATCGCGGCCGACAGCTGGCGGATGCGCTGCGGCGCCTGCGCGGCGCCTCTCCGGTATACGGCGGAGCCGTCGTACGCGATCCCGGCGACGACGACATCGGCGGGACTCCCTCCGACGAGGCCGGCCCAGGGCTTCAGGCCGTCAAGGTTCATCAATTTCCCCTCCCCACTCGCTGGGGAGGGCTAGGGAGGGGACGGTTTTCAGGCACCTTGAGGATGCTAAGCGACCCGATCACAAACCACAGGACGAATACTGCAAAGATCACCGGAAATCCCCCCGGCAGGCCGAGGATTTTCGGCCCCGCGTTGAACACATCGAGCAGCGGCCCTCCGACGAAAACGGCGATGATCCCCGCGCCCGCGGTGGCGATGTTCGAGAAACCCATGTAGAGGCCGCCCTGGTTCGCCGGGATGATGTCCTGGATGAACGCCCAGTCGACCGAGAAGAAGACGCCGAGGCCGACGCCGATGACCAGCCCGGTCAGCGTCGCCTGGGCGGCGAGCTCGGGAACCCTGAGCGCACGCGCCAGAGGATCGACCACCGCCGCAGGCACCCACTGGTAATGGCTGAACACCAGGACCAGCGTGCCGGCCGCGCCGCACAATCCCGCGGCGAGGATGAGGGGACGCCGGCCGACTCGGTCTGAAAGGCGCGAGGCGGGCCAGGTCACCAGCGCGGCGACAGCGATCGAGATCCCGAGCAGGGTGGAGGTCGCGGCGGCGGTGGCCCTCGGATCGTGGTCGAAGAAGACGTTGTCGAAATAGAAAAACGCGAAGTTCTGCAGGCCGCCGAAGCCCATGAATATCAGCAGGCGCGACGCCATGAGCCAGAGGAATGCGCGGTGGCGCAGTGGGACGCCAAAGGTGGTGAACAGCAGCTCGCGAAGGCTGCGGTACTGAGCTTCGACGGCGGTCGCGCGGTCGGGAACGACGAGGACGGTCGCCAGCATCGTGGTCAGCAGGACAACTCCGATCGAGGCGATCGCGGCGCCGCGGCCGAAGTGCGAGAGCAACAGCCCCGCCCCGATCGTCCCGCTCGCTATGCCGACCAGGTTGGCGACGCCGTAATAGCCCGACGCCTCCCCACGCTGCATCTGCGGCACGACGTCCGGGAGCAGGCCCTGGTAGGGCGCCTGCGCCGTGTTGGAGGCGAACTGGAGCAGGAAGTAGAAGAGCACCAGTACCCAGTAGTTGCCCGCCAGTGCGATCCCGGTGAGGAACAGGAGGTCGCCGGCGGTCCCGGCGGCGATGAACGGGCGGCGCCGCCCCCACGGTGTGACGGCCCGATCGGAAACGCCGCCGACGATCGGCTGCCACACCACCGCCATCACCGTGCCGATGCCCTTGAGCAGGCTCGCCGCCACGCCTTCGTGCTCGCGGCCGACGAGCTGGATGATCATGTCGGGCAGGATCAGCGCGGTGAGGCTGTTCCACAGGTAGCCGATCGCGACCCAGTACAGCGACAGGACGACGAAGTCGAGCGTCGCCAGCCGCCGCTGGCTACCGCTCGTCAGTCCGGCTGGTACGGCGGCAGCGATTTCTTGACCGCTCGGTCTTCGCGGTACCCCAGCGCGTACTCACCCTGGAGGATCGTGTGCACCTCACGCGTGCCCTCGTAGATGATCGGGGCGCGCGCGTTGCGGAGGAAGCGCTCAACCGGGTACTCGGCCGAGTATCCGTAGGCGCCATGCACCTCGACCGCGTCGTGCGCCGCGTTGAACGCGGCATCGGTCGCGTACTGCTTGGCCATCGACACCTGGCGCGTGTGCCGCTTGCCGGTGTTCTTCATCCAGGCGACGTTGAAGTAGAGCAACCGGCAGATCTCGTAGTCGCGCGACATGCGCGCGATCATCTGCTGCACGAGTTGGTAGCGGCCGATCTCCTGACCGAACGTCTTTCGCTCCCGCGCGTACTTGACGGAAGCATCGAGGCACGCGCGCACGGTGCCCGTGGCGCCGGCGGCAACCGTGTAGCGGCCGTTATCGAGGCAGCTCATCGCGATTTTGAAACCGTCGCCTTCGTCGCCGATGCGATCACGCTCCGCGACCTCGAGGTCGCTCATGAAGATCGAGCCAACGTCGCCGGCGCGGATGCCGAGACGGTCCTCGATCGGCTCGGTGCGCAAGGACTTACCGCAAGCCTCGCGGTCCAGCATGAAGGCCGAGACGCCACGGGAGCCGGCCTTGGGATCGGTCTTTGCGAACACCAGCAGGAAATCGGCGGTGTCCGCGTCCGAGACCCACACCTTCTGGCCGTTGAGCACGTAGCGGTCGCCGTGCCGCTTCGCGGTGGACTGCATGGACGCCACATCGGAGCCTGCGTTCGGTTCCGTCAGCCCGTAGCAGGCAAGCTTCTTCCCCGAGGCCATGGGCACGAGCCACTGCTGCTTCTGCTCTTCGGTCGCCCACGTGTACAGACCCATGCCCACGAGACCGACGTGCACCGACAGCACCGTGCGGTAGACCGTGTCCACGTACTCGAGCTCCTCGCAGACCAGGCCCAGCGAGAGGTAGTCGAGGCCGTAACCGCCGTAACGCTGCGGGAAGCAGACACCCGGCAGGCCGAGCGAGGACAGCTTGGCGAAGATCTCCGGGTCGTGGTGGCCGGCCCGGTCGTTGGCGGCGATCTTGGGCGCGAACTCCCGCGCGCAAAAGTCGCGCACGGTGGCGACGAGCTGCTCCTGGTCGGAGGTCAGCGCCAGGTCGAGCACGCGACTAAGTTACTTCGTCGGGCTGGCGCTCGGGGTCGGACACGCGACGGTCGGCGTTGGCCTCGGCGAAGGCGAGACGGTTGGCTTGGGCGTCACCTTCGGAGTTGGGGTGACCTTCGGGGTCGGCGAGGGGCAGATCGCCGGCGTCGGAATGGGCTTGAGGTCCTCAGGCCCCACGTGGCCGATGAAAGGCAGTCGTTTCCCGAAGCCCAGGATGAACGGCACCGCTCGCGAGCCGTGCAGCTGAGGCTGGAGGAAGTCCGTGTAGATCTGCTGCAGCTGGTGGATGCCCGCCACCGAGTCCAACGTCGCCGCGTTGTTCTTCGCGGCCTTGTCCTTCAGCGACTGCAGGTCGGACTTGGAGACCAATGCCGCGGTGATCGGGTTGGAGACGATCTCATTCTCGAGCTGGTTCACCTGCTGAAGCGTGAGGTTGGCGCTCTTGAGCGCGGGCTCGAAAGCGTTGTCGAGCGTGACCAGGGCGGAGACGGCGAGGTAGATCACGACCAGCGTCACCACGACGTGGACGAAGACACCGAGCAGGCCGTCGATGCCCCGGATTGCCTCCACGCGATGGAACATGCCGCCGATCGCGCCGCCGACGAAGCCGAGCAAGACGGCGATGATCAGGGCCAGGAAGATCGCCAGCACCGGGCTCAGGTGCAGATAGCGCCCGACCATCGACGTGTACTGGTCGTGGAACCGAAACACCGCCAGCAGCGTGCCGAAGAAGAAAATTTCGGCCATCAGGGGCTGGATGACGCCGCGCTGGAAGCCGGTGATCAGGGCGACCACCAGGAGCAGGACGACCACGATGTCGATGATCAAAGCGGCCGCAATTCTAGTGCCCCGCCCCCCGCATTCCTTGCATCTTCGCGCCCTGGGGGCCGGGCGCCTTCGGCGCTGAAGCCGGCGTCGACTCCTGCGCGCGCTCGGTCACGCATCGACGGGATGCGCTCCCTCGCGTGCTCGTCGTCTCCTTGGCTCCGGCCCCCAGGATCGCGAATCTGCGGGGGCCTGCGGGAGGGCGTGGCACTAGCGGTCGGGCCCGCGAGCCCAGTCAGAACTGGCGTCTTGGGTTAGACTCGCATCGACTTTTGGCCCGAACGATCGCCGTAGCGATGCAGAAGGGCGGGGTTGGCAAGACCACCACCGCCGTCAACCTGGGCGCCGCACTCGCCGAGTTGGGTCA
>DASXSD010000084.1:0-10329 GCA_036506195.1 Candidatus Dormiibacterota bacterium
GGCAGTCGGGGCTGCCCTACAACAAGCTGATGCACGGCCTTCGCCAGGCCGGAGTGGAGATCGACCGCAAGATGCTGGCTGACCTGGCCGTGCGCGACAGCGGTTCCTTTGCCCGGCTGGTGGAGGTTGCAAAAGAGAACCTCTGACCAGCTGATCAGCAGCCCGGACAACGAGGTCGTCCGCCGCCTGCGGCGCCTCGCCCACCGGCGCGAGCCAGGCTTCGTCCTCCTGGAAGGCCCGCGCGTGCTCGCCGAGGCGAAGGCTGCTGGGCTCCAGTTCGAGCTGCTTGCGGTGCGCGAGGGCGACAAGCTGCCCTTCCATTCGAAATCGCGCCTGACGCTGACCGCCGGCGCTTTTCGCGCCGCCACCCAAACCGTGACACCGCAGGGCGTGATCGCCATCGCGCGAGTCGAGGAGGCGTCAGTGGCCGATGCCATCTGCGCCGCCCAGAGGGTGGACTGGCCGCTGATCGTGCTCGATGGAGTGCAGGACCCGGGCAACGTCGGAGCGATTTGCCGGACCGCCGCCGCGGCGGGCGCTCCAGCGCTGGCTGTGCTTCCGGGCAGCGCCGATCCGTACGGTCCGAAGGCCGTCCGTGCGTCGGCCGGCAACGTGTTCCGGCTCAAGGTCGCGCAGGCGCACTGGAAGGACCTCGAGGCGTTGGAGGGGTATGGCGCGGCCCCGAGCGGCGGCGCACCGCTGGCCGAAGCGCCGATAGAGTCTGCGGGCATGATCGTGCTGGGCAGCGAGGCCCACGGCCTGTCCCGGAGGGATCTTCCGTTGGTGACTGTGCCATTGACGGAAGGCGTCGAGTCGCTCAACGTCGCCGCGGCGGCGGCGCTGATCCTGTTCGAGATCCGGCGCAGGAGGCAGGCGGCGTGAGCGAGGCTACGACGCTGACGGCGGAGGCGACCGCCGCGATCGGCCGCGCCCAGAGCAACGAGGAGCTCGCCCGCGTCGAGCAGGAGTACCTCGGCCGCAAGAGTGGACGCCTCAGCAGGCTGCTGGCGAACATCGGCGAGCTGCCGCCCGCTGAAAAGGCAAGCCTGGGCAAAGACGCCAACGAGGCCAAGCGCGCCATCGAGGCCGCGCTGGCTGCGCGCCGGGCCGAGCTCGAGACCGCACGCCTGGCCGACCTCGCCGAGACGGAGGCGATCGACATCACCTTCCCGGGCCCGCCGCTGAATCGCGGCCACATCCACGTCCTGACGCAGGTCCGGCGCCAGATCGAGACGGTCCTCGAGTCTCTCGGCTACAAGGTCGAGCTCGGGCCCGAGGTCGAGACCGAGTGGTACAACTTCGAGGCGCTCAACATCTCCCAGGGTCATCCCGCGCGCGAGAACTGGGACTCCTTTTACTTCAGCCCAGAACTGCTGCTTCGCGCCCACACGTCGCCGGTGCAGATCCGCGCCATGCAGCGCATCAAGGAGCCGCCGATCTACATCATCACCCCGGGTCGCTGCTATCGCCGCGACGCGCCCGAGGCCACGCGCCTTCCTTATTTCAGCCAGGTCGAGGGACTCGCGGTCGACAAGGGCCTGACCGTCGGCGATATGAAGGGCACGCTCCTCTACATGATCCAGTCCCTCTACGGGCGCGAACGTAAGGTCCGCGTCCGGCCGAGCTACTTCCCGTTCACCGAGCCCAGCTTCGAATTCGACGTGAGCTGCGGAATCTGCGGCGGCGTCGGCTGCAAGAGCTGCCGGCACAAGGGCTGGCTCGAGGTCGGCGGCTGCGGCATGGTGCATCCCAACGTGCTGCGCAACGGCGGCGTCGACCCGGCGCTGTGGAACGGATACGCCTGGGGCTTCGGCATCGAGCGGATGGCGATGCTCAAGCACGACGTGGACGACATCCGGCTCTTCTACGAGTCCGATTTGCGGTTCCTGGAGCAGTTCTGATGCGAATTTCCTACGAGTGGCTGGGCGACTTCGTCGACCTCGAGGGTGTGAGCCCCAAGGACGCCGCCGATGTGCTCACGCGCCTGGGCGTCGAGGTCGAGTCGTTGGTGATGGTCGACTTGTCGCAGATCGTCATCGGCAAGGTGCTCGAGCAGACCAAGCATCCAAAGTCGCGAAACGACCTCTGGGTACACCAGGTGGACGTCGGCGGCCGCACCCAGCAGATCATCGCGGGCGCCGCCAATGCCGTCCCTGGTTCGCTCGTGCCCGTGGCGCTCCCGGGCACGACGGTGCCGAACGGGAAGGTCGTCAAAGACATGAACATCGCCGGCTATCAGGCGAGCGGCATGCTGTGCTCGGCGGCCGAGCTGCTGCTCGGCGACGATCACTCTGGGATCCTCATCCTGGACACCGGCAACCCTGGCGATCCCCTGACGGCGGTCATCCCGAGCCAGGCGATCATGGAGGCGGAGATCACCTCCAACCGCCCCGACGAGATGGGGCACCTGGGCATCGCACGCGAGCTGGCGGCCGGCCTCGACCGGCCGGTGAAGCGGGACTTCATGCCCTCGTTCACCGGCACCGCGAGCCCGGCCGGCCGCGACCTGGTCAAGGTGACGATCGAGGATCCCAGCCTGTGCAGCCGCTACATCGGAGCGGTGATCAAGGGCGTCAAGGTCGGTCCGAGCCCGAGCTGGCTGCAGCGTCGCCTGCGGGCGTGCGGCGTGCGGCCGATCAACAACATCGTCGACATCACCAACTACGTGCTGCTGGAGTACGCCCAACCGCTGCACGCGTTCGACATGGCCAAGCTTTCCGGGCCCGAGATTCAGGTTCGCCGGGCGCGCGACAAGGAGAGCTTGCTGGGCCTGGACGGCGTGACCAGGGAGCTGACGCCGGACATGCTCGTGATCGCCGACGCCGAGCGTCCGGTCGCCCTCGCGGGTGTCATCGGAGGGGAAGAGAGCGCGGTCACGGCGACGACCACGGACCTGCTCCTCGAGTCCGCGACCTTCGACGGTCCGAATGTCCGGCAGACATCGCGCAGCATCGGCCTGCGGACAGAGGCATCGGCAAGGTTTGAGAGAGCTCTGCCGCCGGAGCTTGCGCTGGCTGGCGCACGTCGCGCCGCGTCCCTCATCGCCGAGCTCGCAGGTGGCACGGTGCACAAGGACTGGGCGGACGTCTACCCGCGGCCGCAAGAGCCGATCCGGGTCAACCTCCAGCCCTCGCTCATCGACGACGTTCTCGGTACACACGTGCCATTGGAGGAGGCCGAGTCGATCCTCAAGCGGCTCAACTTCCACGTCAAGGTGCGGGGCGACGGCGAGTGGGACGTGCTTCCGCCTGTGTTTCGGCTCGATGTCACCATCCCCGAGGACCTCGTCGAGGAGGTCGGACGCGTCTACGGCTACGACCGCGTGCCGCCGACGCTGCCAGGCCGCAAGCACGAAACATGGACGCCGCTTGGCCCCAGCATCGATCGCCGACTCGACGAGGTGCGTGAGGTGCTTGCCGGCGCGGGATACACCGAGACCTGGAACCCGGCGCTCGTCTCCGGCCGCAAGCTCGAGGGCCTTCGGATCGCCGCGCACGCGATGCGTGTGTCCAACGCGCTCAGCGACGACATGGACACGCTGCGCACCTCTCTACTTCCATCGCTGCTCGACGCCGTGGTTTTGAATCGTGACCGTGGGCGCGAGCACGTTCGCGTGTACGAGATCGCGGCGGCGTTCCTGGCGCACGTCGGCGATAAAGACACGCAGCCCGAGGAACCTCTTCGCCTCGCGGCGGTGGCCACGGCCGGGGCGACTGCTGATGAAGGAAGCGCCGCCTTCTACAACCTGAAGGCGGTGATGGACGGATGCGTGAGCGCTCTGTCGGCTCCTTCGTGCACCTACCAACGAGCGGCCGCGCAGCTCTTTCATCCCGGACGCTGCGCGGCGGTTGTGATGGACGGCCGCCAGCTCGGCTACGTGGGTGAGCTCCACCCGACAGTGACCGCGGGGGTGAAGCTCGAGGGGCGCCTTGTCGCGTTCGAGATCGACGTCGATCCTGTGCTGGCCGCGTCGCGAATCCCTCGCGCCAGCCCGCTGCCGCGCTACCCGAGCGTGGAGCGCGACCTCGCCGTCGTGGTCGACGAGACCGCGGCCGCCGCTGCGGTGCTGGCCGCGATCAAGGAATCGTCAAGCGACCTGCTGGAGTCCGTCCGTGCGTTCGACGAATACCGTGGCTCACAGGTTCCCGAAGGGCACAAGAGCGTCGCGTTTACCTTGACTTTCCGAAGCCCTGAACGCACCCTTACGGACGCCGAAGTGGACAAGGTGATGTCGGAGATCAAGCTGGGGCTGGAGAAAAGACACCGCGCCAGGTTCAGAGAGTGAAGCCGGCGCGGATTTCGCACGCCTTCGCGTGTCGTTCGGGGGGAAGCAGTAAGTGACCTGGATAGACATCTTTCCAATCGTGCTCGTCCTCGCCTATGCGGCCGGAGGCTTCTTCGCCGGATTGATCCGTCGGTTCATCGGCCTCGTGGCTCTGTTCGTCGCCGTCTGGGCGGCGACCAACATGGGCATCCAGGCAGGCGGCATCCTGCAGCAGACGTCGAGCTTCGAGATCGCCGACGGCCGCATCTACGGATTCTTCGGAATCATCTTCGCGGTGCTTCTGATCGTCGAGGTCGCGACGCAGCTGGCCCACTCACAGATCCAGATCCAGGCCGTTGTCCTGAACCGAACATTTGGCGTGGCTCTTGGTGTGTTTACCGCGATCCTGCTTTCCTACGTGGTCGTCTACGAGCTCGGTGCGGCCGCCAACCCGATCGGTGGCGCTCAGCTCGACCCTTTGCAGCAGGGGATCAGGAACGCTGTCCAGCGCTCTCTCTACATGACCAACCTGGTCAACGCCACCGACCGGCCCATCATCGCCCTGTTTGAGCCGCTCCTTCCGTCGGACCCGCAGCAGTACTTCAGCTCGAACCCGGTCAATCCGTAACAGGGACCTGTGAGTAGGGAGTTTTTCGATCGCCTGCGCGAGCGGGCGGTCGAGATCCACGTCGAACCCCACCTTCGTGAACGGCTCGACCGGGGCGACCGGCTGCGCGTCAAGCTTGGCCTC
The DNA here is from genome assembly GCA_036506195.1 of Candidatus Dormiibacterota bacterium. Taxonomy (GTDB): domain Bacteria; phylum Chloroflexota; class Dormibacteria; order Dormibacterales; family Dormibacteraceae; genus 40CM-4-65-16. Next base: position 5,016 of record DASXSD010000084.1, read on the forward strand.
GACCCCACCGCTCCCGATCTGCACGTCGGCCATCTCGTCGTCCTCGACACATTGCGCGCGTTTCAAGACGACGGACACACGGTCGTCCTGATCATCGGTGACTACACGGCGATGATCGGCGATCCCAGCGGACGCTCGGAGACACGCCCCATGCTCACGCACGAGCAGGTCGAGGCCAACGCGAAAACCTACTTCGACCAGGTCGAGCTCGTCCTCGACCGCTCGAAGATCGAGGTCCGGCACAACTCGGAGTGGCTCGCGGCGATGAGCGCGGCCGACATCCTGCGCTTGATGGCGAAGGCGACGCTGCAGCAGGTCCTCCAGCGCGAAGACTTCGCGGATCGCCTGAAGTCGGGCGCAGCGATCGGCGCCCATGAGGTGCTCTACCCGTTCAGCCAGGCCTATGACTCGGTGGCGGTCGAGGCAGATGTGGAGATCGGGGGCACAGACCAGCTCTTCAATCTGTTGTTTGGGCGCGAGATCCAGAAAGCCTACGGACAGGAGCCACAGGACATCGCCGTTTTTCCGCTGCTCGAGGGCAGGGATGGCGAGCAGAAGATGTCGAAGTCGCTGGGCAATTACATCGGGATCAGCGAGGCGCCCGAAGAGATCTATGGCAAGACGATGTCGATTCCAGACCGTCTCACGGAGAAATACGTGCGCCTCATCTCTGGCCTCGAGGCAGGCCGGCAGTCAGAGGTCCTCGCGATGAAACCGCGGGACGCGAAGGCGGCGCTCGCCTTCCAGATCGTCAGACGGCTGCATGGCGAGGACGCAGCCGCGCGCGCTGAGGATGACTTCACCGTGAAGTTCCGCAAGCGAGAAATTCCGCAGCAACGCGAGAAGTGGGACAAGAGTCCGACCGACCTCGTGAGCCTCCTCGTCGAGTCCGGGATTGCCAGCAGCCGCAACGACGCGCGACGATTGCTCGAGCAGGGTGGGGTCAAAGTCAACGGAGAAAAGGTGGGCACCGACTCACCTCCCCCCAAATCAGGTGATGTCGTATCTAGTCGGCGGCGGTATATCGAATTAGAATGAGCGAAAGCATGTTCGGAGGCCTGTCCTGATGTCTGGACACTCCAAGTGGGCCGGCATCAAGCACAAGAAGGCGATCGTCGATGCCAAGCGGGGCCAGGCGTTCACCCGGGCCAGCCGCGAGATCACGATCGCGGCCCGGGAAGGCGGTGGCAATCCCGAGGGCAACTTCCGCCTGCGGCTCGCGGTCCAGAAAGCCCGCGAGATCAACATGCCCACCGACCGCATCCAGAACGCCATCAAGCGAGGGACAGGGGAGCTCGCGGGTGAGAAGCTGGAAGAGGTTCGCTATGAGGGCTACGGCCCCGCGGGGGTGGCGGTCATGGTCGACACGCTGACCGACAACCGGAATCGAACGTCGGCTTCGATCCGCCATCGCTTCTCCAAGCAGGGCGGAAACCTGGCCGAGGCCAACGCGGTCGGCTGGATGTTCGAGCGCAAAGGGGTGATCGCCGCCAGCGCCGGCAAGCGCGACCCTGAGGAAGTCGCCCTCGCGGCCATCGAAGCCGGCGCCGACGACGTGCAGGTCGAGGGCAGCTCGGTCGAGATCACCGCACCGCCGCAGTCCTTTGAAAAGGTCAAGGCCGCGGTGGAGGCCCTCGGCGTCGCCGTCGACAACGCCGAGATCACCATGCAGCCGAGGCAGACGGTCCCCGTCGGCGAGGACAAGGCAGCCGCGGTGTTGAGATTGATGGAGTCACTTGAGGAGGACGACGACGTCCAGCAGGTTTACGCCAACTTCGACATCCCAACCAACGTCCTCGAACGCGTTTCAGCACAGGTGTAAAACCGTGCAGGACACATGCCGGGCAGAAACAACGGACTGATCCTCGGTGTCGACCCGGGCCTCGCGGGCACCGGCTTTGCGTTGTTCGCGGAACCGAACCTCGTCCTTTCTTGCAGCACGGTCATCACGATCCCCGGTCGCGACGGCGCGCGCCTCCTCACGATCACAAACCACCTGCGCGCATTGCTTGCGGAAAATCCGCCCGCGGAGGCATCTATAGAAGAGCTCTTCATGGGGCGCAACGCGACCAGTGCAGTCGGCGTGGCGCAGGCGCGCGGCGCCATCCTCAACGTGCTCGAAGAGGTCGGTGTGCCGGTCTTCGAGTACAAGCCGAGCCAGGTCAAGGTCATCCTCACCGGCTACGGCAACGCCGACAAGGCGCAGATCGGACGCATGCTGGCGGCGCAGGTGAAGCTGCCTGAAGGCAAGCTCGACGACCACGCGCGGGACGCGATCGCGATTGCGCTGTGCCACGCGCGAAGCCGTCGTTTCGCGAGGACGGCCGTCATGCCGGCCGCGCGCAGGGCGGACTTCTAGTGATCGCGCATCTCAGCGGGGTGGTGCGCAGGGCGGGTCCCGATTTCGTGGTCCTCGATGTGGGCGGTGTGGGCTACCTCGTCACGGTCGCATCTCAAACGCGACAGCAGCTGCCGCCTCCCGGCGGCGACGTCGAGCTGCATATCCATACGCACGTGCGCGAAGACCAGCTGGCTCTCTACGGATTTGCGTCGGTTGAGGAGCTCGAACTGTTCGAGATGCTGATCCAGGTCGACGGCGTCGGCCCCAAGGTCGGCCTCAACATCCTCAGCGCCGCCAGCCTGGAGGTCCTCAAGCGCGCGATCATGAGCGAAGATGCAGCGCCGATCAGGAGGGCGAGTGGCGTCGGAGCGCGGACCGCGGCCAAGGTGATCATCGAGCTCAAGCCAAGGCTCGACGCGGTGGCCGCGCTGGAGGCGGTTCCGCGTGCGGCTGCGATATCCGGCGACGGAGCCGTGCCCAAGGCGGTTGAATCGGCGCTCCGCAACCTCGGTTATTCATCTCAAGAGGCACGCACGGGGATCGATTCTGTGGACTGGAAGTCATCTCCCTCGACCCAGGAAGCACTTGCCACCGCACTCAAAGCTCTGGGACGCAAATGACAAAAGACAAGGTTCTCGACGCAAAGTCGGACGACGAGCAGTTCGACCTCACGCTGCGCCCGCGCTTCCTCGCCGAGTACGTCGGCCAGGAGCAGGTCCGCGAAAACCTGAGCATCCTTCTCGAGGCGGCGCGCCGTCGCGACGAGCCGGTGGAGCACGTGCTCCTGTGCGGTCCGCCGGGCCTCGGCAAGACGACGCTCGCGCACATCATCGCCAACGAGCTCGGCGTCTCGATCAAGGTCTCCAGCGGCCCGGCGATCGACCACCAGGGCGCGCTCGGCTCGATCCTCCTGAACCTGACGACGCGTGACGTTTTCTTCATCGACGAGATCCACCGCCTGAACACGGTGGTCGAGGAGTCGCTCTACCCGGCGCTCGAGGATTTCCGGTTCGACGCCGTCCTCGGGAAGGGAGTGGGGGCGAGCGCCGCCACGCTGCCGCTCCCGCACTTCACGTGCGTCGGGGCAACGACACGCCAGGGCCTGCTCAGTGGGCCGCTGCGCGACCGGTTCGGGGCCGTCTACCGGCTGGACTTCTACACCAAACCTGAGCTGGAGAAGATCGTCACGCGGTCCGCTCGCATTCTCGACATCGAGATCCACGAGGACGCGGTCTCCGAGATCGCGCGCCGTGCGCGCGGCACGCCTCGGATCGCCAACCGGCTGCTGCGCCGGGTCCGTGACTACGCGCAGGTACGCAGCGACGGGCGCGCGACAGTGGACGTGACGCGCCACGCACTTGGCATGCTGGAGGTGGATGAGATCGGCCTCGAGCCGCTGGACCGCCAGCTCCTGCACACCGTGATCGTCAAGTTCAAGGGCGGGCCGGTCGGGCTCGACACGCTGGCCACCTCACTGTCCGAGGAGCCGGAGACGATCGAGGACGTCCACGAGCCGTACCTGATCCAGATCGGCTTCCTCGCCCGGACCGCTCGAGGGCGGGTCGCCACCGATCTCGCCTACCGCCATATCGGGATCGCGCCGCCTCAGCCAGAAACCCAACAGACGCGACTACTGTAGGGAGATGGCTGAGGTGGGGAGGCTGCTCCTCGTCTTCGGCGTGCTGCTCGTAGTCATCGGCGGGGCGCTGATGCTGTTTGGGCGGTTCCACCTGCCAGGCGACCTCACGTTCCGAAGCGGCAACACGACCGTTTACATACCAGTGGCGACCAGCATCATCCTCTCGGTCATCGCGACGATCGTCCTGAACCTGTTGTTCAGGCAGCGATGACCGGTCCGAAAGTAGACTAGTTCGCCGCCCATGCAACTAGTCCTCAGCTGGCCGATCCGCCTGTTCGTCGTCGCGGTGCTCGTCTTCTCCCTCTTCGTCGACGGTGCCGGCTACGTGTACCGGATCGCCAACCACTACCCACTGACGGGTGCGGTGCCCGGCCTGCCGCCCAACTTCGGCGGCTGGCAGCTGTTCTTCCACCGGGGCCTCGACCTTGCCGGCGGCACCCACATCGACTACGAGCTGACCAACTTCCCCGCTGGGCAGAGCCGGGCTGACGTCCAGCGGAAGACCATCGAGGTCATCAACCGGCGCGTGAACGCGCTGAACGTGAGCGAACCCGAGATCCGCGGCGCGGGCAGCAACTACGACCGGATCACGGTCGACCTGGCGGGGGTCAACGCCGCCCAGGCTCAAAAGGCCATCGGCGCGGTCAACAAGCTCGTCTACACGAAGTGGGTGAAGGACGACAAGGTCACCGGGGGTCCTCAGCCGGGATACAAGCCGCAGCTGACGGGCCTGACGGGCGACGATCTGTCGAGCGCCACCGCGAGCATCGACCAGAACGGCACCTCGTGGGTCGTGAACATCCAGTTCAACTCACGCGGCGCAGCGCTCTTCGACCAGCTCACTCGCGCGAACGTCGCCGCCTGCCCCGGTGACTCCGACACGAACCCGGCCGCGCAGTGTCCGGAACGTTTCCTGACGATCTGGCTCGACCTCTCCCAGAAGGACATCGACAAGTGGGAAGACGCGGACTATGCGAACAAGGTCAGGCAGCCATACGACCCAGCCTGTCTCTCCGCGCAAACCCCCGGCACGGTCTGCGGAAAGCTGCTGACCAATCCGATCACGCGCGAGGAGATCTCGGGCGGAAGCGCGGTGATCAGCGGCAACTTCACCCAGCAGAGCGCTCAGGAGCTCGCGACCGGGATCACGGCGGGCTCGCTGCCCGTCGACCTCGTCGCCCTGGATGTGACGCAGGTCAGCGCGACACTGGGCGCGGAATCGGTGAAGGTGAGCCTGGCCGCCGGATTGCTCGGCCTCGCGATCGTCGTCCTGTTCATGATCGTGTACTACCGTCTGCCTGGATTCCTGGCGAGCCTCGCCCTGCTGTTCTACG
>DASXSD010000085.1:0-21965 GCA_036506195.1 Candidatus Dormiibacterota bacterium
AGTCGTCTTCACGACGGTGACCCTCGTCATGGGGATGCTGTGGGCGAAACCGATCTGGAACACGTTCTGGACCTGGGACGCGCGGCTCACCTCGACGCTCGTGCTGTGGATGATCTACGCGGGCTACCTGTTGGTGCGCCGCTTCGCCGATCCGGGTCGCTCGGCCGCGAGGCTGGCGGCGGTGGTCGGCATCTTCGGGTTCATCGACGTCCCGGTCGTCCACTTCAGCGTCACGTGGTGGCGAACGCAGCACCCGGGCCCGATCGTGGTCAACGACGCACTGCCGCCTGAGATGCTGGCGACGTTCCTCTTCACGCTCGCCTGCACGCTGGTCCTCGCCGCGGTGATGATCACGATCCGCTACCGGATCGAGACGTTGCTCGACGCGAGGCAGAACGTCTACGAACCCGCGCCCGTGATTGCGGCTCCACGGGAGCCGGAGCCTGTGCGGTGACGTACCTGGTCATCGCCTACGCGTTTGCGATCGCGGTCTTGGGCGGCTACCTGGTGTGGTCGCTGCGGGAGCTGCGCCGGCTCGAGAAGCGCTAGACCCCCGCCGCCAGCGCCTCGCGCAGGCGCGGCGCCAGCCCATAGACGATCCGCTCCGTCAGCCCCCAGACGACGCTCTCGTCGTGCTCGAGGTAGCGAAAGCGCCAGGGCTCGTCTGAGACGAGCCACGCGCTGTCGTCAAGCAGTCGCTCCAGGGAGATCGCGAGCACGCCCTCCAGCTCACCCGCGTCGTGGACGAACGACTCGACGGGGTCGGGCAGGTGGGCGACGAAAGGCACGACCGAGAAGTTGGTGACCGCGGCGTAAATCGGGTCGCCTGCGCCCAGCGGCACCAGACGGCCGACCGGGACGCCGATCTCCTCCGCCACCTCGCGCTGGGCCGCCTGCCACGCCGACTCGCCTGCCTGGACGCCGCCGCCTGGCAGCGCCACCTGGCCCGGGTGGTCCCGGAGGTCGGCTCGGCGGCGCACGAACGGCACCATCCAGCGGCCGGCCTGCCGGTAGAGGACGAAGACGACCGCGGCGTGGCGGGCGCCCTTCCTGAACTCGCCCCAGCCCTCCACGGGCTTGAAGAGCTCCTCCAGCCGCTCCAGGAAGGCCTCCCTCAAGCGGCTTCTGTCTCCCGGTAAGCTAGGAAAGGTAGCTGGCCATGATCGACCACACCAACAGCCGGATCGAGGAGCAGTTGCGGGCGCTGGGGCGGGAAAACCGGCGCCGCTACGCCTTCCAGCGAATGCTGGAGGCGACCGACAGGGTGCTCTGGCGCCTGGAGGAGCTGAACCGGGACGGGGTGAGCCGGGTGCCCAGGCGAGTCCGGACCGAGGTCCGCGAAGTCGTCGGGGCGATGCCCCAGCGGGTGAGTGAGCCGCTGCGCGACAACGGCCAGGTCCAGGACACGTTGGACAGCGTGTTCGAGGTCCAGGAGCGGCTCTTCAGGTGGCGCTACCCCGACTGGCAGGACTTCGACCCCGACGAGGTCGACGAGTACGTGGCCTCCTAGGCCTGCTAGCCGCCCGTCGATTCCAGGAACAGCTCGGTGGCGTAAGCGGTGAGGAAGCCGCCGAGGACGCCCCAGGCGAACATGGGCGGGGTGCTGATTCGGCGGCCCAGGTTGAACAGCTCGTTCAGGACGTAGATCAGGGCGCCGGCCGCCACGGCCAGGAAGGCGACCGAGAAGTAGGCCGACTCCGCGAGATAGCCGATCCATGTCCCAATGAATGTAGGGCCACCTCCGATCAGGCCCGCCAGCCCGAGGAAGCCCCAGGACGGTGGCTTGGCCTCGGTGGTCATCGGCGCGGCGATGCCGAAGCCCTCCGTGATGTTGTGCAGGGCAAATCCAACCGCCAGTACCCCGGTGAAAGCGATCGCGCCCAGGTGGGCCGCCTGGCCGATCGCGAGCCCCTCCGACAGGTTGTGCAGTCCGAGCCCGGTCGCGATCGCCAGCGAGAGCGAGCGCGCGCTCGGCGCGGCCGTTCCGTGTCTCAGGTGGCTGAAGACCGTGCGGTTGAAATACACGAGTCCGAGCAGGCCGGTCGCGATGCCGATCGCAAAGATGATCGCCATGGCGGCAAACGGGCCGCGGTCCGACTGCTCGAGCGCCGCCTCGACGGGGCCGCCGGCGTGGCTCAGGATGTCCCAGAGGAGAAAGACGAGGATGCCGGTCGCGAAGGCGTTGAGGAAGCCCTGGATCGCCTTCGGAAGTCCGTGCATGCGCGCGACTGGAAGGCCGAGGAAGATGGTGCCTCCAGCGATGGCGCCCAGCGCGACGGCGGCGGCCTGGCTCATAGTGCTAAGAGGTTAGCCCCCACAAAACATGCAATTAGACCAGTCTAACAAGGCCCTCCATGAGCCCTCGGAGGTGGTCTCCCGCTACCTGGAGGCCATCTACTACATGTGGTCGGAGAAGGAGCATCTCCGCAGCGCGCGGCTCGCTGACTGGCTCGGGGTGAGCCGGCCGACGGTTGCCATCGGCCTTCGCCGGATGACCCGCGACGGCCTGGTGCGGATGAACGGCCGCAAGGAGATCGAGCTGACGCCCAAGGGGATGCGCGCGGCGGAGGCGATCGTGCGACGGCACCGGATCATGGAGCGCTGGCTGACCGACGCCCTGGGCCTCGACTGGGTCACGGCGGACGCCGAGGCCGCGCGCCTGGAGCACGCGGTGTCGGACGTCGTGGAGCGGCGGCTCTACGAGGTTCTTGGCCGGCCGACGACCTGCCCGCACGGCAACCCGATCCCGGGGCACTCGACCGCCGCGCCGAAGGAGGTCAGGCTGTCAAGTCTTGCCGCCGGGGACCGGGCGACGATCACGAGAGTGTCGGAGGTGGCCGAGCGCGAAGCGCCGCGGCTGCTCGCCTACCTGGACGAGAGAGATTTGACCCCCGGCCGCGAGGTCAGCGTCGCCGAGGCGGACGACGTCGGCAAGACTGTGCGCGTGAGCGTTGGCAGGCGAGAAGTGACGCTGAGCCACGAGACTGCTTCGAAAGTGTGGGCGGTTCCGGCGAGCCGGCCGTAATCTGGGAGTCAGCGGAAGGGCAAGGTCCCAGGCGCCGTTGCAAACCCGCAGAGGCCGGCAAATGCGGCATTGAACGAGCTCCGAAACCCGCAATGGCCGGCATATGCGGGATTCGCCTAAGTCGTCTGCGGTGAAGTGCAGAAGGCGCAACGCCGCGCGTCCTTCGGGATCTCGCTGAGGCACTCCGGGCATTTCTTCGTTGACGGATCCTCGGGAGCCTGCCGCCGGGACCGGGCGACGAACGCGGTGTACGGCAAGACGACGAGGAAGTAGATCACCGCGGCGATGATCAGGAATGCAAACACGGCATTGATGAATTCGCCGTACATGAACTTGCTCTGGTTGACTGTGAAGTAGAGCGTCGAGAAGTCAGGCTGCCCGCCGATGGCGGCGATCAGCGGCGTCACGAGGTCCTTCACGAATGCGGCGATGACAGCGGCAAACGCAATGCCGATCACGACTGCGACCGCCAGCTCGACGACGTTGCCACGCAGCAGAAAGGCCTTGAAACCCCGCATCTTCTCTTCTCCCTACGACACAGATAGAACTACCTTTCCGAACTGCTCGGCGGCGTCGAGTCGCTTGAGGGCGTCCTCTACCTCCGACAACGGATAGACGCGGTCGACTACGGGTTTCAGGCCCTCTTCCATCGCCTCGAGCACGGCGCGAAACTCGTCCACGTTGCCCATCGTCGAGCCGAGCAGGTCGATCTGTCCCCAGAAAAGGCGCGGCATCGTGATCTCGGCCTTCACCCCAGACGTCGATCCACAGAGGACGACCCGGCCGCCGTTGACGACGGAGCGCATCGACTCCGCAAGCGTCGCGGGACCGACGTGCTCGAAGACGACGTCGACACCGCCGCCGGTCGCCTCGCGCACCGCCTTGCTGAAGTCCGTCGAGTCAAAAGCGGCCTCGGCGCCAATTTCCATCGCACGCCGGCGCTTGGCTTCCGACCGGCTGGTGGCGTAAACCCGCGCCCCGAGGTGTTTGGCGATCCGGATCGCGGCCACCGCCACCCCAGCGCCTGCGCCCACCACCAGGACTTTCTCGCCTGGCTGCAGTCGGGCCCGGGTGGTCAGCATCCGCCACGCGGTGAGGAAGGTCAGCGGAAAGGCGGCCGCCTCCTCCCAGGAGAGCCCCTTGGGTCTGGCGAAGACGTTGCGGGCGTCGACGTGGAGCAGCTCGCAAGCCGTCCCGTCCGAGTGCTCGCCGATGACCCCGAAGCGCGGACACTTGACGTTCTGCCCTGCTCGGCACCACTCGCACTCCCAGTCACAGACCACCGGGTAGACGACGACCTCGTCACCGGGGCGCCAGCCGGGATCACCCGAGGCCTCGACCACGCCGGCGCCGTCGGCAGCTATCACGCGCGGCGGCGTCACGCGCTGGGCCCCGTGGGCCATCCACAGGTCCAGATGGTTGATCGAGGCGGCCTTGATCGCGATCGCCACCGCGCCCGGCTCAGGCGCCGTGCGGGGTAGCTCCCTGACCCGAACCCCGGCTGGACCCACCGGCTCCTCGAAGACCGCCGCCCTCCCCTGGCTCAAAACGGTGGTTCCCGGCGCCCGGGAAGGGTTCATTTGCGAAACTTAACCAAAACTCGGGCAGGTCGCAGGAGGGCAGGCCTACGGTAAGGATCTCCGTTCCCAAGGCTATGCGGGTTTTCGCTTCTCTCTTCGCCCTCGGTTCTTTGCTTTTGTTTGCGCAACCGGCGCAGGCACACTCCGCCCTGCCGCCCGGTCACGCGCCGAGCAAGTACACGCGCTGGGCCTACCCGAGCCAGATCCAGTACGGGCCGCTCGAGGACGGCCTTGCCAACATCCACCAGGCCCCCGCTTCCGGGGCGTTCCTGACCCTGCCCTTCATGGGCTCCCACTACATCACCTCGATCTTCGACCACTGCGGGCCCAACTACGACGTGAGCGGCCGCGTCTGTCGCTACGACGGGACGGTCGCATCGGCGAGGGTGGGCGGCCCCGATCCCGGCTTTTCTGCCGGTTACGCCCAGACGCCGGGATACCAGGACTACCTCTACTACTCGGGCCACGACGGCTACGACTACGGCCTCTACTACGAGCCGATTGCCGCGGCGGCGCCTGGTCGTGTGATCCTCGCCAACTGGCTCGTGCCTGGCTGCCACAGCTGCCTGAGTGGCAAGACGGTCGAGATCGACCACGGCAACGGCCTGATGACTTTCTACGGCCACATGTCGAGCATCTCGGTCACCAAGGGCCAGTACGTCTACCGCGGCCAGGTCCTCGGGATCTCGGGCATGACGGGCACCGCCACCGGCCCGCACCTGCACTTCGGCGTCTACCACCTGAACGGCAGCGGCCCGGTCGATCCCTTCGGCTGGTCGGGGCCAGGCACGGACCCGTACGGCGGGGACATGGGCGACCTGTGGCTGGGCGGCTCGCCGCGCTTCGCCTCGATCACGATGCCGAGGGTCACCCTGACGGCGACCTCGACGCACGACGACCCGGCGACGATCCACGTCCGCTGGTCGAGCCCCGCGACGGCGCAGTTCACCGTGTACTACGTGACCCAGGACGGGGTTCGGCATAGCTGGCACACCAGCCAGGGCAACAGCTCGGCGACGTTCCACGGCAAGTTCGGCCAGACGTACTGGTTCTGGGCGACGGCCACGTCGTGGCTCGGCTGGGCCGACGGCGGAGGCTCCGACGTCATGGTCGTGCCCCATCTGAATCACGGAGAGGTGAGCCTCTAGACTCACCCGGTGATCGCCGAGGCCCTTCGGGGCAAGACCATCCTGGTCACCGGCAGCACCGGCTTTCTCGGCAAGTCGCTCGTCGAGAAGTGCCTGCGCTCGATCCCGGACATAGCGCGCATCAACCTGGCGATCCGCTCCAGCGCGCGGCGTCCGGCCTCGGAGCGCCTGGAGAGGGAGGTGCTCTCCAGCCCTGCGTTCAGGCGTCTGAAGGAGGAGCTGGGAGAAGAGGCTTTCACCAGGCTTGCGGCGCAGAAGCTGGCCGTCGTCGAGATCGACCTCGGCCGTGACGGTCTGGGCCTGAGCGACGAATCGCGCGAGCAGCTGCGGGCGTGCGACATCGTCATCCACTCGGCCGCGGCCGTCGAGTTCGACAATCCCGCCGACCTCTCGGCGCAGACCAACCTGCTCGGCGCGGCGCGCATGGTCGAGGCCTTGCGCGCGACGAAGGCACGTCCCCACCTGGTGCACATCTCAACCGCGTACGTGGGCGGAATGCTGCGCGGCATCGTCCGCGAGGAGCCGCCCCTCGACCCTGGCCTGAACTGGCGTCACGAAGCGGAGGTCCTGTCGAACCTCCGCGGGCCTGTTGAGGAGGAGTCACGACGGCCGGAGGTCTTGAATCGCCTGCGGCGCGAGGCACGTTCTCGCATGGGGCCGGCGGGGACGCCCGCGGTGGCGAGGGCGACCGAGCGCCTGCGCGAGAAGTGGGTGAAGGACCGGCTTGTCGAGCGAGGGCGAGTGCACGCCCACTCGATGGGTTTCTCCGACATCTACTCCTTCACCAAGGCGATGGCCGAGCACGCCGTGGTTGAGCTGCACGGCGACATTCCACTCTCGATCGTGCGTCCCTCGATCATCGAGAGCGCGCTCGCCGAACCCTTCGCGGGCTGGTTGGAGGGATTCCGCATGGCGGAGCCGCTGATCCTCGCCTTCGGCCGCAACGTGCTGCGCGACTTTTCCGGGCTGCCGGACGCTCTGCTCGACATCATCCCGGCCGACTTCGTCGTCAACACGGTGCTCGCCGTAGCGGCCAACCCGCCGCCGGATTCGAAGCCGCGGGTGTACCACGCGGCATCCGGGAGTCGCAATCCGCTGCGCCTGAGGCACATGGCCGACGAGGCTGGGATCTACTTCACGGCGCATCCGCTCCGCGACCGCTACGGGCAGGCGATCGGCACGCCGTCGTGGACGTTTCCAACCCGCCAGGAGATGGCGACGCGGGCGCGGACCGCGCTCCGGCTGGTCGAGGCCGCGCAGTGGGTGGTGGAGCGGCTGCCGCTCGGCCCTAGCGTGTCGCAGGTCTCAGACGACCTCAACGCGGAGCGCGAGCGGCTCGACCGTGGGGTCAACTTGATCGAGCTCTACGGGGTGTACACCGAGGTCGACTGCATCTTCGACACGCGCAACGTGATGTCGCTCTGGGACAAGACGCCCGCCGCCGAGCGCAAGAAGTTTCCGTTTGATCCAGCGCTGTACACGTGGTCGCACTACTTCCAGGACGTGCACTTTCCGACCGTGGTCCGCATGTCGCGTGCGGAGACCGCGGAGCGACGGGGAAAGCAACCGACAGGAAGCACGGCGCCGAAGGCGGAAGCCAGCTCGGTGCGCGCGGCGATCGAAAGACGCACCGGCCGCGCCGACGTGCTGGCCGTGTTCGACGTCGACGGCACGCTCGTCGAGACCAATGTCGTCGAGTACTTCCTGTGGATGCGGTTGCGCGCGCAACCGCTGGAGGACTGGCCGGCCTTCATGGCGCGCATGCTCCGCCAGGCGCCGCGCTGGCTCTACCTCGAGAGGCGTTCGCGCGCGGAGTTTCAGCGCAGCTTCTACCGGGAGTACGACGGCCTGGACCCCGAGGTGATGAAGCGGCTTGGCCGCGAGGCCCTCGACGCGGTGACGCTGCGGCGGATCTACCCGGCCGGCATGCGCCGGATCCGCGAGCACAAGCGCGCCGGCCACCGGGTGCTCCTCCTCACAGGGGCGCTCGATGTGGTGGTCGAGCCTCTGGCGGATCTGCTCGAGGTCGAGGTCGACTGCGCTCACCTGCTCACCAAAGACGGCCGGCTGACCGGCGACCTGCAATCTCCGCCCCCCGCGGGCGAGGCCCGCGCGGCGCTGCTCGAGGAGTACGCGGGAAGGAACGGCCTCGTCCTGCAGGACAGCTTTGCCTACGCCGACTCGCTCTCCGACCTGCCGATGCTGGAGCTGGTCGGCACGCCCGTGGCGGTCAACCCGGACGCGCGCCTCTCGCAGGTGGCGGGGCAGAGGGGATGGCGCGTCGAGCGGTGGCGGATGGCGCCCGGCAACTGGCGCCTGCCAATGCCCGACCCGCGCTCCCCCGAATACCTGGAGGCCGTCCGCCGGTGAAAGGTACGTTCACCTCCCCACCTTGTGGGGAAGTCGGCCCGTCTTCCCCTCCCCGCTTGCCGGGGAGGGTGGCCCGGCCCGCGAAGCGGGCCCGGCCGGGAGGGGAGTGAGGTTCTAGCTCTCACCTACAACCGCTCCATCCCCGCCTTCGCGGTGGTGAAGGCCGCCGGCGGCCGGCCCGACGTCGCCACCAGCTCCCTCTCGATGCTGAAGCTCGGCGACGTCCCCGAGCCGCCCCTGCCGGCGAAGGACTGGATGCGGGTGATGCCCAGCCTCAGCGGCATCTGCGGCTCGGACCTGGCCGCGATCAGCGGTCACATCTCGCTCTACCTCGACCCCCTGACCAGCTACCCCTTCGTGCCGGGACACGAGGTCGTCGGCGTGCTGGACGATGGCTCGCGCGTCGTGATCGAGCCCGCCCTCGGCTGCGTGGTCCGCGGCATCGACCCGCCCTGTCCGCGGTGCGCGGAGGGGCGGCCGGGGCTTTGCTACAACGTGACCGACGGGCCGCTCGACGTTGGCCTGCAGACCGGCTACTGCGCCGGCACCGGCGGCGGTTGGGGAGAGATCCTGGTCGCGCACCCGAGCCAGGTGCACCCGGTGCCCGAAACGCTCTCCGACGAGGCCGCGGTGCTCATCGAGCCCTTCGCGTGCTGCATCCACGCGGCCCTGCGCGGTGGCGCCACCAAGGACGACATCGTCGTCGTCAGCGGAGCGGGCACGATCGGGCTGCTCACGGTGGCGGCGATCAGGTTGTTCACACCGCCGAAGCGGTTGATCGCGATCGCCAAGCATCCGACGCAGCGCGACCTCGCTCGCAAGCTGGGCGCGGACCAGGTGGTCGCACCGGCCGACGTCTTCCAACGCATCCGCTTCGCCACGGGCTCGCGCCGGCTCGAGAGCATGAACCGCTCGCTTCTCCTCGGCGGCGCCGACATCACCTTTGAATGCGTCGGCCGCGCCGACAGCCTCAACGACGCGGTGCGATTCACGCGCGAGGGCGGAACGTTGGTCGCGGTGGGCATGCCGGGTGAGGAGAAGGTCGACTGGGCGCCGATCTGGCAGCGCGAGCTCACGGTGACCGGCGCGTATGCGTACGGCTCCGAGCCCAAAATGAAGGGCCGCAAGACCTTCGAGCTCGCGCTCGAAGCGGCGCCGGAGATGGAGCTCGGCGAGCTCACCGGGCCGCTCTTCGGTCTCGGCGAGTACCGCGACGCGATCGCCTACGCAATGAGCGCGGGACGTTTGGGCGCCGTGAAGGTCGCGTTTGATCTGCGACGATTGAGAGCCTGATGCCGCGACCGGGTGCAGTGATCGAGGTTGATCGCAACACGCCGCCAGTTCTCTTTCATTACGGCGAAGGCATCCGGCTGGAGAAGATGCCGCTCGGAGCGCGCGTGATCTACCCGCCGGATCCGCTCGAACCCATCGCGCATCCCGAGCGCGCCATCAAGCGTGCGCTCGCCAAGCCCCTCGAGGACGACCCGCTCAAGTCGCTCCTTAGGCGCGGCATGAAGCTGACCATCGCCTTCGACGATCTCTCGCTTCCGCTCCCGCCGATGGCGGCGCCAGACGTTCGCCAGCTGGTCATGGAGGAGGTCATCGACATGGCCGCCGAGGCCGGCATCGACGACCTGCACATCATCGCGGCGCTCGGGCTGCACCGGCGCATGACGGACGACGAGCTGCGACACATCGTCGGTGACCGCATCTTCGCCGCGTTCCATCCGGACCGCCTCTACCAGCACGACGGCGAGGACGAGGAGAACAACGTCTATATCGGCAAGACCTCGGCGGGAGAGGAGGTGACGCTGAACCGGCGTGCGGCGGAGTCGGACCTCGTCATCTACGTCAACCTGACGTTGGTGCCGATGGACGGCGGCCACAAGTCGATGTCGACCGGCCTTGCGTCCTATCGCGGCATCCGCGCCCACCACAACGTCAAGACGCTGCTCGGCTCGCGCTCATACATGAACCCACCCGATTCGGCGCTCCACCATTCGTGCATCCGGCAGGGCCAATTGATCGAGGACACGGTGCGCGTGTTCCACATCGAGACGACGGTCAACAACCACGCCTTCCCGGCCATCGCCAACTTCATGCAGAAGCGCGAGACCGACTGGACGCCTAACGACCAGGCCATGTTCCTGGCGACCAAACAGATGACGGACCTCGCCCCGCCGGCGTTCAAGCGCGGCATCTTCCACGCGATGCGCGCGCCGTACGGCCTGACCGCGGTCAACGCCGGCCAGGTCGACGCGGTGCACGACAAGACGCTGGACGCGGTCAACAAGCAGATCGCCGTGCGGGTCGAAGGGCAAACCGACATCGTCACCATCGGCGTGCCGTACCTCGGCCCCTACAACGTCAACTCGCCCATGAACCCCGTGCTGGTGGTGTGCATGGGGGCCGGCTATCTCTTCAACTTCTATCGCAAGCAGCCGGTGCTGCGAAAGGGCGGCGTGCTGATCCTCATGCACCCGTGCCGCTACGAGTTCGACGCGGTGCAGCACCCCAGCTACATCGACTTCTACGACGAGGTGCTTGCGGACACCACGGACCCGGGTGAGATCGAGAAGAAGTACGAATTGCGCTTCGCCGAGGATCCGTGGTTTCGCCAGCTCTATCGCAAGTCGCACGCTTATCACGGCGCCCACCCGTTCTACGCCTGGTACTGGGCGGCGCACGCGATGGAGCACGCGGGCGACATCATCGTCGTCGGCGGAGAGCGAGATGTGGTCCATCGCCTCGGCTTCAAGTGCGCAACCACCCTCGAGGACGCGTTCGAGATGGCGGAGCAGACCGTCGGCCGCTATCCGAGCGTTACGCACCTGCGGACGCCGCCGATAATGCTTTGCGAAGTCGAATGAATCGATTTCTCGTCGCGGTGGCGGGGCTGCTTCTGATGGCCTGTGGCGGGCCCGGCGGGTTGGGACCCGCGGCGTCGGGGCCACCTTCGGCGCAAAGCGTCGCGGGCGGCCAGTCCGACTTCGCGGGCCTGACCAGGTGCTCTGATTCCGGGTCCTGGGAGGACTACCTGAAGGCCGAGCAGCAGAGAGACCCCACCTCCTACGACGAGGACAAAGCCCAGTGGGACAAGATCAAGGCGGCCGGCGCCGAGGAGGGCTACGTGGCCGACTACGCCCAGAACCAGGCGGACTGCGGCGGCCTCACCTCCGACCACGAGCCGACGGGCAAGGTCGTGTACGTGTTCGTCATCCGCTTCAAGGACGAGAGCTCGGCGAAGGCGAATTTCAAGGACAGCGCGAAGGACTTCCACCTCAGCGACTCCGATGTTGCCGACGCCAGGGCGGCAGGTGCGACCGTCAGCCAGGGCTCGGCCACCGGCCTGGGCGACAACTCGATCGAGGCCTACGGTTCCCTGTTCAACACCTCTTTCTTCTTCGGCTTCTGGCAGAACCAGACCTTCGAGGTCGGGGTCATCACGTTCAACGAACCTTCATCCGACAGCATGACCCGGACCAAGAACGTCAACGCCCGGATCAGATAAGTGGGCTGGTACTCCGAAGGCCCGCTGACGCGCCTGGTGTCGATCGCCGGCTCAGCCCTCGACGATGTGATGCGGGTGCGTCGGGCATGGCACTGGGACACGCCGCGGCCACACACCTGGCCTGAGCAGGGCGCAGTCGTTCCTCCGCCGCCCAGCGACCTCGGCTGGGCGCGCGTGGAGCCGGTACGTTCGATCCGCTGGCTGATCCAGCGAGCGCTGCTGCTGCCGTTCACCGAGGCGATGGTGCACCCCAAGGTCGAGGGCAGGGAGTGGGTGAGGGAGCTCGAGCGTCCGGTGATCTTCGCGGCCAACCACTCCAGCCACGCGGACACGTCACTGATCCTGCACTCGCTCACCGACTCGGCGCGCGACCGAACGGTGGTCGCGGCGGCGGCCGACTACTGGTTCAAGCACCCGATCCTCGGCAACATCGTCAGCCTCTTCCTCAACACGTTTCCCTTCTCGCGCACCGGGGGCGCGCAAGCCCAGCTGCACAGCTCGAGCCAGCTCCTCAAGTCGGGCTGGAACCTCGTCCTATTCCCGGAGGGGAGCCGGTCTCCCGACGGGCGCATCCAGGAGTTCAAGCCCGGCGTCGGGTTCCTGGCCAAAGAGACCGGCACGCCGGTGGTGCCCATGCACATCCAGGGCGCGTTCCAGATCATGCCGCGCCATCAGAACCTTCCGCTGCCAGGGCCGATCCGCGTCCGCATCGGCAAGCCGATGACGCCCGAAACCAAGGAGGGGACGCGCGAGTTCACGGCGCGCGTGGAGAAGGCTGTTCGCGAGCTGGCCGCCAAGGAGAAGCAGCCCGACATCCAGGGCACGTGGATCGAACGCTGGCGCGCCTCCAAACCCCGCGACCTGCGCTACGGAGATGCCCGCTGATCTAGAGACCGGCCGCCTCGCGTACGACCAGCACGACTGGCCGCGAGCGTATGAGTATCTGCGCGGCGCCGAGGAACCCGAGGACATCCAGCGACTGGCCGTCGCCGCGCAGCTCGCTGGCTACGAGGAGGCGGCGATCGAGCAGCTCCAACGCGCACATAGCGCGTTCCTCAAACGCGGCGACCTCGAGCCGGCCATTCGCGCTGGCGGACAGCTGGCGATGTATCTGCTCAATCGGGGCGAGTTCGCGCAGGCGGGCGGCTGGCTCGCGCGGTCCCGCCGGCTCTTGGACGAGCTGAACCGTGACTCCGCTGAAGCAGGCTTTCTGATGATCCCGGCAGCGCTTCAGGCGCTGGAGCAAGGGGACGTGGCGCAGGCATCACGGATCTTCGAACAGGTCATCGAGATCGCCGAGCGTTTCGAGGATGCGGACCTCGGTGCGATGGGGCGACTCGGTCGCGGTCAGTCGCTGGTCATCACGGGGCAGCTGGCTGCAGGGCTGGAGCTGTTCGACGAGACGATGGTCGCCGTCACCTCAGGCGAAGTCTCGCCAATTGTGTCGGGGATCATCTACTGCGCGGTCATCGACGGATGCCGTCGCATCTACGACCTCAGGCGTGCGCAGGAGTGGACGGAGGCGCTCGACCACTGGTGCGAGTCGCAGCCAGGTCTCGTCCCATTCCGCGGCAACTGCCTCGTCTTTCGGTCCCAGATCAAGCAGTTCCATGGGGCGTGGGCGGACGCCCTGAGCGAAGCGGACCGTGCCTGCGCCTTGCTGACCAAACCGCGCGTCCAGTCCGCCGCCGGCGACGCCTTCTATCAGCTGGGAGAGCTGCACAGGCTGCGCGGGGACTACGCGAAGGCAGATGCGGCGTACCAGCAGGCAAACGACACGGGTCGGTCACCGCAGCCTGGCCTGGCCCTCGTCCGCCTGGCGAAGGGCCAGATCGAGGCCGCGGCGGCAGCTGTTCGACGCGAGCGCGACGAGGAGGGAGATCCGTCGCGTCGTTGTGCGGTCCTACCAGCCTACGTTGAGGTCATGGTCGCCGCCGGCGACGTCGACGCCGCACGAGATGGCGCGGGCGAGCTCGCCAGGCTCGCCGACATGTTTGGCGCGCCGTATGTGCGAGCGATCGCCGGCTATGCAGACGGCGCGGTGCTCCTGGCCGCCGGCGACCCGAAATCTGCGCTCGAGTCGCTGCGTCGCGCGCTGAAGCTGTGGCGCGAACTCGGAGCCCCCTATGAGGTCGCGAGAACGCGCGAGCTCATTGCGTCCGCGTGCGGCGCCCTCGGCGACAGCGAGTCGGCCGAGATGGAGCTCGCCGCGGCACGCAAGAGTCTCGGGCAGCTTGGCGCCGTTGTTGCCGTCCACGAGCAGGCCCCAGCGCCTGGAGGTCTGTCCACGCGCGAGCTCGATGTCCTGCGGCTGCTCGCCGCCGGCAAGACGAACAAGGCCATCGCCGCGGACTTGTTCATCAGTGAGAAGACGGTCGCCAGGCACGTCAGCAACATCTTCGACAAGCTCGGGCTCGCGAGCCGTGCGGCGGCGACGGCCTACGCCTACGAGCACGGGTTGCACCGCCGGCCTACATAGAAATACCCATCGCGCAAGGGGCGCGAATTGGGCAGTTCGGTCGATGTTCGGAGTTCGCTTCGACCCATACCGTCGTCCTCGATAACACGCGTAGGAGGATGCAGACATGGAGAGGTTCGACACGATCATCGTCGGCGGCGGGCAGGCAGGTTTGGCGACGGGTCACTTCGTCGCCCAGCAGAGCCGGTCGTTCGTGATCCTGGACGCTCACGAGCGCGTCGGTGACGCGTGGCGCACGCGCTGGGACTCGCTTCGCGTGTTCACGCCGGCCAAGTACAACGGGCTGCCAGGGATGCGCTTTCCTGCCCCGCGGCTCTCGTTTCCTACCAAGGACGACGTCGCCGACTACATGGCCGCCTACGCAACGCGCTTCGCCTTGCCCGTCCGCAACACCGTGCGGGTCGACAGCCTCGAGCGTGCCGCGGACGGTTTCCTGGTCACGGCGAGCGCTGGGACCTTCGAGGCGGCCAACGTCGTGGTCGCCACAGGAGCTCACCGCAAGCCGAGGATCCCGGCCTTCGCCTCAGAGCTGGACTCGCGAATCACCCAGCTGCACTCGAGCGACTACCGCAACTCGGGCCAGCTGGGCGACGGGGCGGTGCTCGTCGTGGGCCTTGGCAACTCCGGCGCCGAGATCTCGATGGACGTGCGCCAGGGCCGCCACGTGTTGGTGGCCGGCTCGCCCATGGGGCAACTGCCCGTGAAGCATGGCGCCGCCGCGGCCGCGTTCGTTCTGCCTCTGGTCAAGTTCATGGGCACCTACGTGCTGACTGTGGACACCCCGGTGGGACGGAAGGTGTTGCCGAAGATGAAGACCGCGCCCCTGATCCGGATCAAGGTCAAAGACCTCGAGGGTGCGGGTATCGAGCGGGTGCCCCGTGTCGCGGGTGTGCGCGACGGCATGCCGCTTCTCGAGGACGGCCGCAAGCTCGACGTCGCCAACGTGATCTGGTGTACGGGATTCACAAACGACCTCGGCTGGATCAAGGTGCCGGAGGCGTTCGGCGAGGACGGCAAGCCCGCCCAGTACCGAGGGGTGGCCACCGCCGTTCCGGGCCTCTACTTCGTCGGCATGGAGCACCAATACGCGGCGACGTCAGATGTCCTGCCGGGCGTCGGCCGCGACGCGGCCTACGTCGCCCGGCGCCTAGCCGCCCGGGTCGACTCGAAAGACCGGGTGGTCCGGCGCGATGCGGCGGAGGTCGGCGTCGGATGAGTCCGCGCTGACCCCGCCGAAGAACATTCCGACCTCGAACTTCCAGCGCTTGAGGTAGTCCCGGAGGAGAGGCACCTTCTGGTCGTCGGGGATCTCGGTCGCGCGGAAGGCCTGGGTCCGATTGCCGAGGAGCAGCTCGCCCGTGTGGGAGACGCGGATGTTGCGCACCCACTGCGTGTGGCCGCGCGGAGCGACCAGGTACTGCTTGCCCTGGTAGGTGAGCAGGTTCACGGGCGAGCTGCGCCACTCGCCCGACTTGCGCCCACGCACCCGCAGCACGCGCGAGCCCCACACGCTGATGCCCATCCGCGTGCAGACCGCGACGAAGTTGTTGAACACATGCTTCGTGAACCAGTCGGGCTTCTGGTAGTGCTCCAACGAGCCTTACGATAGCCAGACGTGACCTACTCGATCGTCGCCCGCGACAAGGACACAGGTGAGTTCGGCGTCGCCGTGCAGTCGCATTACTTCCAGGTCGGTCCCACCGTGCCATGGGCCATCGCCGGCGTCGGCGCGGTCGCCACGCAGTCCATGGTCAACGTCAGCTTCGGACCGCTCGGCCTCGAGTACCTGCGCGCGGGCTACACCGCCGAGCAAGCGCTCAAGGCGCTACTGTCCGGCGACAGCGAGCCGCAGTCGCGCCAGGTCTCGATCGTCGATTCGCAGGGCGGCGTGGCGACGCACACCGGAGCGAAGTGCATCCCCGCGGCTGGACACCGGATCGGAGAGGGCTTCAGCGTCCAGGCCAACCTGATGGAGAAGGACACGGTGTGGGACGCCATGTACGAGGCCTACACCTCTTCGACAGAGCCGTTCGCGGAGAGGATGCTCGCCGCCCTGGACGCCGCCGAGGCGGAGGGCGGAGACATCCGTGGCAAGCAGTCGGCGGCAATGCTGGTGGTCACCGGCAAGCCGACAGGGCGCTCCTGGGAAGACCGGATCATCGAGATCCGTGTCGAAGATGCACCGGATCCGAACGAGGAGCTGCGGCGTCTCCTGCGCGTCAAGCGCGCGTACATGGCTTTGAACGCGGCCGACCGCGCGGCCGACGGGGGCGACCAGGCGACCGCGGCGACCAAGCTGCAGGAAGCGCTGCAGCTGGCGCCCGAGATGGTCGAGATCTCTTTCTGGGGCGGGCTCGGCCTGGCGCAGAGCGGCATGGTCGACGCAGGCTGCGACCTGATGATGACCGCGGTGCGCAAAGACAGGCGCTGGATCGAGACCATCAACAGGCTCGTCGCAGCCGAGCGCCTGCCGGCGGAGGTCGCGCGCGACATCGAAGCGCGACTCACGGCCGGCGCACGACAACCTTAGACTTCACGCGTCTTGGGCAAAAACAAAGGCCGGCGAGCGCCGCGACGTCCTGAGAAGGCACGCAAGGCAGACCGCGACGACGGCGACCAGAAGGAGCCGGCGGTCGTCATGGACGCGGTCGTTTCGCAGGCGCTGCCGAACGCCATGTTCGAGGTCGAGGTGGAAGGCGGCCACAAACTGATCGCGTACGCCGCCGGCCGCATGCGGCGCTACTTCATCCGCATCACGCCGGGTGACCGCATCCGTGTCGAGCTGTCGCCATACGACCTGACCCGAGGCCGCATCGTCTACCGCTACAGGGATTGATCTCGGGCCTCCTCGAGTCAATCCGCTCGGCGCGCGTCTTCGACCTCGAGCAGCCTCGCTACGCGGGTGCGCCGATGCACCCTGCGCATCAGCCTGGGTTTCAGTACTTCCTTCACCGCCACCACGCGCGCGGCGCGCCGGAGGCGCGCACCGGCGCCTCGGGCATCGTGGTCATGCCGGAGCACTCGGGGACGCACATCGACGCCCTCGCGCACCAGGCTGAGAACCTGGTGCTGCACGGCGGGATTCACGTCGACGACGGCGTCCAGACGTCGGTCGGGTTCAAGAAGCTCGGCATCGAGACGATGGCGCCCTTCGTCTCGCGCGGAGTGCTTCTCAATGTTGCGGGCGACCGGCGGCTCGAGCCTGGGCACGCCATCACAGCCGAGCAGCTGGAGCGGGCGGCCGCCGTCGAGATCCGCGAGGGCGATGTGGTGCTCGTGCGCACCGGGTATGGCGCCCTGTGGTCTGATCCTGACGAATACCTCCGGGCAGCCGGGGTGAGCGCCGCGGGGTCGCGGTGGCTGATCGAGAAGAAGGTGGCTGCGGTCGGGGCCGACAACATGGCGTTCGACGTGATGGGCTCGGCGGACCCCGAGCTGAAGGTCACGCTGCCGGGCCACGTACTGCTGCTCGTGCGGGCCGGGATCCCGATCATCGAGAACCTGAACCTGGAGGAGCTGGCGGCCGCCGGGGTGGGCGAGTTCATCTTCGTGTGCCTGCCGCTGAAGATGCGGGGCGCCACTGGCTCGCCGGTGCGGCCGATCGCGATCGCCTAGGCGGGCAAATTCCTCCCCGTTTACGGGGAGGTGGCGCCGCAGGCGCCGGAGGGGCTGCCGGCTAGCGTCTACCCACCGTCTGGAAGCAGTCCAGGCAGTACACCGGTCTCGCCCCCGTGGGCACGAAGGGCACCTGGGTGGGCTTGCCGCAGTTCGAGCAGATCACGTCGTGCATGATCCGCGTGCGGCCGTTGCCGTCGGCTGCGCGTCGCGCAGCCCGGCACTCAGGGCAACGGCGCGGCTCGTTCTGGAGCCCGCGCGATTGGTAGAACTCCTGCTCCCCGGCCGTGAAGAGAAACTCCCGCCCGCAGTCACGACACGTCAGCGTCCGATCCACGAAACCAACCGTCACCGAACTGGCCTCCCCTTGAAGTTCGCGCTGAGGCCGGACGAAGTGGCGGCCGGACTACCCTCGGCGGACGGTGGCGATTCTAACTCGCTTGGCGAACATTTGGAGGCATGTCCTTACAAGCGTTTACCCGGCCGCGACGGCTCGCTTCTCCTCCTCGAGCTCGACCGGGGCGGCCTCGAATCCCGTGCCGGCGCGGCCCGACTTGAGGGGCACCTCCTTCATGAAGACCGTTGCCACGAGGGCCACGACCAGGATGAGCCCGGCAAAGACGTAGATGTCGTGCAGCGAGTCGGACAGGGCGAAACGAATCGCGGTGACGATGGCCGGCGGCAGCTTCGAGATCAGAGTCGGGTCGAGGATCGCGTTCGCGTTGCCCGTGTTCGGGATGTTCTCGATCACCTGGGGCGGGATGCCCAGCGCCGACACCCGATGGGACAGGTAGTCGGGCAGGCGGTTGGTCAGGACCGCGCCAAGGATCGCGCTCCCCACGGTGCCGCCTAGGTTGCGCCAGAACTGAATCTGGCTCGAGGCGACGCCCATGTACTGGCGCGGCAGCGCCGTCTGCACGGCTGTCAGGTAGAGCGGGAACGTGACGCCGATGCCCAGGCCGACCACGATCAAGGCGGCGACCACGCGCCACTCCGGGAACGTAGGTGTGATCTGGGAGAGCATCCACATCCCAACGATCATCACGGCCACTCCGAGGGTGCCCAGGAATCGGTAGTACTTGACCCGGCGCATCACAAAGCCGGTGAGGGTGCTGGCGGCCAGCAGGCCGAACATCATCGGCGTGATCAGTGCGCCCGAGTTGGTGGCGCTGATGCCCAGCACGCCCTGGAAGACCAGCGGCGTGAAGAGGATCGAGCCGAACATGCCGAACGCGGTGACGAAGCCAACGAACATGCTGACCGAGAAGACCGAGTTCTTGAACAGGTGCAGGGGCACGATCGGGTGCTCCACTCGAGACTCGATGTAGATGAACGCGGCCAGCATCGCCGCCGCGATGGCGAGCAGTCCCGTGACCTGTGGTGACGTCCAGGCGTGGTCGCGGGTGATGGAGAGCGCGATCAGCAGCGGAACGATGCCCGCGGCCAGGGTCAGCGCCCCCCAAAAGTCGATGTCGCGCCACGACGCCTTGGAGCGGACGTAGGGGAGACCGGCGAGCACGACCAGGACGGCGATGATGCCGACCGGGATGTTCACCTCGAACACCCAGCGCCAGCTGAAGTGGTCGGTGATGAAGCCGCCGGTCGTCGGACCGACGATCGAGCTCAGGCCGAAGACGGCGCCGAAAAGGCCGGCCAGCCGGCCCCGCTGCTCGGGCGGAAAGAGGTCGCCGATGACGGTGAACACGGTGGCGAACAGGACGCCGCCGAAGATGCCCTGGATGGCGCGGAAGACGATCAGCTGGGTCATGTCCTGGGAGAGCCCGCAGAGCGCTGACGCGGCGACGAACCCGACCATGCCCACGAGCAGGAAGGGCTTGCGCCCGAACAGGTCGCCGAGCTTGCCGGCGATCGGGGTCATCGTCGTCGAAGTGACGAGGTAGGCGGTCGTGACCCACGCGAGCCGGTCGAGGCCGTTGAGGTCGGCCACGATCCGCGGGATCGCGGTACCCACGATCGTCTGGTCGAGCGCCGCCAGCAGCAGTGCCAGCATCGTGCCCGCGGTGGCGAGGATGACCCGCCCCCGCGTCAGGCCGTGGGTGATGTGCTTGGTCTCCTCGGTCACTTTCCCAGCTCCTTTCTGGCGGCTTCCACCAGGGTCAGGCACAGGTGCCTCAGCTGCGCCAGGTCGTCTTTGCTCAGTCCGCCCGCCAGTGCGTACTGGTGAGCCATGCCTTCCTTCCAGATCCCGCTGATCGTGGCCCGGCCCTTCTCGGTCAGGCGCGCCCTCACCGAGCGCCGGTCCTCGGTGTCGGGTATCCGCTCCACCAGGCCGTCGCGCTCGAGGTGGTCGACGAGCCCGGTGATGTTGCGTGGCGTCGAGTCGACGCCTTCGGCCAGGTCGCCCAACGCGGTATCGCCGCAGCGCATCAGCCGGAACATCACGGCCAGGCGTCCCGAGCTCAGGCTGTGCTGCTCCGCCCAGCGCTCCTGGAGGTGCATGAGGGTGCGGCCGGCCATCCGGAGGGCGGTCAGAGCCTCGATCGCGGTCGTGTCTACGTCGAGCGGTCCCATCAGCGCCCGAAACGTCCGGTCGTACAGCCTGCCGTCATCTCCACGGGCCAGCTCCGACGCGCCTAGCTTGAGTTGCTTCAAATCAGAGTCATTCATAGTGAATCGCTTCATTATTACCAGGTACAGCTTTTCGGCGCAAGTTATTCTCCCGGCGACGTGATCGTCGACGCCCACCTCGACATCGGCTGGAACGCGATCTCCGATGGCCGTGGATTCCTCCAGCCGCCAGCCCCCGGCTACCTCGTCAGCCGCTCAGCACTCGTCGGGGCCGGGGTGGGGCTGGTTTTCGCCACCCTGTACACGGCCCCCGCGCGGGCGAGGCGATCGATGCGGACGCGCTTTGTCTACGAGACGCCGCATGAGGCCTACGTGATGGCCACCGCCCAGGCCAATTACTACCGGGCCTGCGGTCTCGAGCTGATCCGCAACCAGGCCGAGCTTGCCGCCTACGCGCGAGGCTGGCGCAAGGGCCGGCTGGCCGCGGTGCTCTTGATGGAAGGCGCCGACCCGATCGAGACGCCGGCGCAGCTCGGCGCGTGGACGGACCGGGGGGTGCGGATCGTCGGGCCGGCGTGGGGGAGGACGCGCTACAGCGGGGGCACCGGCGCGCCTGGAGGCCTGACCGATCTCGGACGCCAGCTCTTGAAGGCGATGCGGCGCAAGCGTGTGATCCTCGACCTCAGCCACATGGCCGATCAGGCTGTGGCCGACGCGTTCGCGATGTGGCGAGGGCCGATCATGGCCTCGCACTCCAACGCCCGAGCGCTCGTGCCTGGCGATCGCCAGCTCACCGATGCTACGGTCGCCGAGATCGCGGGCCGAGGAGGGATCGTCGGCGTCAGCTTCTACGAGCACCACCTGCGGCCCAGAGGCAGATCGACGCTCGACGACGTGGTGAAGCACATAGTCCACCACGCCCGCGCGGCCGGAGGGCCCGAGCATGTCGGGATCGGCACCGACCTCGACGGCGGTTTCGACGCGCGCTACGCGCCCATCGACTCGCTGGCGAAGCTGAAGGAGCTGCCGGCTCGCCTGCGCCTGCACTTCACCCGCTCGCAGGTCGAAGGCATCATGGGTGCCAACTGGCTCACCTTCCTGCAAAGAAGTCTTCCCTCTCCCCGCAGGGGAGAGGGTTAGGGAGAGGGGTCGCTTAAACCATCTCCGCGACTTTCTTCGCGGTCATAAACGCGAATGCCATGCCGTGCCCGGTGAAGCCGGCGCAGATGTAGACATTCGGCATGCCCTCCAGGGGACCTCCGAGCGGCAAACCCGATTCGGTGAAGCCCATGATTCCCGCCCAGCGATGCGTGATCTCGGCGCCGGCGCCGAGGTTGCGAGCCGCGCGCTCGAGATGCTCCTGGATCGCTTGGGTCGGCTCAGCTTCGTCGGTTTTTTCGGTCTCCGGCGAGGTGTCGCGCCACCCACCGACCAGGACTTCGCCTGTGGCCAGCTGCCGCCAGTAGCGGTACCCATAGTTCGAGTAGACCGGCATGTCCACCAGCGAGGTCGACTCGGGCGCGGTGGCGAGCATCTGGGCGCGCGTCGGCTGGATCTTCACCGAAGACACCAGCTGGGCCGTGTAGCCGTTGGTCGCCAGGATCACGACGCCCGCATCGCACGAATCGTCACCCGCTCTGATCGTCACGCCATCGCGTCGCGACTGGAGCGAGGTCACGTCGACGCCTTCCCGGATCGCACGCGGCCT
>DASXSD010000086.1:0-7996 GCA_036506195.1 Candidatus Dormiibacterota bacterium
AGGGGGTACCGCACCGCCGACGATCCGGTAGGTGTACGGACCTAGACCCCGGCTGACCGTCCCGAAGACGCCGCACTTCGTGCAACCCTTGCCAATCACGCACTGGCCGACGCACGGCTGGGTCATCGTCAGCGCGCTGTACACGGTGATCGCGCCCGCCTTCGTGACTGCTCCGCCACCCGAATCCGAGACTTTGACCGTGAACGAGAAGGACCCGGAGGTGGTGTTGTTTCCGGAGAGGACTCCACCCGCCGATAAGCTCAGGCCTGGCGGAAGCGACCCGCCGGCGAGCGACCAGCTATACGGAGGCAAGCCGCCCGTGGCGCCCAGCGTGACGGCGGAATAGGAAAGGCCGACCTCGCCGCTGTGAAAGGCGAAAGATGAGATGGCCAATGCCGTGGTCGGGCTCGGCGAGGGCGAGGGTGAGGCTTCCTCGGTGGGTGAGGTGCTCGGTTGGGGCGAGGTGGACGACAGGTTCTGCGGCGCTGCGCAGGCGGCCGCAAACAGCAAGGAGACGACCGATGCTGCTGCCCAACCCCTCCTCACGTCTGTTTGCATCCGGGAGTTTAGGGCGTACTGCGTCGGCGCGGGGCGAAATTAGTCCAGGTCTACGGGCAGCGCAGCGTGACGTTGACTGTCGCCGGCGACGACGCGCAGTAAAGGTTGGCACCGCACGTGCTCGTGTCCTGGACCACGATCTTCACGGCGCTGTTGATGTAGCCGCTTGCAGGACAGGGATTGGTATTGCCGGTGATGCCGGTGACCGTAAGGCCCTGGGCCAGGAAAGGAAGCGACGGCAACCCTGAGACGACCTTGACCGTGGCCTGCGCGAGGCCCGGCGTCCCAAGCCGGTAGGCGAGGGGTTGCGGAAACGTGCAGCCGTTGGACCAGGTACCGGTGCACACGGCGCTCAGCGCCCCCGTGAACGCGATGTGCGGGAAGACGTGGAACTTGGCCGTCGTCTCGGCGGTGGCGCCGATGGCGTCGGTGACCCGGACGGTGAACACCCAATCCTTCCCGGCCTGGCTGGCCGGCGCCGGGAAGGCATTCGTGATCGAGAAACCATTCAGCGCCATCCCCGTCGGCAGTGCGCCCGACGTGACTTTGTACTTGAACGGTCCGATACCGCCGCTCTGAAACCCGAAGACCCCGCACACGGTGACGCATCCCGCCTCCACGGAGCAGGGTGAGACAGGCGTGCACGGATTCCCCGTCACAACGAGCCGTCGAGCGATCGAGATCGAGCTCTGCAAGGCGGCGGTGGCGCCGGCCGAGTCCGAGACCCGGATCGAGAACAGAAATGTCCCGAGAATCGTCGGCGCCCCGGTCACGTTGCCCGACGACGCCATCCCGAGCCCCGTGGGAAGGGCGCCGTCGGCGATCTCCCACCTGTAAGGCGGCACGCCGCCAGTCGCCGTCGGGCTCACCGGCGTGTAGGTGAAGCCGATCTCACCCGCGTGGAAAGGCGCCGCGCTGATCGCCAGTGGCGGCGGGCTTGGGGAGGGCGTCGGCGGGTCGGTTGGCGAGGTGGCCACCTCGCCTGCGGGCTTCTGGTTGACAACGCCCTGGGGGGCGGCGCAACCGGCGCCGACCACCAGAAACCCGACCGCCAGTGCCACGCAGCCCCTAGTCACGCGATTCGCAGGCCGCAGTCTATAGATGACCGCCCGGGGTTGGGGAAGCTAGTTTGAGCCGCGCACCAGGTTCAGGAACTCGGCCCGGGTCCGCGGGTCGCGGCGGAAGGTGCCCAACATGCATGACGTCAGCATCTGTCCGCCGGGCGTCTCCACCCCGCGCATCTCCATGCACAGGTGGCGGGCCTCGACCACGACCCCAACGCCTTTGGGCGACAGCGTCCCGTTCAGCGCCTCGGCGATCTGCTTGGTCATCTGCTCCTGGATCTGCAGCCGGTGGGAGAAGACCTCGACCAGCCGCGGGATCTTGCTCAGGCCCACGACCTTGCCGTTGGGCAGGTAGCCGACGTGGACCCGGCCGAAGAAAGGAAGCATGTGGTGCTCGCAAAGGCTGTAGAACGGGATGTCCTTCAGCACGACCATCTCGTCGTAGTCCTGGGCGAAGACGGCGTCGGCGATCACCGCCTCGGGGTCGACCCCGTAGCCGTTCGTCAGCTCGCGGAGCGCCCGCGAAACCCGGTCCGGGGTCGCCTTGAGGCCCTGGCGGTCGGGGTCCTCGCCCAGCTCGACCAGCAGCGATTCGACGAGCTCGGCGATCGGGTCTGGGGGCTGCGGACTGGGTCGCGCCATGGTTGCCCACACAATTTACGGGGTGGATGCGATCGCTGCCGCCCAGGTTCTGTCCGAGATCGGATACCTGCTTCGGCAGCAGGAGAAGGAGAGATTTCGCGCCAAGGCTTTCGCGGCGGCGTCGTGGTCACTCGCCCGCCAGCGGCCGGACCTGGAATCCCTCGAGGCCGCGGGGAGCCTGACCACGATCGAGGGGGTCGGTGAAGGCATCGCGCGTGTCCTGACCGACCTCATCCAGAACGGACAGAGCCGTTATCTGAACCGGCTGCGGGAGCAGATGAAGCAGCCGGTCCTCGCGGACGAGTCCGTCCTCGATTTCGGCGACTACGTGGGCGACATCCACTCCCACACCGACTGGAGCGACGGCCGCGCGACCATGCTCGAGATGGCCCTGGGCGCGCAGGCCCTCGGCTACAGCTACCTCGGCATCACCGACCACTCGCCACGGATCACAGTCGTCCATGGGCTTGACGCCGAACGCCTGGTCGCGCAGTCGCGCGAGATGGCAGAGGTCCAGAAGCAGGTCGACGGGCTGACTCTCCTGCAGGGCATCGAGGTCGACATCCTCGAAGACGGCTCGCTGGATCTGCCCGACGCGGTGCTCGAGATCCTCGACGTGGTCATCGCGTCGCCACACGTCAAGCTGCGCCAGGAGCCCTCCGCGATGACCGAGCGCATGATGCGCGCCGTCTCGCACCCCCACGTTGATGTCATCGGCCACCCCACCGGGCGCAGGCCGGGGTCGCGCGAGGGGGCTACCTACGACTTCGAGGCGGTGTTCAAGGAAGCTGCCAGGAACGGCGTGGCGCTGGAGATCGATTGCGATCCCGCGCGCATGGACCTCTCGCCCGAGATGGCCCGCATGGCGTGCGAGCTGGGCTGCAACTTCGTCGTCGACGCCGACGCCCACGCGCCGGCCGAGTTCGCCTACGTGCCGATGGGGCTGTGGATGGCCCGCCGCGCCGGCGTCCCCAAGGAGCGGATCCTCAACTTCCGCCCACTTGATCAACTTACGATGTCGCTCGAATGACCCAGCTCGGGATCATGATCGAAGGCCAGGAGGGTCTCGACTGGGACCGCTGGCGGCGCATCTGCGGCGATGTCGAGCGCCTCGGCTTCGCGTCGCTGCGACGCAGCGACCACCTAATCTCGCTGATGGGTTCCAACACCGGCGATCGCGACTGCATCGAGTGCTGGGAGTCGCTGGCGCTGGCCGCGGAATGGACGAAGACGATTGAGTTCGGTCCGATGGTCAGCCCGATCACGTTCCGCCTACCTGGCGTGCTCGCCAAGCTCGCGGCCTCGGTCGATTCGCTCTCCGGAGGGCGCCTCCTGCTCGGTGTCGGGGCGGGATGGAACCAGAACGAGCACCAGGTTTTCGACATCCCTTTTTTCACTGAGAAGGAGCGGTTCGACAGGCTGGAAGCGGGCATCAAGACGATGCGCGAGCTGTGGCAGCAGACCAACCCGAAACCCGTGCGCAACCCGATTCCGCTCTTGCTGGGCGGCAAGGGTCTCAAGCGCACCATGCCCCTGGTCGCGCGCGAGGCGGCCGAGTGGAACTACTCGCGACTCGACGTGGACGAATTTCGCAACCGGCGCGACGTGCTCGATCGGCTATGCGGGGACATAGGGCGCGATCCCAAAGCCATCAAGCGCTCGGTGATGACGAGCTACATCATCGGCCGCGACCGCTCAGACCAGCTCGAGCGCGCGGCCAGGGTGCGCGAGGTGATCCCGTCGCTGCGGCCGATGACGCCAGAGGAGGTGCTGGAGAATCGCAAAGAGGCCTGGCTCGTCGGGACGCCAGAGCAGATCGGCGAACGCATCCGCGAGTTGAGCAAGCTGGGCATCGACCTCTTCATGCTCCAGCACTTCCTGCTCGACGACGCCGACGCGCTCGAGCTGCTCGGCAAAGAGGTGCTATCCGCAGTCGCCTGAGAGATCAGACGAGCTGGCCGCTCGCGATCAGCTGGTTCTTCGACTCCTGGCGAGAGGTGACGTCACGGAGGACCATGATCGCCAGCACGGCGGCCACGATGAACAGCACGCTGTCGATCACGTCGACGTAGGCGCCGGCGACCTGGGTCGAGAGATCGCTGCCGCGAGACATGAAGTAACCGATCCGGCCCACCACGCCGGCCACGATCCAGGCCGCCCACCAGCCCGCGATCAGGGCCGGCGCTCCGATCGACTTCCGCATGTTCACGTTCGTCCATCGGCTGCCAGGCGAGGCTCCTCGCCACGCGTCGAGCACGCTGTAGAGCGGATGGATGAGGTTGAGGATCGGTACGAAGCATCGCCACACCGCGCCAGACGGGGACCAGCGTGGGTCAGGAGAACCGATCGCGGGCATGTTGCGGACGATCCTATGCACCCACATGCAGAAGAAGACGATCGCCGGGATCAAAGTCCCGTAGTAACTCAGGACGGCAAGGATCGCCAGGAGACCTTCCACCGTCGTCAGCGTGTCGCCTGGGTTCGACTGCGTCATGTGGCTCGCGTTGACGATGTCGAACGCGGCGGCGAGGAGCAGTCCGACAACGTTCGCGGCCAGGAAAATCGTGGCCAGCGTGGCCCGAAAGCTCCCCGATTCATACGGCACGGCCTGGGGAGGGGCAAGCATCGGCCTGTACGGGTTGGGGACCCACTGCGACCCGTTCCACATCCAGAGTCCGTCGGGAGAGATCGGCGCCTGCGGCTGCACCGGCGGATACTAGTCCATGCCCATGGACTTTGAGCTGAGCGATTCCGAGCGAGCGTTTCGCGACGAGGTGCGCGCCTGGCTGAAGGCCAATGCCGCCAAGGACGGCGCCGCCGAGGGGGGCGACATGCGGTCCTTCATCGAGAGCCGGCGCGCCTGGCAGAAGAAGCTCTACGAGGCGGGCTACGTCGGCATCACCTGGCCCGAGGAGTACGGCGGCCGCGGGCGCTCGTTCATGGACCAGCTGATCTTCAACGACGAGATGATTCTCGCCCACGCACCAGAGCCGATCAACGTCATCGGTCTGGGCATGGGTGGGCCGGTGGTCATCGCCCACGGCACCGACGAGCAGAAGACGCGCTACCTGCCGCCGCTGCTCTCTGCGGAAGAGATCTGGTGCCAGGGCTTCAGCGAACCGAATGCCGGCAGCGACCTCTCAGGCCTGCAGACCCGCGCCGAGGACAAAGGCGACCACTACGTGATCAACGGCCAGAAGGTCTGGACGACGCTCGCCCACGTCGCGAAGTGGTGCATGCTCCTGGCGCGCGAGCGCAAAGAGCCAAACCCGCGCGACGGCCTTACCTATCTCCTCGTCGACATGGAGAGCCCGGGCATCGAGGTCAGGCCTCTCGTCCAGATCACGGGCGACGCCGAGTTCAACGAGATCTTCTTCAAGGACGTGAAGGTGCCCAAGTCGCAGATCCTCGGCGAGGCCGGCAAGGGCTGGGCGGTCGCCATGACCACCCTGCTGCACGAACGGGGCACCCTCGGCCTGGCGCTGGCGACCCGCGCCCAGATCACAGCTGCCGAGCTGGCCGAGCACGCGCGCCGGCTGGGCCGCGGCTCGGACCCACTGGTTCGGCAGAAGATCGCGCAGCACAACATCGAGGCGCGGGCACTCCAGCTCAATGGCTACCGCGCGGTAACGGCGGTGAAACGCAGCGGAATCCCCGGCCCCGAGGGTTCGATCCTGAAGCTGATGTGGTCGGAGCTCAACCAGCGGATGACCGAGACCGCGATGGACATCGGCGGCGCCGGCTCGCAGGTGGGCAACGGCGACGGCTGGAAGTACCAGTTTCTGCGCTCGCGCGCCAACACGATCGAGGCGGGAACGTCAGAAGTCTTACGGAACATCCTCGCCGAAAGGGTGCTGGGACTCCCGCGCTCTCGGTAAATTAGGTCGTCGTGACCGCAGTCGCCTCCAAGGCTGCCGGCGCGACCGAAGCGAAAGGCATGGATCGTGGCGTCATGGCCGTCTTCGCCGGTCTGATGCTCGGCTCGCTGGTCGCCTCCCTCAACATGACGCTGGTCGCGCCCGCGCTGCCGACCATCGTGGCCGAGCTGGGCGGGATCGCCGACTACAGCTGGATCCCCATCTCCGCGATGCTGGCATCGACCATCGTCACCCCGGTCGCAGGCAAGCTCTCCGACATCTACGGCCGCAAACCCCTCTACATGACAGGGATCGTCGTCTTCGCGGTGGGGTCGGCCCTGTCCGGGATGGCGACGAACTTCTGGTTTCTCATCGTCGCTCGCTTCGTCCAGGGCGCCGGGATGGGGTTCATCATGCCGCTGTCGCAGGCGATCATTGGCGACATCGTCTCGCCGCGCGAGCGCGGCAAGTACCAGGGGATGATGGGCGCTTCGTTCGGCCTCGCCTCGATCGTCGGCCCGGCAGCAGGTGGATTCATCACCCAGCACTGGACCTGGCGCTGGCTCTTCTTCGTCAACCTGCCGATCGCGATCCTGACCCTGATCGTGATCTGGTTCTACATGCACGTCCCCAACGAGAGACGTAAGCACACGATCGACGTCTGGGGCAGCGTCACGCTCTCACTCGGCATCGCGAGCGCGCTGCTTGCCACTGTGTGGGGTGGCGTCCAGTACCCGTGGAGCTCCTGGCAGATCATCGGCCTCTACTGCTTCGCAGGCTTGATGCTCATCGCCTTCGTCTGGGTCGAGACGCGAGCACCGGAGCCGGTGCTGCCGCTCAAGCTCTGGAAGAGCAGCATCTTCACCTTCTCCAACATCGCCAGCGTCGGCGTCGCGATGTCGATGTTCGGCGCCATCTTCTTCCTGCCGGTCTTCGTCCAGGGCGTGGTCGGCAACAGCGTTGTCGACACCGGAGCGATCCTCGTCCCGATGTTGGTCGCCATGATTGTCACCAGCGTGCTCGGCGGCCAGCTCATCTCGCGCACCGGCCGCTACAAGGCATTGCTCCTCATCGGACTCTTGCTCATGGGCGCCGGCTACTACCTGCTCTCGACCTTCACCGTCGACACGACCAACCAGCAGGTCATCATTGCGATGGTCCTGATCGGCCTCGGACTGGGCGTCTGCATGCAGACCTACGTCCTGATCGTGCAGAACTCGGTCAGTCGCGAGGACATGGCGGTGGCGACCTCGGCGACGCAGCTTTCCCGCTCCGTCGGCGCCGCGGTCGGGCTCGCGATCCTCGGCACCATCCTGACCCAGGGAATGGCAAGCTCGATGGCCAAGTACCTGCCACCGTCGGCGCTTCAACAGCTCGAGACCGCGGACGGGGGCGCGGCGGCGACCGCAGTGTTCGACCCTTCGCTGCTGGCGCACCTACCGCCGGCGATCGAGCTCGGCATCCGGCACGGCCTGGCGGACGCCCTGCACCCGGTCTTCCTGGCCGGCGTGCCGATCATCGCGATCGCGTTCATCGCGACGCTGTTCATCAAGGAGCTTCCGCTTCGCCAGACGGCCCACGTGACGGCCGGCAGGCAATCAAGTCCGTAGCGGCTTGTCTTGGGGCGGCCCCTTCGACAGAATTCCGGGCGTGAGATCGACCCTGACCAGGGAACCGCGCCTGATCTGGTCCTTCTGGGCGGCCGCGGCGCTGGTCGCGGTGGGTGGCGCAGTCCCGTTCCTGATCGGAGGGCCCTCCAGCCGGATCGCAAACGTCTTCATCCCCTTCGCGATCGCGGCGCTGGCCTTCGTCGCCTGCGCGCTGATCCACGAGCAGGGTCGGGCCATGACGTCTGGGCTCTACCTGCTGGCCGGG
>DASXSD010000087.1:0-9285 GCA_036506195.1 Candidatus Dormiibacterota bacterium
ACAACCACCTGGTCGGGCGCACGCCGGCGACCGTCGCCGCGGAGGCGAGCGCGCTCAAGGTCCTGCTCCCCAGGTGAGCCAGGCCGCGCCCGCCGGGAAGGCCGCCGGCGAAGTCCTTGCCGGCGACCCCAGGCAGGCCGCCCGGCGATGGCTCTGGCCGCTTACCGTGGCCGTGGCGGTCCTCTTCGCCATGGACACCTATCTGGTCGCGACGGAGCCGGTGCTGCCCTTCGACGTCCCGGTCGCGAGCTTCGTGCAGGTGTTTCCCTGGGGCCCCCTGACCTACGTGTTCGACCTGATCAACATGACGGCCGGCTACTGGCAAGTGGCCGTGGGCGCCGTCGCCGTGCTCGTCCTTTTGATATGGGAGCGGCGCGCGGGCTACCTGATGGCGATCGGCTCCATCTCGAGCCTGATCGACAACCTGATCAAACTTCTGATGGCGCGCCAGCGCCCCACGGCCGACCTGGTCCACATCCTCACGCCGGCGCCCGGCTACAGCTATCCGAGCGGCCACGCCGTGTTCTTCACCTGGCTCAGCTTCATGGTCGCCTTCTCGCTGGCGCCCCACGTCCGCCCGCGGCGGCGATGGATCCTGTGGTCGGGGGCGGCGGTCGTGATCGTCCTCGCCTGCCTGGCGCGCGTGTGGGCCGGCGCGCACTGGCCCAGCGACGTCGCCGGTGGGGTCCTGCTCGGCCTCGGCTGGTCGGCGTTCGTGGTCTGGCTCCCCGAGCGATGGCTGCCGTCACCGACGTGGAAGTGGTTTCGAGGAATGCGCCGGCGCGCGGCTTGAACCGCGTCTTCCTTGCCGTCGGGATCGTCACCGGGTCGGCGGCCGTCGCCCTCTCCGTCTACGTGGCCGGCCACCCGGTGATCCCGGCGGACATAACCGTGGAACGCAGCATCCAGCTCACTGCCTGGGGTCCGCTTGCCTACGCGTTTCCGTTCTTCTCCTGGATCGGCGACGCCAAGGGCGTGGTCGTGGAGGTGGTCATCTTCTTCGCGGTCCTCATCTTCAACCGCCGGGCGTTGGTGGTGGCCCTGGGAGGTGTCGCCTCGGGCGCCTGGTACCAGCTCGGGATTCACCTGGTTCAGCGCCACCGGCCGACAACCGCGCTGGTGCCGCACGTTTACGAGCACCCTGGCGCGTCGAGCTACCCCAGCGGCCACACGATCATCGTCACCACCATCGCCATCGTGCTGATGCTTTGCTTCGGTCATCGGTTTCTTTCGCGGTGGGGAGTGGCTGCCGGTTGGATCCTGGTGCTGTTGATCGTCACCACCAGCGCCATCGCCCGGATCTACTCCGGTTCGCACTGGCCGAGTGACGTGCTGGCAGGGATCCTGATCGCCGTCGCCTGGATCAGCCTGTTGCTGTCTGTGCGTTGGGTGTCCGACCAGGTCTTCAACCGGGATTAAGCCTGCGAATTCACGGCGGGCCTGCAATAAAGTTCGCACGTGCCTGGCGTTAAGCAAGACTCAACAGGCGGCCACGAAGAGCGGCTGGCCGCGATCGCGGAGGCCACGGGCGCGTTCAGTGACGCCGTCCCGGACATCGACGCCCTCCTGGGCATCGTCGCCGAGCACATCGGCCGGGCGACCGGCGACTTCTGCGCGGTCGTCCTGCTCTCGGCAGACGGCAGGCGCATCGAGCCGGTGGCCGCTTACCACTCCAACCCAGAGGTCCTGGAGGACGTCAGCCATTTTCTCCATGTGCCGATGGATCTGGAATCGGCCGGCCCCTGGAAGACGGTCATCCAGGAGAAGCGGCACGTCGTCATCCCGATCGATCCCGACAGGCTGCCGCCCAACCTGGCTCCCCACCAGCGCCTCCACATCGAGAAGTGGAGGATGCGCGAATCGGTGATGGTGCCGATGATTGCCAACGACCACGTGGTCGGAGGCCTGAACCTAAACCGCATGGAGGGCAGCACGCCGTTCAGCCAGCACGACGTGGAACTGCTCGACACCATGGCTGCGCGGGCCGCCAAGGCGATCGCGACCGCACAACTGATGCACAACCAGCGGCTGCTGGCGAGCGAGCTCGAGGCGATGGTCGACGAACGCACCAGGCAGGTCAGCAACGCCAACCATCAGCTCCGGATCGCCCAGGCCGAGGCCGACCGGGCCAACCGGGCCAAGAGCCGCTTTCTCGCCAACATGAGCCACGAGCTGCGGACCCCGCTCAACGCGATCATCGGCTTCTCGGAGCTGCTCACCGACGCCGGGCCGGGCGCGCTCGACGAAAGGACACGAAGGCGCTTTCTCGACCAGATCCACAGCAGCGGAAAGCACCTGCTGCAGCTCATCAACGACATCCTTGACCTGTCCAAGGTCGAGGCCGGGCAGATGGACCTGCACCTGCAGCGGGTGGACGTGCCGAGCAGCGTCCAGGAGGTGGTCGCGAGCGTGGAGCCGCTCGCCGGCGCCAAGGGCATCGCCCTCACGAGCCAGGTCGAATCGGAGCTGAGCCTGGTCGCCGACCCAGGCCGGCTGAAGCAGATGCTCCTCAACCTGCTGTCGAACGCGATCAAGTTCACTCCGGCGGGCGGGCGCGTCAACATCCGAGCCGGCAAGCACGACCGCTGGGTCGAGATCTCGGTCGCCGACACCGGGATCGGGATCGCGGCGGCCGACCTGGACCGGCTGTTCGGCGAGTTTCAGCAGCTGGACCCCGAAGCCGGCCGGCGGCAGGAGGGGACGGGGCTGGGCCTTGCCCTGACCAGGCGCTTCGCCGAGCTGCACGGCGGCACCGTGAGCGTCGAGAGCGAGCGCGGCAAGGGCAGCACTTTCACCATCCGGCTTCCGTCGGTGGCGTCGGCACCGGCGGCGAAGCCCGTAGGGGGGACGGAATCGTCGACCGACACCGGGCGGCCATTGGTCCTGGTTGTCGACGACAACGTTGAGGCCGTCGAGATACTCGGCCGCCACCTCGAGAGCGGCGGGTTCCGTTTCGAGGTCGCGCGCAACGGAGCCGACGCCCTGGCCAAGGCCAAAGAGCTCAAGCCGATGGCGGTGACGCTCGACATCCTGCTGCCCGGAATCGACGGCTGGGCGGTCCTGACTCGGCTCAAGGACGATCCCGCGACGCGGAACATCCCGGTCGTCGTGATCTCCGTGGTCGACAAGCCGGCGCTCGGCCGAGCCCTGGGTGCGATCGACTACTTCGTCAAACCGGTGGACGGGAAGGCGCTGCTTTCGCGCCTTGACCAGTACACCTTCACGTCCAGGGCGAAGCGGTCCGAGGTGCGAGTGCTGGTGGTCGACGACGAACCTTCGAACCTGGACCTCATCGAAGGCTTGCTCCAGCCCGCGGGCTTCTCCGTGCTCAGGGCCGGCGGCGGCCGGGAAGGCATCGAGATCGCCCGCTCGCAGCGTCCGAACCTGATCCTGCTCGACCTGATGATGCCCGAGGTCAACGGCTTCGAGGTCGTGGAGACGCTGCGGTCGGAGGAGGAGACGCGAACGATCCCGATCATGGTGCTCACCGCCAAGACGCTGACCGAGAGCGACAAACAGGCCCTGAACGGGCATGTGGCCGCGATCTTTCAGCGGAACTCGGTCGCGGGCGCCGAGCTCACCGAGTGGCTCCGCGGCATCGCCGCCAGGCTCTCTGTCTCGAGGTCCGGCGCCCTCAACTGACGCCGGCTGTCGATTCGACGGCTGCCCGTTCGTCGGGGTTTATGAAATCTCGGATCATGGAGGTCGGGTCATGGGTAGTGAGGTCGTCCACTTCGAGGTCACGGGCAAGGACGGAAAGGCGCTCCAGCGCTTCTACTCGGAGGTGTTCGGCTGGAAGCTCGAGACGAACAACCCCGGCGGTTACGGGATGGTGCGCGACGGGCAGAAGATCACGGGTGGGATCGGAGCCGCGGCGCAGGGATCGCCCGGTGGCGTGACGTTCTATGTGCACGCGGAGGACCCGAAGGGCACCCTCGCCAGGATCGAGGAGCTCGGCGGCCGGGTGCTGATGCCGCTCACCGAGGTCGCGCCCGAGACCACGATCGCGTTGTTCGCCGACCCCGAGGGCCACGTAGTCGGATTGATGTAGTTCGCCCGGCACCCTAGCCGGCGGCGCTGCACTCGCGGCAGAGGCCGCCGAAGACGACGCGGTGGTTGGTCACCTTGAAGCCGGTCAGGCTGTGGACCTGCGCCGCCGCGTCGTCCAGCACACAGACCGGGACCTCGTCCACCCGGCCGCAGCTCTCGCAGCGGATGTGCTCGTGGTGCTCCTCGTGGAGCTCGAAGCGCGCCCTGCCGTCGCCGAGGTCGATGCGCTCGAGCATCCCCTGGCGCTCGAGCAGGCTGACGGCCCGGAACACTGACGAGTAGTCGGCGGAGCCCAGGGAGGACCGAACCTCCTGGAGCAGCTCCTCGATCGACCAGGCGTGGCGCTCCTGGGTCTCGAAAAGCCAGCGAACCTCGTCGGCGACCGGGCTCGGCCTGGGCATGGCGCCAATATAGCGCAACCGCCATGCGCATATGATTTGTGCAATTAACATGCAGCAGCCGCCAGCGGTCGAGTTCTCTCACGCCGCCGTCAGCCTCGGCGGGCGCACGATCTGGAGTGACGTGAACCTCCAGGTGGGAGCGGCCGAGTTTGTCGCCGTCCTCGGTCCCAACGGGGCCGGCAAGTCGACCCTGCTGCGGGCCCTCCTCGGGGTCGTGCCTCTGAGCCAGGGCACGGTCCGGGTGTTCGGGCGGCCGGTCCGCCGCGGGAACGACGAGATCGGCTACCTGCCGCAGCGGCGGCGCTTCGATCCCGACCTGAGGATCCGCGCCGCCGACCTGGTCCGGCTCGGCCTCGACGGAGATCGCTGGGGGCTGCCGGCGCCGTCAGGCGAGAAGGCCGGCCAGGTTGCCGCCATCCTCGAGCTGGTCGGGGCTAGGGAGTACCAGGACCGCCCGATCGGCGAGCTGTCGGGCGGTGAGCAGCAGCGCATCCTCATCGCCCAGGCCCTGGTCGGGGGCGCCAGGATGCTCGCCCTTGACGAGCCGCTCGAGAGCCTCGACCTCAACAACCAACAGGCGATCTCGGAGCTGATCCGGGGCATCTGCCGCGCCCGTGACGTGACGGTGCTGCTGGTCGCTCACGACATCAACCCCATCCTCCCGTTCATCGACCGCGTCGTCTACGTAGCCGGCGGTCGCGTGCTGGCGGGCAAGCCGGAAGAGGTGATCCGCACCGAGACGCTGACCGAGCTCTACGGCGCGCCCGTCGAGGTGCTGCACACAAGCGACGGCCGCCTGGTCGTGGTCGGCCAGTACGAGCCTGTCACCCACCACCCGGACGATCACTGATGCCCGACCTCCTGCAGTTCCACTTCATGCAGAACGCGTACCTCGCGGGCACTCTCGTTGCGATCCTGGCCGGCACCGCGGGCTACTTCGTCGTCCTGCGCGGACAGAGTTTCGTGGCCCACACGCTCTCGCAGGTCGGGTTTCCCGGCGCCGCGGCGGGGGTCCTTCTCCACGTCTCGCCCGTGTTCGGCCTGATCGCCTTTTGTTCCGTGGCGGCCGTCGGCATCGGCGCGATCGGGCGAAACCTCGATGCCGGCCATCGCGCTGAATCGGCCGCCGTCGGGTCGATCCTGGCTTTCTCGCTCGGCCTCGGCCTGCTGTTCTTTCGCCTTGCCGCGGGCAGCGCGCAGGGCGTCTACGCGTTTCTCTTCGGCACGATCCTCGGCGTCACCGACGTCGACGTGCTGCTGACGCTGGTGCTCGCAGTCGCAGGCATCACGGTCCTGGTCCTCATCGGCCGGCCCCTCGTGTTTGCCTCGGTCGACCCCGACGTGGCAGAAGCCCGTGGCGTGCCGGTACGGGCCCTGTCGATCGCATTCCTTTTGATCCTCGCGGTCGCGGTCGCGATCACGGTCCAGATCGTCGGCACCCTGCTGATCTTCGCCCTGCTCGTCGCGCCGCCGGCGATCGCGCTGCGACTGACTGCGCGTCCCGCGGTAGCGGTTGCGTTGAGCCTGAGCCTCGCGCTGGTCTTCACCTGGCTCGGCCTCGCGTTCGCGTATTACACGAACGTCCCCGTGGGCTTCCTGATCACGACCCTTGCCTTCGTCGCCTACGTCGCGGTGAGGGTTCTGACGAGATGAATCCCCTCGAGGTCGAGTTCATGCGCAACGCGTTCGTTGCGGGCGGCTGCATCGCGCTCGCGGCGGGGTTGGTCGGCTACTTCGTCGTCCTCCGCAACCAGGTCTTCAGCGCCGACGCGCTCGGACACGTGGCGTTCACGGGCAGCCTCGGTGGGGTGCTCATCGGGTTCAACCTCGTCGTCAGCGCGATCGGCAGCTGCATCGCCGCCGCCCTCGCCATCGGGACCCTCGGCGGGCGCGGCCGAAGCCGGGACGTGGCCGTCGGCACCGTCTTCGCCTGGGTGCTGGGTGTCGGTGTGCTCTTTCTCAGCCTCTACACGACCACCCGCAGCGCGGCCTCAGGCTCGCTTGGCATCACCGTCCTCTTCGGATCGATCCTCGGCCTCCAACCCTTCCAGGTCATTGCCGGATCGCTGGCCTCGATCGCGATCTGCGTCGTCGTGCTGCTGGTCGCGCGCCCGCTCCTGTTCCTCAGCATCGACCCCGATGTGGCGATCGCTCGTGGGATTCCGGCGCGCGCGCTAACCGCCCTGTTCGCGGTCCTGGTGGCTGTCACGGTGGCGGTCTCCGTGCAGGCCGTGGGCGCGCTCCTGATCTTCGCCCTCATGGTCACCCCGGCCGCGATCGCGCAGAACCTCTCCGCGCGGCCCTGGGTGGCGATGCCGCTCTCGGCGCTGATCGCCGTCGCCGTGGTGTGGCTGGGGCTGGTGCTCGCCTACTACTTCCCCTACCCCGCGAGCTTCTTCATCACCGCCCTGGCCTTCGCCGCCTACCTGGCTTCGCAGCTCCTGCGCCGCCTGCCGCTGTCCACACTGCTGGCCGCGGCGGTCGTCCTCGGCGCCTGCGGCCTGGGCCAGCCCACCCCGGCCGCCTCAGGCAAGGTCGAGGTGGTCGCCGCCGAAAGCTTCTGGGGCAGCATCGCGACCCAGGTCGGGGGCGACCGTGTCCACGTCACGAGCATCATCGCCAACCCCGACACCGACCCTCACGACTACGACCCGACCCCGGCGGATGCACGGCTCTTCGCTCAGGCAAGGTACGTGATCGTCAACGGCGTGGGCTACGACACGTGGGCGACGAAGCTGCTCGAGGCGAATCCCACGTCCGGCCGCAAGGTCCTCAACGTCGGCGACCTGGCAGGCAAGAAGGAGGGCGACAATCCCCACCTCTGGTACTCGCCTTCGATCGTCGAGAAGGTCATCGACCGGATCGGCAAGGACCTCGATGCGATCGACTCCGCGCGCCAGCTCTGGGACGTGGGCTTCAAGGACTACCGGAACACGATCGACACGATCAAGCGCACGTATGCGGGCACCAGGGTCGGCGGGACCGAGAGCGTCTTCGTCTACCTCGTCGAGGCAACCGGCCTCGACCTGATCACCCCGCGCGGTTACCTCAACGCAGTCAGCGAGGGCAACGACCCGAGCGCGGCCGACAAGTCAACCATGCTGAATCAGATCGAGCGCAAGCTGATCAAAGTCCTGCTGTTCAACTCGCAGAACTCGACGCCGGAGATCCAGGGCCTCGTGAACAAAGCCCGTGCCAAGGGGATCCCTATCGTCCAGATGACCGAGACGCCGGTTCCGACTGACGCGACGTTTCAGGCGTGGCAGACGGCTCAGCTGCAAGCGCTGCTGCAGGCGCTCTCGCGGACGGCTTGACGTCCCAAATTCTACAGGCGTAGAATTCTACGCACGATGAATTCTGGAGGTCGGTGATGGCAGACAGGGCAGAGATGAGAGCACGCATGGAGACCTACGTCGCCCCGCTGGTGGCGGGACTGCTGGCGCTGGTGACGCTGATCGGCTTGATCGGGCCGGCGATCCAGAGCCCGGCGCCGCACGACATCCCGGTCGGGATCGTGGGCGCGCCACAGCTGGCGGCCCAGTTCGAAGCCAACGCGCCGGGAGCTTTCGACTTCACGAACTACGACAGCGAGGCCGCCGCTCGCGCCGCCATCGACTCCCGCGAAATCGACGGCGCCCTGGTGGTCGGGGCGGGCGGGCCGAGGTTGATCGTCGCGGGCGCCGCGGGCGACGGTGCGACCGGGGTCATCACCGGCGCGTTCACCAACGTGTTCAAGCAGCAGGGCCAGACCCTTGCCGTGGAGACGGTGCACCCCTTTGCGGTTGGGGATCCGCACGGGCTGATCCTCTTCTTCGTGGTCCTGGCCGTGCTGGTCTCGACGCTGATCGCCCAGGCGCTCGTGGGCCTGCGCCGGGGCATGCGATTCGTCACGCGACTGAGCCTCGTCGTCGCCTTCGCCTTCATTGCGGCTCCGACCGCGATGGGCCTCGCGACCTGGATCGCCGGCGACTACGGCTCCGGCTTCTGGCTGGCCACTGCGCTGGTCGTCCTCGGTTCGGCGGCCGTGGGCGCGGTAGTCGCCGGCTCCGCCGCTCTGCTCGGGAGGCCCGGCATCGCGCTTGCCGCCCTGATCGTCGTCCTGCTCGACCTCGTTTGCTCGGGCGGCCCGATCGGCAGCCAGCTGCTGCCCGACGCCTACCGCTGGCTCGCGCCGGGCATGCCCGCCGGCCAGCTCTACAGCGCGATCCGCGGCGCGCTCTACTTCAACGGCGCCGGCCTCGCCGAGCCGTTCGGCGTGCTCAGCCTTTGGCTGCTGGGTGGCTTGATCCTCATGGTGCTCGGCCAGTTCGTCTCTCGGCGCGCTCCGGCCCCCGAGGGCGCGATGGCGGCGAACCTGGCTCCGCATGGCGCGGACCGGTAGGAGGCCAGGGGCGGGCGGCACGCGCGAGAAGATCCTCGCCGCCGCCCGCTCTCAGTTCGGCAGGCACGGTTACGACCGAGCGACCATCCGCGGCATCGCGAGCGCGGCCCGCGTCGATCCCAAGCTCGTCCTCCATTACTTCGAGTCGAAGGAGGGCGTTTTCGAGGCCGCGATGGACTTCCCCTTCGACCCCGCGGAGGCGATTCCAGCGCTGCTGGCGCCGGGCCTGGACGGACTGGGCATTCGCCTGGCGCGCTTCTTCCTCGACGTCTGGGACTCGCCCTACGGGGCCCGGGCCCATGCCCTGGTGCGCTCCATGGTCACGAGCAAGAGCGCGGCTTCGCTGATGCGCGACTTCGTGAGCCGGGAGGTGCTGGCGCGCGTGGCGC
This sequence comes from Candidatus Dormiibacterota bacterium, assembly GCA_036506195.1. GTDB lineage: Bacteria > Chloroflexota > Dormibacteria > Dormibacterales > Dormibacteraceae > 40CM-4-65-16. The sequence goes on from DASXSD010000087.1 coordinate 9,222, forward strand.
AGGCGTTGGAGCTGGACCATCCGCAGGTCCGCGCGAGCCTGGCGGCGAGCCAGCTGATCGGACT
>DASXSD010000088.1:0-38109 GCA_036506195.1 Candidatus Dormiibacterota bacterium
CGTTTACGGCCCGCGTCAGCGTCCAGACATGGCCTTCCTGCGCTTCATGGAGGCTCTGGTCAACGACGAGGAGATCGAGATCTTCGGCGACGGCGAACAGACTCGCGACTTCACCTACGTTTCAGACGTTGTCGACGGCACAGTAAAGGCGGCCTCAGCCGATGTCGCGGGCCAGATCATCAATCTGGGCGGCGGGAGCCGCGCCACCGTCAACCGGGTCCTGGCCACGCTCGAGGAGATAAGCGGGATCACGGCGCGACGCCGCTTTCTCCCGGCTGCTCCAGGCGACCCGCGCCACACGGGCGCATCGATCAACGTCGCACGCGAACGGCTTGGTTGGGAGCCGCGTGTTTCGCTGCGCGAGGGACTGACCAGGCAATGGCGGTGGTTTCAGGAAAGCCGCGAGACCGCGACAGCGTCCGAGACGTCTAGTCCCTGAACGCGGTCGGCCACGCGGCGGCCACCGTCTCGAGCGGCGATTCGCACGCGCGCGAGGCGGACTCGTTGGCGGACAGCTCGGCAGTCGACCGGCAGATCAGAAGTCCGACATGACGACCGGACACGATGTAGTAGTCGTACTGACCGGGCCCGGTGACGTCGTTGTAGAACTTGAGGACTCCATTGGTGTCCACGCTCGCGCTCCCCTTAAACGTGTCGAACAGCTCGTTCGCCGCGGTCGGTGACGTCAACGTGAAGACTGCTGCCTGCACCTCCATGTGCGTGTCGTTGTCGAGCACGTAGTCACCGAAGACGAAGTCGTTCAGCTGCACGTCCTTGAGAAGCGCGACCAGCTGGGTGGGCGCGCTGAAGTTGATCATCAGGGGCACCGCCTCGATCGGCAGCTTCACCGCACCCAGCAGCGTGATGTAAGCGTTGGGCGGCGGCAACAAGGCGAGCTCGTCCGCCGTCGCCTGCGTGCCGTGCACCTTGCCGGCGACCGCGTTCTTGACTCCGTCCGTGAGCTTGGTCGCGATCTTGCCCAGCTGATCGGAGCTCGGGAAGCCGTCGTTCTTCAACCACATGCTCTCGATGACGACCGACCCGACACGGATCAGGGTAAGGGTCTCGTAAGGAGCGCCACCCTGCGACCCCGACGACAGCTTCTCCTGGTAGTAGAGAGCCTTGTCGCCGACGTTCTTGCCCGAGGTGCCGCTGCCGAGGCTGTTCTCGATGTTGCTCATCAACGAGCTCGCCGAGCTCGGCTTGTCGAACTGGATGTAGCGGATCCGCCAGCTTTCCGACGTGCCGACGTTGGCGTACCGACGGACGACGGTGTACTGGACCTGGGTCGCGAAGTTCGCGTCGTCCAGTGGGCGCACGGCAAAGGTCGGCGCCGCCGTCCACCACTCGCCGCCGAGCAGGGTACGCGCGTCCGTGGCGCTCGGGCTAGCAGCGTAGACGTCCATGATCTTCGCCGGCTGGGGCGAAGTGAACGGCCTCGTGCACGCCCCCGCGACAAGGGCGATCACGGCGACCGTGGCCAGGACTCGAGGGGCCCTAGTCAAGCTTCAGCACCGCCATGAACGCCTCCTGCGGGATCTCGATCGCCCCGACCCTCTTCATTCGTCGCTTGCCTTCCTTCTGTCGCTCCAACAGTTTGCGTTTCCGGGTCACGTCACCGCCATAGCATTTGGCAAGTACGTCCTTTCTCATGGCCGAGATCGTCTCCCGAGCGATCACCTTGCCCCCGATCGCGGCCTGGATAGGCACCTCGTAGAGCTGGCGCGGGATGATCGACTTCAACTTCTCGACCAGTCGACGCCCCTGTGTCTGTGCCTTGATCCGGTGGGTGATCAGCGACAGCGCGTCGACCGGCTCTCCGGCGACCAGAACATCCAGCTTCACGAGGTCGCCCTCGCGGAACCCGATGATCTCGTAATCCATCGAGGCGTAGCCCTTCGACCGTGACTTCAGCTGGTCGTAGAAGTCGTGGATGATCTCGCCGAGCGGAATCTCGTAATCGAGCACGACGCGGTCGCCTGGACGGTGCTCGAGGTGCTTGTACATGCCGCGACGCTCCTGGCAGAGCTCCATCATCGGACCGACGTAGACCGACGGCACGATGATCGACAGCTTGACGAACGGCTCCGAGATGGACTCGATCAATGTGGGATCCGGAAGCAGGGCGGGGTTGTCGACCTGGATTACCTCGCCACGTTTCAGCTTGACCTCGTACTCGACTGTCGGCGCAGTCGTGATCAGGTCCAGCTCGAACTCACGCTCCAGGCGCTCCTGGACGATCTCCAGGTGGAGGAGGCCGAGGAATCCGCACCGAAAGCCGAAGCCGAGCGCCGCCGAGTTCTCCGGTTCGAAGGACAACGCCGCGTCGTTGAGCTGCAGCTTCTCCAGCGCCTCCTTCAAGTCGGCGAACTGGTCGGAGTTCGATGGGAAAAGACCGGCGAAGACCATCGGCTTGACGCGCCGGTAGCCGGGCAGCGGTGTGCTCGCCCCGTGCTCGGCGGTGGTGACTGTGTCGCCGACCCGGGCGTCGACGACGTTCTTGATCGCGGCCGTCACATAGCCCACCTCGCCGGCGGTCAGCCTCTCCGCCGGGCGTGGGCGCGGCGCGAACCAACCGACCTCGTCCACCTCATGGACCTTGCCCGTGTTCATCATCCGGATCCTGGTCCGGGGGATGATCTCGCCGTCGACGAGGCGCACGTAGGTGATCACGCCTCGGTAGGGGTCGTAGTGCGAGTCGAAGATCAGGGCCCGCAGCGGCTTCGACGGGTCCCCTCGTGGTGCGGGCACGCGGTTGACCACCGCCTCGAGGATCTCGTCAGTGCCGACTCCCAGCTTGGCCGAGGCGAAGATGACCTGGTCGCGAGCGATGCCGGTCACATCGGAGATCTCTTCGGCGACCATCTCGGGTTGGGCCGCGTCGAGGTCGATCTTGTTGACGACAGGGACGATGGTCAGCCCGGCCTCGACGGCCTGGTAGAGGTTCGCGAGGGTCTGCGCCTCGATGCCCTGCGCCGCGTCGACCACGAGGATCGCTCCCTCGCACGCGGCCAGCGAGCGAGACACCTCATAGGCGAAGTCGACGTGGCCCGGCGTGTCGATCAGGTTCAGCTCGTACGTCTGGCCGTCTCGCGCGGGATACGTCATGCGCACGGCCTGCAGCTTGATCGTGATCCCGCGCTCCCGCTCCAGGTCCATGATGTCGAGGACCTGGTCCTGCATCTCGCGCTGGCTGATCGCGCCGGTGCGCTCGAGCAGGCGGTCGGCGAGCGTCGACTTGCCGTGGTCGATGTGGGCGATGATGCAGAAGTTCCGCACCAAAGCCTGCTTGGTGATGACCGCCACGGTCAGAATGCTAGGGATCGTGAGCGCGACCCTCGTCATCGGCGGGCTGATCGCACTGATTGGTGTCGTGCTCCTGCTCAACCTCATCGGTGCGGGCGACTTCGTGATGCGCACCGTCACCTCGCGCTACCTCGGCTCGCTGCCGCCGGGCTTCGCCGCCTCCAAGAGCGGCTTTCGCGTATACGCCGCGCTCGTGATCGCGATCGGGCTCGTCTTCGCCGGCCTCGGGGTCGCCGAGACATCCGTCACGGCCGGCATCGTCGTGTTTGCCATCGGCGCGGCTGCCTTCGTCGTCCTGTCGGTACTTGCGATCCGAGGTGAGGTAGCGACCGCGCGCGGGTTGAAGCCCTAGGGTCAGAGACCGACGGCGATCGCGGTGGCGACGATCGCCGCCGTGTCGGCTCGCAGGTTGCGGGGCCCGAGCCCGGCGTGGTCGGGGACGAGGGCCAGCTCCCCCTCCGTCCAGCCGCCCTCCGGGCCGATGAGCAGGGTCACCTCCCGAGGCCGCGGCATCGCCGCCAGCGGTGTCGCCGCCCCGCGGACGAGCATCACGGGGTTTGGTCGCGCCCGCACAACCTCGGCGAGCGGTGATGGTCCGGCCACGATCGGGACGCGGATCCTGCCGGCGAGCATCGCCGATTCCCGGATGATGGTCTGCCAGCGCTCGGTCCTCGCGCCACGGGCGACGCTGCGCCTGGCCTGGACGATGTGGAAAGCCGAGGCGCCGACCTCGGTGCACCTCGAGAGCACGAGCTCGAGCGAGGAAGCCGGCAGATGAGAGATGGCGACGACGACGTGGCGCGCCGGCTCCGGCTGGTGCTCGCGTTCCGAGGCGACCACGCCTTCGACCTTGACGTCGCTGACGGACTCGACGCGCACCGTGAGCATCAGTCCGTCGGGGTCGACGACCTGGATCTCCTCACCGGGCCGCGTGCGCAGGGATCGCGCCAGGTGTCGCGCGTCGCCGCCTTCGATCACGACCCGCTCGCCGTTGCGGCGGCCGAAGAACGCGGGCACCGCTACCTCACATCACGTTGAAGGTTTCGTAGACGGCGACCTGCCCTCCGCCTTTGATCACCGGGCAGCCTTTCGCCAGCTTCGTCGCCGCGTCGAGCGAGGGCGCCTCGATGATGCTGTAGCCCGATGCGCGCTGGCCGACCGGGCCTTTCGCCACGTCGCCGTCAGGCTTGACCTTGTTCACCTTGCCCGTGAACGGGTTGCCGGGATCGATGATCGCCGCTCCGAGCCGGGCGAACCACGTCGTCCACTGCTTCATGACGCGCGCCTGCTGGGCGGGAGTCCCCGCCATGCTGCCGCCGTAATAGACCAAGAGGTATCTCACCGCGCCAAGTTTGCACGCAGCTCGCTGATCAGGGCGAGCGCTGCCGACAGGCGATCGCGGTTGGCCGGCGCGTTGAGCCAGCGGCTCTGGCCCGACGGATGTGGCAGCGGGACCATGACGGGACGGGTGCCGAATTGCTTGCCGACGCGCTCCTCGAGCGACCCCGGGCCGAGAAATCGCGAGATGGCCATCTGGCCGACCAGGATCAACGCCTTCGGCTTGAGAAGCCGCAGCTCGGCGTCGAGCCATTGCGCGCAGTTGGCGATGCCTGCGGGCGGCGGCGGAAGGTCGCCGGTGTTCTGCCTGTTACGGCCCGGAAAGCAGCGCATCAACGCCGCGATGTACGTGAGCCGCCGAAACTCCTCGGGGCCGGCAAAACCGGCGCGCACCATCCAGCGATCGAGCTCCTTGCCGGCGCGCCCCGAGAACGGCCGCCGCGTCGCGCGCTCGGCGGGACCAGGCGCCTGGCCGACGAGAAGGAACGGCGCGCCCCAACGGCCCTCGAACGTGGGGCCGGCCTCGGCGATGATCCCCTGCTCTTCGCAGACGCGACAGGCCCGGCATGCGGCCTGGTGCGCGAGCAGCTGGGTTCTTGTCAGATGACCCTGACCAGCCGCGCGCTCGGCGCCGCGCCGGGGATGCGGCCGCGCTTGGTCATCGGCTTGCCCGCGATCTCCTTGATGTCCGCGGTGAAGGCGATCGGCGAGGCGGAGCTGATCGCCATCCCGACCCCATAAGAATGTATGGGGCACTTCGCCGCCTCGAACTCGCGGATCCTCGCCGCGTCGAGCCCGCCCGAGATGAAGATCCCGACATGCTCGAAGCCCGCGAGGTCGAGCCGCGCGCGCACCTCTTTCACAAGGTCGACGGTCACACCCCCGCGCTCGCCCGGCGTGTCCAGGCGCACACCGCGCAGCCGCTTGCCGAGCGCTTCGGCGACGCGGATCGCCTCCTCTGCTTCGTCCTTGAACGTGTCCACGAGCACGATCCGCAGCACGTCGTCGCCCATGGCCTCATCAAAGGCCTGAGCGGCCTTCACCGTATCGCCGAACAGGAGGATCATCGCGTGGGGCATCGTCCCCGACGCGCCCTGCAGGTTCGCGAGCTGCGCGCCGAGAGGCGTGGCGCAGCCGGCGCAGCCGCCCACCACCGCGGAGTACTCCATGGTCGGAGCGACCAGCGGATGCACATGGCGCGCGCCAAAGCTGATCACGCGCTTGCCGTTCGCCGCCTCGACAATCTCGCGCGCGGCCGTCGCCCAGCCCGAGCAGCTCGAGAGCATGCCGAGCAACGCCGTCTCGTAGACGCCGAACCGCGAGTACGGCGCGCGCACGCGCAAGACCGTCTCCTTCGCGGTCATGGGCGCGCCCTCAGGCAGCGCAAAAGCCTCGTCGCCCTCCTGCAGGATGCCGCCGAGCAGCCGGACCGCCTCCGCGACGCCGCACAGGACGCCCGAGCGGCTGGAGAAGAAGTCCATGGCCACCACGGCGTCGACGTTGGCCGCCGCCAGCGTCTTGTGCGCCCGCTGGAAGTAGACATCTGAGGCCGGCCCACCGTAATAAGCGATGAGCTCTGACAGCGGGCTCGTTGCGGTCACCTGCTTGGTCCCCACGAAATCAGAGGACCGGCGACCCGAGCCGCCCGTCGGCTCGGCGAGCCGCGCGCCGTGATTTCGCGGGGGCCCCTGTGACGTCATTGGGCATGAACTTAGCAGCCTCGGTAACATCCGGTGCCCCTAGGGGGGTGCGGCGGGAGCTGGCTCCGCCAGGCCCGCCGCAGGGGGCATGCTCCCCCTTCCTCATTGGTGGCGATCGGTAAGATCGCCACGATGGGACCTTCCTCTCAGCAGGTACTCGACGCGCTGGCCCAGATCAAGGATCCGGACCTTGGCCGGGACATCGTCAGCCTCGGCATGATCAAAGAGCTCGAGGTCAGCGCCTCCGGCCAGGTGAGCTTCACGTTCGAGCTGACCACGCCGGCCTGCCCTGTGCGCGACCGGTTCAAGTCGCAGGCCGAGGACGCGGTCGGCGCGCTGGCGGGGGTCACGGCGGTCGACGTCCGCATGACGGCCAACGTGCGTCCCGCGTTCATGCGGCCCAAACCGTCGGAGATCCTGCCCGGCGTGAAGCAGACGATCGCCATCGCCTCGGGCAAGGGCGGGGTGGGCAAGTCGACCGTGGCGGTCAACCTTGCGGCGGCGCTCCGCAAGAGCGGCGCCGAGGTCGGGCTGCTGGACGCCGACATCTACGGGCCTTCGATCCCGGCCATGACCGGTTCGCGCAAGACACCTCAGCAGTCCAACGGCCACCTGCTGCCGATCGAGGCCCACGGCATGAAGCTGATGTCGTTCGGTCACCTCAACCCCGGCGACCAGCCGACGATCTACCGCGGGCCGATGGTCGGCAAGGCGATCGAGGCGATGATGGTCCAGGTCGACTGGGGCCGGCTCGACTATCTGGTCATCGACCTGCCGCCGGGCACCGGTGACGCGTCGCTCACCCTCGCGCAGGCGGTGCCGCTGACCGGCGTGGCGATCGTGTGCACGCCGCAGGACGTGGCCACCGAAATCGCGGTGAAGGCGCTGCAGATGTTTCGGCGGCTCAACGTGACCCCGCTCGGGCTGATCGAGAACATGAGCTGGTACGTCTGCTCCAACTGCGGACACCGGCACGAGATCTTCAGCCACGGCGGCGCGGCGTCCGCCGCGAAGCGGCTGGGGGTCCCGTTCCTCGGCGCGATTCCCCTCGAGGAAGGCATCCGTCAGGACGCGGACAGCGGAACGCCGGTGGTCATCTCACGGCCGGAGTCCGCGGGCGCGAAGGCGTTCGTCGAGATCGCCTCGCAAGTCGCCGCCCGGACTTCGATCCAGTCGTTCCGCCAGCTGCCCGTCATCAACGTGCACTAGGTTCCAAGACGCAAGACCCGGATCCCTTTCCAACCAACGTCGACGTCGACCGCGCGCGGCAGGTGATGGTGATCACGTGGGAAGACGGCCGGCAAACCACTTACACCGGCGAGCAGCTGCGCTGGGCATGCCCTTGCGCGGAGTGCCGCGGAGAGGCGGGGATGCCCGGCCGCCTCTCCCGCGTCAAGAGCCTCAACGACGACGAGCTGAGAATCCAGGACGTCACTCTCGTCGGCCAGTACGCGCTGCAGATCGCATTCGAAAGCGGTCACGCGACAGGCCTCTATACGTTCGGTTACCTCCGCAGGTCCTTGGTGCAATAATTCGCGCGGCCCGTTGTCCATCTCCACGTCACCGCCAGAATCGAGGCCCACTTCACTCGGCGCGTTTCCGATACGGCGACCAACACCTCGCCGTAAGGGTCTAGCTCGCCGCCGGCTCATCGCCGCCGCCGTCGCCGTCGTGATCGTGCTCGGGGGCGCCGGCGCGTTCCTCGCCTACGAGAACACGCTCCCTACCACGGTGTCGGCGAACGTGCGCGACGGCCAGAAGGACATCCCGACCGACGGCAGCTTCCTCATGACGTTCACGAGGTCGGTCTCGCTGAACGTAGTCAAGTCAGCCTTCTCTGTCAAGCCCGAGACGGAAGGCGCCATGACAGCGATCTCGGGTGGCACGCAGTTCGCCTGGATCCCGACCAGGCCGCTCGACGAGCTGACGACGTACACGGTCGACCTGAAGTCCATCTACGACGTCGGCCATCACCGCATCGGCGCCGCTCACTGGACATTCACCACGATCATCGTCCCCCGAGTCATCTCGGTCACCGCCGGTGACGGCACGCCTTTGACGGACGGCATGGAGATCGACCCCGGCGCGACTTTGAAGCTGACCTTCAACGACGCCATGGACACGTCGACCATCAAGTTCACCGTCGGCGCGCAGCCCGCCACGCTCAACTGGGTGGCGGACGGCAGGAGCGCCACGTTCTCGACTGCTGGCTTTCCGTCGGGTCCTCTCAACATCGACCTCGCTCCCGGCGGCCGCGACCTGACGGGGCACCCGCTGGCCGCCGCCTTCAGCCTCAAGAGTGGGATCTACTGGCACGACCGCGAGACGGTGACCGCGCTGCGCTACCCGGCGCTCATCCAGGTCCCGAACGACTCATCCGCGCGCGACCAGAACGGCCTGCAGGCCGCAGGCATCGTGTTCGAGTACCTGGCGGAAGGCGGCATCACGAGGCTGACGGCCATTTATCAGCAGGTGCCCAATGTGATTGGCCCGATGCGCTCTTCGCGTTTCATCTCCTTGAAGATCGCGCGTCATTACAAGGGTTTGCTGTTCCAGTCCGGTGAATCCCAGGCGACCCGCGACCGAGCGGCGCAGGAAGGCGTACCGCAGTTCTTCAACATAATCGGCTACCAGTACCGGACCAACAAGCGCTACGCGCCGGACAACCTCATGATCAACGGTGATCGGGTCCTCGCCGCGATGAACAACTACTGGGGGAGCATCGCGTCGTACACGATTCCAAAAGCGCGACCCACACTCGCTTCGGGAACGGGCGCCAGCACCGTCACGGTGAGCGAGCACTACTCCGTCTACAAGTACGACGCCACCACCGGCACGTACAGCAAGACCGAGCAGGGCCACCTGTACTCGGACGTCAACTTGCGTCAGCCCCTGCGGATCGAGATGGTGATCATGCTGCACACGCGCGATCAGCTGCTGGACGTCGGCGACGGCCACGGCGCGCACATCCACGACTTCGACCTCGACAGCAGCGGCGCGGCCAACTTCTACTACAAGGGCCAGGGTTTCAAAGGAAGCTGGAAGTCGACGAACAGCCGCGCGCCGCTCGCTTTCGCGACCTCGGACGGCAAGCCGGTCGCGCTGCCTCCGGGTCTGGTGTGGATCGACGTCGTCAGTTAGCTCTCACGGCGCATGACCAGGATCTGCTCACCAAACAAGCGCGCCACGAAATTGACGATCGGGATCAGGCGCCGGAAGTAGGGCGTGTACTCGCTCGCGGGAAGACGGACAAAACCGAACCGCTCGTAGTAGCCGCCGAGCTGTCGCCGGCATGTCAGGTGCAGCGTCGTGTTCGGGTGGTCGGCGATCAGCCTCTGGATCAGCGCCGTGCCGATGCCCTGACTCCGACGCTCTGGGACGACCACCATCGAAGCCAGCTCGTTGCTGCCGTCGCGATGCGTCTTGACCTGTCCGATTCCAAGCACCATCCCATCCGCCTCCGCGATGAGGAAGTTCGGCCAGCGGAGGTTCATGCGGTTCAGGTTTGCCTCGCGCACCAGGCGGACGATCGCCGCCTGGTCCGCCTCGGCGGCCGGACGGATCGTCACATCGAATCCATTTCGCCCATGATTCCGTTCCAATCTTGATGGACACCGCCGCCGTCCGCCAGGCAACGCGAAGGCTGGCTCGCCGTTGGTCGGCCGCCGCCTACGCGGCGTTCTTCGTGCTCTTCGCCTTGCCGTTCGCGACCCTTTACGCGGCCTGCTCGCGCGACCGCGTGGAGACCATCAACGGGTACCAGACCCTGGCCCCGCACACCTACACGTATCAGGCCGCGGACGGAACGACGAAGGCCATGACCACGGGCACCGACGGTTTCGCGTGGTTCGCGATCGCGCTGGTCGCGATCGGCATCGCGGTGAGCCTCGTCGGCTTGCGGACGCTGTGGCTGTCGGCGGTGTCGGTCGCCGGCGTCGTCGCCCTCTTTCTCGCCAATCTGGCCGCCGGCGGCGGGAGGGCATCGTCGAAGGCAGAGATTGGATTCTGGCTTTCGGCGGCAGTAATCGCGCTCGCGCCGGCGGCCGATGTCCGGCCGTGGCGGCGCGCCGCCCTGGTCGGCGCGGCGACGGTTGCGGTCGCGGTTGCCGTCGTGGGCGTGCTGGTGGGCCTGATCGCCCTGACCGCTCAGAACGCCCAGCGCTAGCGGCTAGGCGGCGCTCTTCCTCGGCCGCCTCGACGCGGCGAGGGCGGCGCGCGCAAACACCAGCAGCCATACCGCGAGCAGCGCAGGCAGGATCAGGAGCAGCATCCAGTCCTGCTCATGAGCCGGCGCCGAGTCCTCGAATCTGACCTGGCCTGATGGCGAGTCCTGCACGGGCAGGACGATCGGCAGGTCCGGGATCGAGGAGGCATCGCCTGACGTCGGATGCTGACCCGAGCTGACCACGTCCGCCACCAGCGAGCCCAATGTGACCGGGTGCGACCCCGGTGATGGCGTGGGAGCCGCTGGCGGGTTGGCCGCCGGCGCCTGGTCATGCTTCAGCTGTCCGTAGTGATGCCCGGGGTTGCTGAGCTGACCGTAGTGATGACCGGGGTTGCTGAGCTGACCGTAGTGATGACCGTTGTCGTCCGGGTAGCGCGCCAACGCACCGATGGGGATCAGAACGACCATGCCTGCGACCATGACGGCGGACAGGCCCGCCTTGAAAAACCACAACACGCTCCGTGCCTCCCTCTCTGATTCGCTGCACCGACTGGCGGGCGAGTGCGGGAGAAACCGTACATGACTTTGGAAGAGCGTGTGAGTCCCGGCCGGGCGGCATATCATCGGCGGGCCTTGCCGTTCAGCGCCGAAGACTTCGCAATCACAGCGCTCGTTCGCATCCTTCCGCGCAGCCGCTACCGGCTCGCGGCCAGGACCGACTCGCGCTTTCAGACGTTCGCCGGCAACGCGACGCGTATCGCGTACCGGCCGCAAGGCGCAACCCCGGCGTTCCTGCTCTTTTCGGGACCAGGCGAGAACCCGCAGGCCGCAGCGATCGCGGCGGCCGCGTGGGCGGAGGCCAACTGGCGACCGAACGCCATCCAGCGCACGGTCCGGCCTGGGGTGGTCGTCGTGCACGTCGCGCCCGGCAACCAGCTGACGCCCGCCGGGCCGGTGACAGGAGCAGCGGTGCCGGCCGCTGTGTGGACGGTCGACTCGGCGACCGGTCGCGTCGAGGTTCCCGGCAAGCCGCCGGGATCCCCGTCCGCCTCCGAACTGAGGCACGCGGCCGAGGCGCTGATGCGCGGCGTGCCCGCGCCTTCGCTTGGCGAGCTGGACCTCGCCGAGAAGGGTGTGATGCAGCTGCGCACGATCGCCACGCCGCGAGCGCTCAGCGGCGTGGTCGGCGTCCTGCTGCTCATCTTCGCTTTGCGATACGGGCTCGCCGGGCTGGCGAGCCTGATGGTCCTGCCGGCGATGCTCACCTCGGGCACGCTGCAGGGCAGTGCCGCGGTGCTCGTGCTCGCCGCCACGCTGCTTCTCAACGTGCTGCTGCTCGCCGGAATCCTGCTTGGTGCCGGCCTCATCTTCAACTTCCGCGGCATTGCGTACCGCGTCCCTGGCTTCGCGAGTCCAGACTCGACGACGCGGAACCTGGCGTGGGGCGGCTACATCGCGGTCATGATCGCCCTCGCCGTGGGCCTGGACGGAGTGGTGCCGGCCCTGGAGCACCGGACGATCGTCAACGCCGGACGGGGCGACTACGCGCACGTCACGGCGACCATCGATGATGACGGCGGCGAGGCGTACGTCGCCGTCGGGGGAACGCTCACCGTCGACCTGAGCGGATGGCCCTCCGACGAGTGGCCCGATGTTCAGTTCAAGACCAGCAACCCGAGCGTGTTGTCACTGGACTCCACGCCCGCGGCGGGCGCGAAACCCGTGGCGACGTTTGGTGCGCACCAGGCCGGCGCGGCACGCGTCGAAGCGACGTCAAAGGACGGGCGCTACAGCTACCAGCTTCGCGTCGACGTTTTCGCGCGTTAAGCCCGCGCGCCGTCCTTCAGCGCGGTGATGTATCCCGCGGCCGCCACCGCGGCCGTGGTTCCGTCGCCGACCGCCGTCGCGATCTGCTTGGTCAGCTGCGAGCGGACATCGCCCACCGCCCAGATCCCCTCGACTGAAGTCTGCATGTTGCGGTCGGTCAGGATGTAGCCGCCCTCGTCGTGGTCGACATGGACCTTGAAAAGGGCCGAGTTCGGCACGAAGCCGATGAAGATGAACACGCCGCCCACCTTCAGCTCCTTGGTCTCGCCGTGCTGCTCGTAACGGACGGTCTGCACCTTGTCGTCGCCCACGATCTCCCTGACGTGGGCGTCGAGGATGAACTTGATCTTCGGGTTGGCGCGTGCGCGGTCGACCAGGATGGGCTGCGCGCGCAGCTCGCTGCGCCGGTGGATGATGTAGACCGTCGACGCGTATCGCGTGAGGAAGTCGCCCTCCTCCACGGCGGCGTCGCCACCCCCGATGACCGCCAGCTCCTGGCCCTTGAAGAAGGCGCCGTCGCAAACCGCGCAGTAGCTCACCCCGCGGCCCCAGAACTCTTTCTCGCCGGGCACCTGCAGGTAGCGGGGCAGGCCCCCCGCGGCCATGATCAGGGCCGGGGCACGGAGCTCCTCCCCTGACTCCAGTCGCACCACCTTCGTGTCGCCCTGGACGTCGATCTCCTTGACCGGCTCGAAGTCGCGGATCTCGACCCCGAACTTGCGGGCGTGGTCACCCATCTTGAGGGCCAGGTCGGAGCCGAGGATGGACTCGAAACCCGGGTAGTCCTCGACCAGCTCAGTGTTCAGCAGCTGGCCGCCCAGCGGTCCCCGGTCGAGGACGGCGGTCTTGAGGTCCATGCGGGCCGTGTACAGCGCGGCGGCCAGGCCGGCCGGGCCCCCGCCGACGATGATCACGTCGTAGTCGCTCACTGCACTAGAAGTATTCCCTGGGTAGGGTCCGTATTCCTAGCCGTGCTGGTAGCGAACTCCGTAGCCGCCGCGAGGAGACTGGCAGGTGATGTTGTCGAACGGGCACCCGATGGAGCACGCGCCGCACTCGATGCAGTTGCCGAAGCTCACCAGGTTCTTCTTCTGCTCCTCGTTCCACTCGTACACGCCCGCCGGGCAGAAGTGGTTGCAGTACTTCCCGGTGCACTTCTTGAAGCAGACGTTCTGGTCGACGATCTCGATGTGCGGCTTGCCTGTGTCCTCGTTGTACTTGACCGTGAAGAGCTTGTCGGTGAGCTTCTCCATCAGGCCGCTCCAAACCGCTCCCAGACCCGGCACATGAGCCGGATCGCGTTGATGTAGTCGGCCGCCCGGATGTTCTCGTTCGGCGCGTGGATCCGGTTGTCGGGCCGGCCGACGCCGACAGGCAGCACCGTCGGCACCCCCAGGTCGGCCACCACCGGGTGCATCGGACCCGTGGCCGGCATGAACGGCCAGAGCACGGGTTCGCCGTGCATCTCGCGGACGCAGTCGATCATCGTTCGCGCAATCGCCGAGTTGGGGTCCGACCGGGCGGGCTTTTCGCCCTCCCACGCGCCGATCTCCACCTTCTCGAAGCCGTGCCGGTCGAGGTGCTTGCGCAGCAGCTCCAGCGCATCGTCGGGGTCCTGGTTGGGGATCAGCCGGAAGTCGAGCTTCGCGCTCGCCTCCGCCGGCAGCACCGTTTTCGAGCCGGGGCCCTGGTAGCCGGTCGTGAAGCCGGCGATGTTGCATGTCGGCAGGAACAGCATCTGCTCGATGACCTGCTCTGGCTTCGGGTCGCGGACGAGCTTGGCGAAGCCGACGAGCTGACGCCGCTTCTCGACCTCGGGGTCGATGCCGGCCATCATCCGGCGGTCGGCCTCAGTCGGCTTGACGACCTTGTCGTAGAAGCCGTCGATCTTGATGTTCATGTCCTGGTCGCGAAGGCTGGCGAGCGCACCGACGAGGTACATGGCGGCCGACGGATAGATGGACGCGAATCCGGAGTGCTGATCGAAGTCCAGCATCTTGACACGCAGGTTGACGTAGAGGAGCCCGCGACATCCGAACTGGATGGTCGGCCGGCCTGCGTCGTCGAACGACGACCCCGACTCCCACAGGCATCCGTCGGCGCGCAGCTCGTCCGCGTGGTCGTGCGCGATCTTCTCGAACGACTTGGAGCCGATCTCCTCTTCGCCCTCGATGAGGAAGCGCAGCGTGACGGGCACCTCGCCCAACTCTTTCAACGTTTCCAGCGCGTGGATGCGCGCCATCACGTCGGCCTTGTCGTCGGCGGCGCCTCGCGCGAAGATCCGGCCGGCTCGCTCCTGTGGCTCGAACGGCGGCGAGTCCCAGAGCTCGATCGGATCGACCGGCTGCACGTCGTAGTGCTCGTAGAGAAGCAGCTTGCGGCGCCCTCGACCGCGGACCTCCGCGTACAGGGCGGGCATGCCGCCCGCCTCCAGGGTCTCGACGCGGTCGGTGTACCGCGAGAGCCGGTTCGCCAGCCAGTCTCGAGCCGGCTGGATCGCATCCCGGCCGTGGTTCGAGATGCTGGGGAAGGAGCAGAGCTCTTTGAGCTCGTCGATGAAGCGCTGGGAGTGCTTCTCGATGTATGTGTCGACCGTGCTGGTTGAGATCACATCGCCATCGTAACCTTTGCCTGATGGGCGAAGCCGCAGCGGAGTTTCACTTCTCGCCGCGGCCGAACCGGGCTTCGGAGATCAACTGGCACCCATGGTCCGCAGAGGCTTTCGACGAATCCCGGCGGACGCGGCGGCCGATCCTTCTCTCCATCTCCGCGGTGTGGTGTCACTGGTGCCACGTCATGGACGAGACGACCTATTCGCATCCGAGCGTGATCGAGCTGATCAACCGTGACTACGTGCCGGTGCGTGTCGACAACGACGTCCGTCCTGACATCAACCAGCGCTACAACATGGGCGGCTGGCCGACCACCGCCTTTCTGACAGCGTCCGGAGACATCCTCACCGGGGCCACCTACCTCCCACCGGACCAGATGGCGAGCGCCCTGATCCGGATCGCCGACTACTACCGCTCCAACCAGGCCGAGATTGCGAGCCGCGTGCTCGAGACTCGCAAGCGCGCGGCGTCGGGGCCGGCCCGCAGCGCCGGCGAGCTGGAGCCTCACCTCGTGGACAGCATTCTCGAGGCGGTCAAGAACGCATACGACGCCGAGTACGGCGGCTTCGGCAACGCGCCGAAGTTTCCGCAGACCGACGCCATTCTTCTTCTACTCGAGCAGAGCGTCGTGCGCTCCGATCCCGAGCTGGGAAAGATGGCCATGCACACGCTCGAGCGAATGTCGGGCGGCGGAACCTACGACCAGGTGGAGGGCGGATTCTTTCGCTACTCGACGACACAGGACTGGAGCGTCCCTCACTTCGAAAAGATGCTCGAGGACCACGCGGGACTGGTCGCCGCGCTGGCACAGGCGGAGATGTCCGAGCCCCTGCAGAAGACGGCCGCTTACCTCGACCGCGTGCTGCGCGACCCCAAGACCGGGCTCTACGCGGGCAGCCAGGACGCCGACGAGCACTACTACTCGCTCGACGCCGGCGCGCGCGCCCAGGCTGAAGCCCCTTTCGTGGACCGCCGCGTCTACACCGCCTGGAACGCGGCCCTCGCGGTCGCCTACCTCGATGCCGGCCTTCCCGCGGACAAGCTGCTCGAGTCGCTCTTCAAGCGCGCCTACAGGAAGGGCGAGGGCATGGCCCACGCGGACGGCGTGGGCGGACAGCTGTCCGACCAGGTCTGGTCTTTGTGGGCGGCGCTCCGCGCCTACCAGCGTGGACTTGGCGAGCGATGGCTGGAGATCGCGCGCGACCTGGCCTCCCACATCGATGCCCGCTTTGCGGATCGAGAGCTCGGCGGCTACCTCGACCACTCCGGTGACGACGACCTCGGCCGCCTCGGTGAACGCATCAAGCCGCTGGCCGAGAACTCGCTCGCCGCGATTGCATTGATCGAGCTCGACATCCTCACAGGTGACCCGGCGGCGCCGTATCGAGAGCGTGCACGCCGGGCGCTCGAGTCGGTGGCCGCGCTGCCGCGGCAGTACGGGCTGATGGCGGCGGTGTTCGCGCGCGCGCTCGACCGCCTGCCGCAGGGGATCAAAGTCACGACGAAGAATCCGGAGCTCGCGCAGGCCGCGCGGGTCGCACATCCCTACGCGGTCATCGACCCGAACGGTGATGACCGCGCGGTGGTCTGCGTCGGGACCATATGCTTGGCGCCGGTGTCAACTCCCGACGCCGTGAAGGACGCGATCCAGGAAGCCGTCCATACGCGTGCCCCAGGCACGCGCTAGCGCGCCACTTTTGACAGAGACTCGCCGTCATTTCGGGCACCGCGTCAATGGCGCCCTCGACGATCCCAAGCTCCAGAAGGCGCTCATCCACGCGATGACCGGCCTGCGCGGCCGCAGGAACCTCGCGTTCGAAAGCTTCGACTTCAAGAAGGGCCGGGCCGACCTGAAACGCCGGCGCCAGGCCAACCTCGACCGTCTGCCTGAGCTGCTCGAGCAGTTCACGCAGCGGCTCGGCGCTGTGGGCGGCGTCGTCCACTTCGCAAAAGACGCGGCGGAGGCGCGCGAGATCATCGGCCAGCTGTGCTCGAACGCCGCGAGTGGACTCCCCTCGGGCGCGCGGATGGTCGTCACCAAGAGCAAGTCGATGGCGAGCGAGGAGATCGGTCTCAACACCTACCTCGAGGACCTCGGCATGGAGGTCGTCGAGACAGACCTGGGCGAGCGCATGGTCCAGCTGACGCATACGCATCCGTCGCACCTCATCGCGCCGGCGATCCACCTGACCAAGGAAGACGCCGCGGCTGTCTTCGGGACCGAGCCCACAGTGGAGGCGATCCAGCGTCATGCGCGCGAGAGCCTGCGCGAGAAGTTCATCGCGGCGACAGTCGGCATCTCGGGCGCCAACATGGCCATCGCGGAGACCGGCACCATCGTGCTGGTCACCAACGAGGGCAACGCCGACCTGACGACGACGCTGCCTGGGGTCCACATCGCGCTGTTCGGCATCGACAAGCTGGTGGCCACCCTCGACGACGCGGTCGCGATGCTGCGCATGCTCCCGCGCAGTGGCACCGGCCAGGTGATGACCAGCTACGTCAACTGGATCACAGGACCATCTCGGTCGGCCGATATCGAGCAGTCGCTGACGATCGGCGTGCACGGTCCGCGCGAGATGCACTGCGTCGTCCTCGACAACGGCCGCGAGAAGATGCTCGACGACCCGATCTTCCGCGACGCCCTCACGTGCATCCGCTGCGGCGCATGCTCGAACGCCTGCCCTCCATTCATGGCCGTTGGCGGCCACCAGTTCGGGGGCCACATCTACAACGGGCCGATCGGTCTGGTGCTGACGCCGTTCCACCATGGACTCGCGGACGCCGACCTGGGAAACACGCTCTGCGTCCAGTGCAACGCCTGCCAGGAGGTCTGCCCGGTCGACATCCCGCTGCCGCGACAGATCCTCGAGCACCGGCGCGCGGGCAGGAAGTCACTGCGCAAGCGCGCCCTTGTCGAGATGTGGAAACGGCCGAAGCTGGCCGACACTCTGATGCGCGCCGCCGCTCCGGTCACTGGCCTCATCCCCGGAACGCCGAAGCTCGCCCGAGTTCCATATCGCGACCAGGCCCAGGAGCACGACGTCGACGGCGAACCGGTGACGATCTTCGCCTCCTGCCTCGCCGATCGCGCCTGGCCGGGGTCGGCGGCAGCGCTCGAGCGGATCGCCTCGGCCGCCGGGTTCAAGGTTGGATTTCCCAAGGGGCAATGGTGCTGCGGTCTCGTGGCCGCCAACGCCGGAGACTTCGACACTGCCTACAAACTGGCGACATCGCTTTCCAAAAGCCTTCGGGATTCAAAGGGTCTGATCGTGACGCCGTCCGCTTCCTGCTTTGGCGCCTTCACCATGGACGCCCCCGAATGGGGACTTGCCGCGGACGAAACCCTGACCGGCCGCTTCCGGGACTCGACGCGCTTCGTCCTCAAGCTCCTGGAGCACGATCCCGAGCTCGTCGAGGAGGGGCGGATGAGCCTGAAGATCGCCTACCACGACTCGTGCCAGAGCCTCCGCCAGCTCGGCCTGAAGAGCGAGCCGCGCCGCGTCCTCGAGCTTGCCGGCTACGAGGTCGTCGACCTCCCGGACATCGCCAACTGCTGCGGCTTCGGCGGCAGCTTCAGCCTCGAATGGCCGCGGGTCGCCGACCGTCTCGCGAAGTGGAAGCTCGACGCCATCGCCAAGACCGGCTGTGCCGTGGTCGCCTCCGACAACCCGGGCTGCCTCATGCACATCGCCGCAGCCGCCCGCAGGCGCGGGATGGACCTTCGCGTGGCGCACGTGCTCGAGCTCGTGGCCGAGCACCTGGCCTGAAGCCCTCGATCTACCCTTAGCGAGCCGTGAAGATCAACCTGGTCTCCGCGTCGCCCGCGGAGCTGAACGTGGACGCGCTCGCGGTCCCGGTAGCCACCGGCCAGAAGCTCGGCGCCGCCGCGCTGGAGCTCGACCGGACGATGGGCGGCGTGCTGTCCGAGATGATCGCCAACGCAGAGTTTCGCGGCCGCGTCCACGAGGTGCTGCCGATCCCGGCGCAGGGCAGGATCGCTCCTCGCCGCGTCATCCTCTACGGCCTCGGCGCGGTGCACGACCTCGACGGCCAGCGCCTGCGCTCGGCGCACCACGAGCTGGTGCGCGCGTCGCGGACCTGGGGCTACAGACGCATGGCCGTCCTGCGCAGCGAGCCGCTGAGTCCGGACAGCCTCAAGGCCGTCGTCGAGGGCTGCGTCCTCGGCACCTTCGAACGCCGGTCGCGGCAGACGGGCCAGGCGCCCGAGCGCCGCGAGATCGACGAGCTGATGCTTGCCGGATTTGGGACGGGGCGTGAGCGCGAGGTGATCGCCGCCCAGGAGAACGGCGAGGCCACCAACCGCGCGCGGGAATGGCAGAACGCGCCCGCGAACGAGCTGACGCCGGAGGCACTCGCCCAGGATGCGACTCGGATCGCGCAGCGCCACAACCTCGAGATCGAGGTCCTCGGGCCGGGCGAGCTGAAGTCCGGCGGCTACAACCTGTTGCTCGGAGTCGGCGCCGGCTCGTCCAAGCCGCCGCGCCTGATCCGCATCCGCCACCACGCGAACCATGGAGCCTCGAACGCGAACGGCCCCGTGCTCGCCCTGATCGGCAAGGGCATCACGTTCGACACCGGCGGGATCTCGCTCAAGAACCCCGAGAACATGAGCCGCATGAAGGACGATATGTCCGGCGCGGCCGCGGTGCTCTCGGCGATCGACGTCATCGCCTCGCGCAAGCTGCCACTCGACGTGATGGCGATCGTCGCCGCCGCGGAAAACATGCCCGGACCCGCAGCGCAGCGACCGGGCGATGTCGTGGTCAGCGCCGACGGCAAGACGGTCGAGGTCGTCAACACGGACGCCGAGGGCCGGTTGGTCCTCGCCGATGCGTTGACGCACGCGTTGCGCAACGGCGCGACGCACATGATCGACCTGGCGACGCTAACCGGCGCCGCGACGATCGCCATCGGTCACGCGGCGAGCGCAGCGATCAGCAACGACGACGAATTCTGGTCCCTGGTGGAGCGGGCGTCGCACGAGGCCGGCGACCGCGTCTGGCGGCTGCCGATGTACGCGGACTACCGGGTCTTGCTGCGCAGTCAGATCGCGGACTTGCGCAACAGCGAGTACGGCGAGGCGGGCACGATCATAGGAGGCATGTTCATCGCCGAGTTCGCGGGCGGCACGCCGTGGGCTCACATCGACATTGCGGCCTCGGCCTGGAACTCGAACCTGGAGCTGACGACGGTGCTGCGTGGCCCGAGCGGCGCGGGCACCCGCCTTTGCATCGAGCTGGCAGAACTTATGGCCGGCCCGGAGCGTTAATCGAACAGTGGGAATCCTGGAGACGATCCACTCCCCCGCCGACCTCAAGGCACTGGATCCGCCCAGGCTGGCCGAGCTCGCCAGCGAGGTCAGGGCATTCCTCGTCGAGCAGACCTCGCGCACGGGCGGTCACCTCTCCCCGAACCTGGGCGTGGTCGAGCTCACGTTTGCTCTGCACCGTGTGTTCGACAGCCCCAAGGACGCGATCGTTTGGGACACGGGCCACCAAGCCTACGTGCACAAGCTCGTCACGGGCCGCGCCGCCGGCTTCGCGACCCTCCGCCAGGCCGGCGGCCTGTCGGGGTATCCCTCGCGCAAGGAGTCGGAGCACGACCTGGTCGAGAACAGCCACGCGTCGACGTCGCTGAGCTACGCGCTCGGCATCGCCGAGGCTCGCCTCCGCAAGCGCATCGACGGATTCGTCGTCGCGGTCATCGGTGACGGCGCGCTCACCGGAGGCATGGCGTACGAGGCGCTCAACCAGATCGCCCATCTTCAACCGCCCAACCTGATCATCGTCATCAACGACAACGGGCGTTCTTACGCACCGACGGTAGGCGGGCTGGCACGTCATCTGTCGCAGCTACGTGTCGACCCGCGCTACGAGCGAATCAAGGACGAGATCTCGCGCTTGCTGCGCGACCTGCCGCTGGTCGGCTCCACCGCGGACCAGGCCGCCTACCGCGTCAAAGAGGGTCTGAAGCAGCTGCTGCAGCCGTCGACGATGTTCGAGAGTCTCGGCATCAAGTACGCCGGCCTCGTCGACGGCCACGACGAGAGCGCGCTCGAGGAGGTGCTGACTCGCGCCAGGAAGCTGCGCGAGCCGGTGGTCGTGCACGTGGTGACCGAGAAGGGACACGGGTACAGCCCGGCGGTCGACGACGAGGTCGACAAGCTGCACGGCGTGAGCGCGTTCGACCCGCTCACCGGCCGGGCTCGCTCGACCGAGGTGACCTACACCGACATCTTCGGCGAGGCGTTGATGAGCGCCGCCGCGCGCCGGCCCGAGGTTTGCGCGATCACCGCCGCGATGGCTTCATCGACTGGTCTTTTGAACTTCGCCAAGGAGTTTCCCGACCGCTTCTTCGACGTGGGCATCTGCGAGCAGCACGCCGTCACGTTCTCGGCCGGCCTCGCCATGGCGGGCATGCACCCCGTGGTTTGCATCTACTCGACGTTCCTGGCCCGCGCCTTCGACCAGACGATCATGGACGTCGCCATGCACAGGCTCCCGGTCGTGTTCGTGATCGACCGCGCGGGCGTGACCGGTCCCGACGGCGCCTCGCACCATGGGATCTTCGACCTCTCTTACCTGCGCCTGATCCCGAACCTGAAGATCGCCGCACCGAAGGACGCGACCGAGCTGTGCGCGCTACTCGAGACCGCCCTCGCGACCGACGGGCCGGTCGCGATTCGCTACCCGAAGGGACCCGTCCCGGCGACCCCGGACCTTCCGGTCGAGCCGCTTCCGGTCGGCCGCTGGGAGGAGCTGCGCAAGGGTGACGAGGCGGTGATCTTCGCCGTCGGCCGCATGGTCGAAGTGGCGAGCGAGGCCGCCGCGCGCCTGGAGATGCAAGGCGTCTCGTGCGCGGTCGTCAACGCACGGTGGATCAAGCCGATCGACCCCCGGATCGCCGACTGGGCGCGCGCGCACCCGGTGGTGCTGACCGTCGAGGACAACGTCGGATCAGGAGGTTTTGGGAGCGCCGTCCTGGAGGCGCTCGCGCCTCACGGTCTCGCCGGGCGCGTGCGCAACCTGGCCCTGCCCGACGAGTTTCTCCCTCACGGCAAGGCGGCGGATATCCTGCGGGCGCACGGCCTGGACGCGGCCGGGATCGCGAAGGCGGTCTACGAGGCGGTCAGGGGCCCCGTCAAGGAGAAGACGGAGCTCTAGAGCTTCTTGCGGCCGGCGAAGCCTTCGCCGACGCGGTGCCAGTGCTCGACCCGCTCCTCGCCCAGCTTCCAGCAGAGCTCAACCAGCTCTCCGTCGCGGTAGGAAGGGAAGTCGATCAGGCCCTCGAGCGGTCCCTTGAGCTGGATGCCCATGCTGTTCAGGTTCAGCACCGCCTTCAGCAGCTCTTCCTCCGCGCCCTGGACGGCGTCCCGCGCCTGCTGCTCCCGCTCCCGGTCCTCACCGTTGGCCCCGGCACGCTGAACCGCGTATTCGGCCATCCGGAGCTGCTCCTCGAGGTCCGGTCGCAGGGCCGAGAGCTCCGCGATCTGGGCGACGATGGGACGCACGCGAGGCAGCTCGCGGTTGGCCTCCTCGACGGTGTATGTGCGGAGCCTCTGCACGGGTCAACGATACTTCGTCGGATGGACGCGACGGCGATGCGACGCCGCATCGCGGACGCCGCGGTGGCCCGCCTTGCGACCACCGGCGCAGACGGCAAGCCGCACATCGTGCCGATCTGTTTCGCGATCGCCGGGGACATGCTCTACTTCGCGGTCGACGCGAAGCCGAAGAGGACCACCAACCTCAAGCGTCTGCGCAACATCGCCGCCAACCCGGCGGTCTCGGTGCTCTTCGACCACTACGAGGACGACTGGTCGAGGTTGTGGTGGGTGCGGGTCGACGGCACCGCTCGCGTCGTCGAGTCGGGCGAGGCGGGCCGCGCCGTCGACCTGCTCGTCCGCAAGTATCCGCAGTACGCAAGCGTGCGGCCGGTGGGCCCCGTGGTCGCCATCTCCTTGGAGCGCATCACCGGATGGTCGCCCGTATGACGGCCCCGCCGCTACCCAGCGTGTAAATTCTGATACTTGACAAGACGCGACGTCTTGTCTAGTCTCGCATCGTGACGGTCAGCCGGCGCATCCTCGATCGCGCGCCGGGCGTCCTGGCCCGCGGCGGCAAGCCCACAGTCGCCGACTTCGCCCGCGCGGCGGGGGTCTCCCGAGCGAGCTTTTACCGGCACTTCAAATCCCGCGAGACGCTCATGGCGGCGCTCGACCTTGCTCCGGAGCCAGGCGCGCGGGAGCGCATCCTAGCCGCGGCCGTGGACATGGTTGGCGCGCAGGGGCTGGGCGCGCTGTCGATGGACGATCTCGCCGACCGAGCCGAGCTCTCGCGCGCCACGGTCTACCGACTGTTTCCGGGCAAGTCCGCGCTCCTCATGGGGTTGATCGAGTCCTACTCCCCGCTCGAGCCCGTGAGCCGGCTCCTGGCGTCGAGGCATCACGAGCCGCCCCAGCTGCTGATGCCCGAGATCGCGCGGACCGCCTACCGCGCCGTCTACGGTGCGGGAGAAAACCGTGCCGGGCTCGTGAGGGCGCTCTTCTTCGAGGTCAGCGGGCTGCGGCCCGAGACCGAGGAGGCAGCCGCGGGAGCAATCCGGGGTGTCGTCGGGTTGCTGGTCATGTACGTCACGGGGCAGATGGCGGAGGGCCGGGTGCGGCGCATGAATCCGTTGCTGGCGCTGCAGTCATTCGTCGGACCGATCCTTTTTCACATCCTGACCCGACCCCTGGCGGAGCGGGTCTTGAAGCTCGACATCGAGGGCGAAGCCGCTGTCACGCAGCTCGCCGAAACATGGCTCCGTGCCATGACCACAGAGGAGGAGAGCGGTGAGTGATTCCTACGCCGTGAACGTGGACGGTGTCTCCAAATCGTTCGGGTCCGTCAAGGCGCTCGACGGCGTGACCCTGCGCGTGCGCCAGGGTGAGATCTACGGGCTGCTCGGCCCGAACGGCTCGGGCAAGACGACGCTGATCCGTCTCATCTGCGGACTTCTCGAGGCACGCGCGGGGACGGTGACGGTGCTCGGCCACAAGATGCCGAACGTCGGTGTGCTGCGCCAGATCGGCTACATGACGCAGTCGCCGGCCCTCTACCCCGCGCTGTCGGTCGAGGAGAACGTGAGCTTCTTCGCCGCGATCAACGGCGCCGAAGACGGAGTGAGACCGGCGCTCGAGCTGGTGCAGCTCTACGACCGCCGCGGCTCGGTCGTGGCCACCCTGAGCGGAGGCATGCGGCAGCGCTGCTCCCTCGCCTGCGCGCTGGTGCATCGTCCCGAGCTGCTACTCCTCGACGAGCCGACGGTCGGCATCGATCCCCAGCTCCGTGTCCAGTTCTGGGAGTACTTCCGGCGCATGGCCGCCGAAGGCACCACGCTCATCGTCTCCAGCCACGTCATGGACGAGGCGGACCGCTGCCAGCGCCTCGGACTCGTGCAGTACGGCCGCCTTCTAGCCGAGGGCTCGCCCGCCGAGCTACGCGCGCAGGGTCAGTCGCAAAACCTCGAAGAAGCATTCCTCGCCATCGCGGGAAGGAGCGAGTCATGAGCGCCCATCGCGTGCGGGCGATCACGCGAAGACTTCTGCAGGGGTTCCGCCGCGACCGCCGCACGCTCGCCCTGTTGTTCGTGGCGCCGATCGTCATCCTCGGCCTGCTCGGCTACCTCATGCGCGGCTCGTCGAGCCTGCCCTCGGTCGGCATCGCAAACGAAGACTCGGGACCTCTCGGCGCCATCGTGGCCGAGCAGCTCCGGCAGTCCGACCAGATCAGCACGAGCGACATCAGCGCGGCCGACGGCGACGCGAAGCTCAAGGATGGGTCCCTGACGGCGTACATCGTCCTGCCGTCTGAATTCAGCCAGCAGGCTGGGGCCGGCAGCGTGTCGCCGGAGGTGCACCTCGAGGGCTCCCAACCCGGTGAGGACGCGCCCGTGATCCAGGCGTTGCAGAAAGCGCTGACGACACTTGCGTCGCAGGTTGCCGGGCGCAACGTCAGCTTCCAGCCGCGGATCGATTACCTCTACGGCGGCTCCAACTACGACACCCTCGATTACTTCGGCGCCGCTTTCGTCGGCCTCGTCGTGTTCTTCCTCGTCTTTGTCATCACCATCGTCTCGTTCCTGAACGAGCGGTCGCAGGGCACGCTCGAGCGTTTGATGGCGAGTCCCTTGCGGCGAGGCGAGATCGTGCTCGGCTACATGCTCGGCTTCACGGTGATCGCGCTCGTGCAGGCGGCAGAGGTGCTGATCTTCTCGCTCGCGGTCCTCAAGATCCAGAACCAGGGCAACGTGCTCCTCATCTTCGGCATGGAGGCGCTGATGGCGATCGCCGCCGTCAACCTCGGCATCTTCCTGAGCATGTTCGCGCGCTCGGAATTCCAGGCGGTGCAGTTCATCCCCCTGGTCATCGTGCCGCAGGTGCTGCTGTCGGGGATCATCTTTCCGGTCTCCACCGAGCCAGAGGCGCTGCAGTACGTCTCGAACGTACTGCCCCTGACCTACGCGGTGAACGGAATGCGGGACATCATGGTCAAGGGCGCGGACCTCACGTGGCCGTCGCTGCAGCTCGACGCCGGGGTCGTCGCCGGCGTCTGCATCCTTCTCATCGTCGCGGGCACCGCAACGCTGCGTCGCCGGCTCGCCTAGTCTGGATTTGGATGCTGCTCGTTTGTTCCCGGCGGTGCGGCGGGGAGTTGTTTCGCGCCCTGTTCGCCGAGGTCGAGATCGACTCCGCCGGTGGGTACCAGGACCACCGGGTGGTCCAGCCTGGCTATGTGTGCCTCAACTGCGGCGCGCCCGCGCTGGACCTGGCGATGGTCCCCGCCGAGCTCGAGGCCGAGGCGGCGGAAGAGGAAGCAGCCATGGTCGTCACGGCCGACGTCCTGTGTCCCGTGTGCGAGACCATGGTCCAGCTCGACGCGAACAGGGAGTGCCCCAACTGCGGCTCTCCGCTAGAAGTCTCCTAGGTCAGAGCGGCCGTCCCCATGAGGACCTCGCGCATGGCCCGCACCGCGGCGGCGTCGCGCTGGCGCACCGCCCTCCGCAGAGCCCGCACGGCGCGCGGGGTGTCGAGGTCATCGGCCAATGCCTTGGTGAACTCGGCCATCAGCGCCCGATTCGGCGGCCGGCGCCGGCCCTTTGGCGAGCGCTCGTCGTCGGCCAGGAACGTGCGCATCCGCTCGACGAACCGGGCCGAGCGCGCGAGCCCGCTCCAGTCGAAATCCCAGTCCCTTCCGTAGCGATGGGACACGAGGTAGAGGCGTACAGCCGCGGCCGGCGCGCGTTGCAGCGCCTGGCTGACCTTGATCAGGTTGCCGAGCGATTTGCTCATCTTGTGCCCGTTGTAGCGGACCATCCCGGTGTGCACCCAAGCCCGGGCGAAGGGCGCCTTGCGGGTCAGGGACTCCGACTGCGCGCGCTCGGACTCGTGATGGCTGAACACAAGGTCGCGGCCGCCGCCGTGGATGTCGATCTGGGGACCGAGGTAGCGCATCGCCATCACGGAACACTCGATGTGCCAGCCGGGGCGCCCTTCGCCGAACTTAGACGGCCAGGCGGGCTCGCCCACCGCTGATCCCCGCCAGAGAGGAAAGTCGAGCAGGTCGCGCTTGGCTTCCGGACCGACTGACCCGAGGAGCGACTCCTCCCTCAGCTTGCGCAGCATCGAGCGGCGCGACCGGTGCGACAACCGGCCGTAGCCCCGGTATTTGCCGGTGTCGAAATAGAGGGCATCTGTCTCGTAGGCATATCCCGTGGATTTCAACCGCGCAGCGGCGGCGAGGATGCGCTCGATCTCATGTGAGACGCGGGGCATCACGTCCGGCGCACGCCAGCCAAGCGCTGTCATGTCCCGGATGTGCACCTGCGTCTCGCGCTCCGCGAGGTCGCGCCAGTCGATTTCGTCGCGCCGCGCCCGCTCGAACAGCGGGTCGTCGATGTCGGTGACGTTCTGCACGTACTTCACGCGAACGCCGTTCGCCTCCAGGAAGCGCACGAGGACGTCGAACATCGAGAACGTGAAGGCGTGACCCATGTGCCCGGAGTCGTATGGGGTCACGCCGCACACGTAGAGGGTCAGCGCCTTGCGTCCTCGAGGTGCGATGGCGACCTTGCGCCGGGTCAGGGTGTCCCGGAGGCGGAGCCGGACCAGCGGGCTTTTAGCTCTACCGAGCGGCGACGGCCGCGTCGGCGCGCAGCGCCTCGACCTTGTCGGTCAGCTCCCACGGCACGCCGAGGTCGTCGCGGCCGAAGTGACCGTACGCCGCGGTCGGCCGGTAGATCGGCCTGAGCAGGTCCATGTTCGCGATGATCGCGCCCGGGCGGAGGTCGAAATGCCGGCGGATGAGCTGCAGCAGCTCCTCTTCCGACTTGGCGCCCGTGCCAAACGTCTCGACCGCGATCGACGTCGGGTGAGCACGACCGATCGCGTACGAGACCTGGACTTCGCAGCGCTCGGCAAGCCCCGCGGCGACCAGGTTCTTGGCCACGTGTCGCGCCGCGTAGGCTGCGGAGCGGTCGACCTTGCTCGGGTCCTTGCCGCTGAACGCGCCGCCACCGTGCCGCGCCACCCCGCCGTAGGTGTCGACGATGATCTTGCGACCGGTCAGGCCCGCGTCGGCCGCTGGACCGCCGAGCACGAAGGACCCGCTGGGGTTGACCATGATCTTGGTCGCGTCGTCGACCACGTGTCCCTTCAGGACCGGGTTGATCACCAGCTCGCGGACGCCTTCTGCGATCTCCTTCTGGGTGGCGCTCGCCGCATGGTGAGTCGACACGACGATGGCTTCGATTCGTTTGGGCTTGCCATGCTCGTACTCGACGGTGACCTGAGTCTTGCCGTCAGGACGAAGAAACGGCAGCGAGCCGTTCTTGCGCACCTCGGCCAGCTTCCTGGCCAGCCTGTTGGCGAGCGAGATCGTGAGCGGCATCAGCTCCGGCGTCTCCCTGCAGGCGAAGCCGATCATCATCCCCTGGTCCCCCGCTCCCTGCAGCTCGAACGGGTCCGCGCCGCCCGTACCGCCGCGCTCTTCGAGCGAGTGATTGACACCGGCCGCGATGTCAGGTGACTGCTCTTTGAGGTAGACCTGGATCAGCGCGTGATCGGCGTCGAAGCCGATCTGCTCGTCGTGGTAGCCGATCGAACGGATCGTGTCGCGGATCGTGCGCTGGATGTCCAGGTCTGCGTGCGTGGTGACCTCGCCGATGACGACGCATAGCCCCTTGGTGATCGCCGTCTCACACGCGACGCGGGCTTGAGCGTCCTGGGCGAGCATGCCGTCCAGGACAGCGTCGGAGACCTGGTCGCAGATCTTGTCGGGATGCCCTTCGGTGACTGATTCGGACGTGAGGAGAAACGAACGTGAGGAACTGAAGGATGTGGTCACAAGGCGTGATCCTACCCATTTCAATACCGCGACTGCCGGCGCTCGCGGTTAATTCTTCGGCGGTTTAGCCGCGACTGCCGGCGCTCGCGGCATTTCGACCGGAAACCCGGCAGGTTTCCCCTACGTACCGTTGTGGTGCCGGCTGTCCTCGGGTAGCTGCCCCAGCAGCTGCGCCTGGAGCGCGAAGATGTCGTCGAGAACGCGGTCGACGCGTCGCCCCTCCAGACGGTGATCGGCGATCACCCCTGCATGCTCGAGGTGGTGGCGGAGCGAAGCCCCCAACGGTCCGTCAACCCGTCCCTGGCCCCGGACCTGGGCCTCCTCGAGCAGCTGCAGGCACCGGTCGAGCGCGAGCTGTTTGGAACGGTGCGCGGGCAGGTTCACGAGGTGCCCAGGACCTCGACCCGACCCTGCTCGGTGACGCGGACATGGACCTTGCTGAGCGCGGGCAGGGGGTAGCGGACCATGGGCTCGCCGGCGGGCGAGAACCGGGCCGGGTGACAGGGACACAAGAGGTGCCCTGCGGCTCCATCCCAGGAGAGCTCGCATGGAAGATGCGAGCAGATGGAGGAGACGGCGCTCGCGGTTTCGCCGCGGCGGAAGACGTAGGCCCCGACACCGCCCGCGACCACACGCTGGCCTTCTCCTTCCGGAAAGTCATGCAGCGCGCCGACATCGACCCAGCGGCCGTCGACCGGCTCGATGGTCTCGGCCTTGACCGCTTCAGGCGCGCCGCCGCGACCAAGGAGCAGGCCACCCGCGGCTCCGGCAGCCAGCCCCAGGCCGGCGACGAGCGCCGTACGCCTGGTCACCCAGCCCTCGCGAGGTGCGTGGTCGAGCTCCTCGGCCAGCCGTTTGCGGAAAGACGGGTGCATCCGCTGCGACCCCTTGCGGGCACCGGCCAGGCGGGCGGCCGCGGTGATCGCGGCCTTCTCCTCGGCATCGGCCCCTCGCAGCTTCAGTCGCCGCCCGCGCAGCAGGTCGGAGACGATCTTGTCGACACGGTTCTCGGGCTTGCCGTTCATTCGGGCGGTCGCACCTTCGCCGCCGCGCGCAATGCACGCAGCTGCATGACCTTGATGGCGCCCACCGTCGAGTTCATCTCCGCGGCCACTTCCTTCAACGAATACCCGTGCAGGAAACGCAGCTCGAGCACCCGCCGGTAATTGTCGGAGAGTTGGGCCAGGATCTCCTGAACGGTAACCGAGCGGTCCTCGGCAGGAGGTCCTGCCGGCGCGGCCAGGGCCAGGTCTTCGCGAAGCTCGGCCTCGGACAGGCCGAGGCGAGTGCTCCAGAAGCCCCCGAGGACGGAGCGCGCCGTGGCGAAGAGGTAGCCGCGAATCGAGCTTGCCGGCGCGCCCTGGCGGAGTCGCGGGATCGCCTTCATCGCCACCTGCTGGGTCAGGTCCTCGGCGTCGGGGCGATTACCTACGCGCGCGTAGATGAAGGCGTAGACGAGCTCGAGCTCGTCGAGCGCTATGGCGGTCGCCCGTGAGGCGGCAGGGAGCTCGACAACCTCGGCTTGCTGCTGCTCGCCGGCCGGCTGATCCGGCGTCATCTATCTCCTAGAAGAGGTTTCCGCAGAGCAGATATTTCGAGTTCGTGCCCTGCATATCGGGCCCCGAGTGCACCACCGCGTACCACTTGCCGGTCGCCGGCGGGTAAGTGATGTTGAGGGTGGTCTTGGTGTCGGCGTTGCCCTGGCCGTCGGCGATGACCTGGTTCAGCGCAAACGCAATTCCACCGCGGCCCGTGCACGAGCCGAGGTGGATGTGCGAGACGTGCGACGAGCTCGCCTGGAGACCGGTGATCTTCAGCTCCAGCGTCGTCGTCTTCGGGCCGGCGGTAAGGGTGATCGTTCCCTTCGACGTGACCGTCGCGTCGGCGGGGTTCAGCTTGAAGGTGAAGACCTTTCCCGGCGTCGGCGAGCTGCTGGATGTGGCCGAGGGGCTGGGTGTCGGCGAGGCCGTCGCGGTCCCTTCCCCGCCACACGCGGCGAGTGCGAGCAGAGCCAGGGCGACTGTGAGCCTGCACAGTGCTTTAGGCATACCGCAGCAGGTTACTCGAGCGGGCCGGGGATTGAGCCCAGCCCTTCCCCTCCCCACTTGCTGGGGAGGATGGCCCGGCCGGAACGGCCCGGCCGGGTGGGGACCTGAGTTCTTGTCTTAGACGTGCCGCGCGACTGGAGCGGTGCGGCGGCGTGCGCGCCAGACGAGGTAACCAAGCAGCAGCAGAACGAGGAGCGGCCCCACCGCACCGAGACCGGTGATCACGTAGTTGATCGTGCTCACGAAGTTGTGCGCGGCCATGTTGATGGCGGTGGCGAAGCCCCAGCTGTCCGCGTTGGGCGACTGAAGCGGCGCGCCGGACTCCATCAGGGTCACCGAAACGGAGCTGTAGGAGGTGTTGTCGTCCAGGTACTTGATCTGGCCCTTCAGCTGCTCGATCTGGCCCGTGATCTGGCCGATCTGGTTCTGCACGGCAATGATGTCGCTGATCGTCTTGGCGCTCCGGAGCAGGACCAGCATCGCCTCGCGCTGCGCCTCGGCGTTCGCGAGCCGCGCACGCAGGTCGACGTACTGGGCGCTGACTTCGGTGCCCGTGATGTGCTCCGACTGGACTTTGCCGACCTTCGACAGCTGGTCGATGGCGGTGTCGAAGTGCGCGGCGGGGACCATGAAGCTGATCACCCCGGTGCGGATCTGGCCGGGCTGCTGGTCGCTGACAGGCCTGGCCTGGGCGTCGGTGCCGGCGATGTAGCCTCCCTGCGCCTGGACGAGGGTGCGGACCTCCAGCAACTTGGAGTCGAACAATCCGTTTCCGACCGTGATCGTCATCTGGGCCTGGCGGATGACCGGTGGGCCCTGGAGAGCCGGGACGGTGTCTTTGGGCAAGGCGACGGTCCCATCACCTGTCGAGCGGTTGGGCTCGGGCGCGGTCGACCCATTGCTCTGGACAGGCTGCGACTTAGTCCCTTCATTCGAGCTGGACGAGGGGCTGCCTGCACCACCGGCACCGGCGCAGGCGGCCGCCACAGCGAGCAATGCGACGAGAACGAACAGCTTTTTCATTTTGCGTACGGCCTCCTGGGCGCGAGTGATGCCTGACCAAACGCCGGGTTCCGGGGGACGTAACATCTGGCAGCCATGCTTCAGGTCAGAGGACTCGCGATCGACGTCGTTGCGCGACGCGTGCTGTCCGACGCAAGCTTCACCGTCAGCCCGGGCGACAAGCTGGGGCTGGTCGGCCGCAATGGCGCGGGCAAGACCAGCCTGCTCAGGGTCCTGGCGGGCGAAAGCGACGCAGCGGCCGGCGTGGTCTTGCGCCGCGGTTCGCTGGGCTACGTGCCGCAGAACCCCCGGCCGCGGGCCGAGTCCGGACAGAGCGCTCTCTCTCACATCCTGTCGGGGCGGGGCCTGGATCGGGCGGCGGCCGACCTGCACGAGATGCACCACAGGCTCGAGCACGACCACTCGCTGACGGCGATCGAGAAGTACTCGGAGGTCGAGGAGAGGTACCGGCACCTGGGTGGATACTCCGGCGAGTCGGAGGCGCGCCGCATCGCCGGCGGACTCGGGTTGCGCCTCGACCGCGTCGACCTCGCCCTCGGTGTGCTGTCAGGCGGTGAGCGGCGGCGTGTGGAGCTGGCGCGTGTCCTGTTCGCGGACGCCGACCTGTTGCTGCTCGACGAGCCCACCAACCACCTGGACACCGACGCCAAGTCGTGGCTGATGGACTTCCTCCGCGATTACCGCGGCGCGGTCATCGTGGTCAGTCACGACCTGATGCTGCTCGACGCGTCGATCACGCGGGTGCTGCATCTCGATGCGGGCCGCCTGATCGAGTACCGGGGCACGTACTCGCAGTATCAGGCAGCGCGGCGACTCGAGGAGAAGCGCCTGACCTCGCTCGCCCGCCGCCAGGAGGCGGACATCAAGCGCTTGAGCCTCCTCGCCGAGGTGATGCGCCGGCAGACGCAGACGCGCGCGAAGCAGGGGAAGTCGATCATGTCGCGGGTCGAGCGCATGAAGGCCGCGCGGGTGATTGCTCCGCGGCGCGAGCGCAAGGTGAAGATCTCGTTCCCGGAGCCACCCCACAGCGGACGCATCGTTTTGCATTGCTCGGGGCTGGCGAAGGGATATGGCGGTCCGCTGGTGTTCCACGACGTTTCGTTCGAAGTCGAGCGCGAGCAGCGGCTGCTGGTGATGGGATTGAACGGGGCCGGCAAGACGAGCCTGCTGCGCATCCTCGCCGGCGAGAGCGAGGCCAACGCAGGCTCGTTCCGCCTCGGCCACGGAGTGTCGCTGGGCTATTACGCGCAGGAGCACGAAGGCATTCGCGGCGGAGTGTCGGTGCTGGCGCACATGCGCGAACAGTCGCCCGACGCCGAGGAGCGCGTGCTTCGAGCGCTGCTCGGGATGTTCAGCCTGACAGGTGACGTGGCGCGGCAGGACGCCGGTACGCTGTCGGGCGGCGAAAAGACCAAGCTCGCCCTCGCACAGCTGGTCGCCGGCCGGCACAACTTGCTCCTGCTCGACGAGCCGACCAACAACCTGGACCCACCCTCACGAACGGGAGTCGCTCGCGCGCTGGCGGAGTGGCCGGGGACGATGATCATCGTCAGTCACGACACCGAGTTCGTGGCAGCGCTGCAGCCTGGCCGCGTGCTGTTCATGCCCGAAGGCCGCGTCGACTACTGGGAGGAGGATCTGCTCGACGTCGTCTCGATGGCCTGAGCGGCAGAGAATAGAAAGGTGAGCGTCGAAATCCACGAGGTCGTGATGCCTGAGCTGCAGGGAGCGGAAGAGATCATCGTCGGCGCGTGGAGCAAGCAGCGCGGCGACCATGTCGCCGAGGGCGAGACGTTGATGGAAGCGCACACGGACAAGGTCAACGCGGAGATCCCCTCCCCCGTCACCGGCACCGTCGAGGCGCTTTTGCTCGACGTCGGCGACCCGGTGATTCCTGGACAGCCCATCGCGCGCATCGCGCCCGGTTAACCGGATGCGGGTCGCAGTCGTCGGCGGCGGCGTGATGGGCGCCGCCACCTCCTGGAGGCTCGCGAAACGCCGCGCCGACGTCGTTTGCTTCGACCGCTACTCGCCGCCCCACGCGCACGGCTCGTCGCATGGAGATTCAAGGATCATCCGCACCGCGTACTTCGAAGGCGCGTACTACGTGCCGCTCATCCATGAGGCGTTCGAGCTCTGGCGTGAGCTCGAGGCCGTGAGCGGGACTTCGCTGCTGAGGATGACTGGCGCCCTGATGATCGGGACCGAGTCGTCGGAAGCCGTCGCAGGCGCTCTCGCCTCAGCCAGGCAGCATCAGCTCGACGTCGAGCTGCTGGGGGCGGCCGACCTGCGGCGGCGCTATCGCGGCCACGTGGTCCGGCCGGAAGACGTCGCCGTGCTCGACCGGCAGGCCGGGATCCTCAACCCCGAGGGCGGGGTCGCGGCGATGCTGGCGCAAGTTCCGGAGATCAGGCGCGAGACACGCGTCGCGTCAGCGGACGAGCTGCTGGGCGATTTCGACGCGGTGGTGCTGGCGGCCGGCCCGTGGACGCCCGAGCTCATCGACTGGATCCCGCTGAAGATCGAGCGCCAGGTCCACGCCTGGTTCTCCATCGCCCGCGACGCCGACTGGTTCGCGCCAGAACGGTGCCCGGTCTTCATCCGCCAGACCGAAGACTTCGGCGACGTCTATGGATTTCCCGCTCTCGACGGCCAGTCGGTCAAAGTGGGCCGTCACCACGACGGAGACTTCACCGACCCGGACCACATCCGGCGCCGCGTCGACGAGGTCGACCTCGACCCGCTGCGGCTGATGACCGCCCGCTACCTGCGTGGAGTCAGCGGGCACGTACGGCGCACCCTCACGTGCATGTACACCAACACACCGGACCAGGACTTCGTGATCGACTTCAGCCCGCGCGACAAGCGGGTCGTCGTCCTGAGCCCGTGCTCAGGTCACGGCTTCAAGTTCGCGCCCGTGGTCGGCGACATCGCGGCCGACCTGGTCCTCGACGGCTCGACCAGACGCGACATCTCGCACTTCTCAGCGGCTCGCTTCGCGGCGACCCCGCACATACCAGACGACAACTCCCACCGCGACTAGCACCGCGATCACGATCGCGATCTTCTCGATGGGGCCGCTGATCCGCTCGTAGTTGCGGCCGAGGATGTAGCCGGCAAGCGTCAGGGCCGCGCACCACGGCAGGGCGCCAACAAACGTGAGGACCGAGAAGCGCGGTAGGTCCACTCGCGCGAGGCCGGCCGGAAAAGAGATGTAGGTCCGGATCACCGGCAGCATGCGGCCGAAGAACACCGCCCACAGACCCCAGCGCTCGAACCAGCCATCCGCGATCTCGAGATGGTGCCGCCGGATGCCGGCGTAGCGTCCAGGCCCGAGAAGCAACGGCTCGCCGAATCGATAGGCCAGCCAGTAGGCGACGAGCGATCCGACGAGGTTGGCGAACGCGCCGGTGACGATCACCGCGACGAGATTCAGATGTCCCGAGGCCGCGAGCAGGCCGGCGACCGGCATCGTTACCTCGCTGGGGAAAGGCACCCCGCAACTCTCCACGAGCATCAGCACCAGGACAGCCAGCAGGCCATACGAGGCGACGAAGTTGCTGAGCGCGGCGGTCAAACAGTCTGGACCTGGGTTGCTTTCACCGCGCGAAAAGGCAGGGTGCGCACCTGCTGGTCGTCGATCATGATCTCGAAGTTGTAGAAGCCCGGTTTCTGGATGGGCACCGTCATGAGGTTGATGACAATGCTGGCCGAGAGGTCCCAGCCGTGTGGGTACTCAGCCGGCACGTGGCGCGCGGGCAGGTTGAGGACGATGGGCTGCTGGAGGAGCGACTTGCCGTCCTCGTCGGTGCAGTGGACCTCGACCTTGTGCGGGCGCTCGGTCTCCAGGCGCGTGGTCTGGAGGCGCAGCACGATAACGCCGCCGAAGGGCGTCGGATACTGGTCGCGGATCAGGGTGTCGAAACCGGCGCCGAGGATGTAGACCAGGCCGTTCGGTGGCGCCTCGGCGGCGTTGGCGAGGAGCGCCCAGTCCAGTCTCATGCTTCGGCCATTATCGACTGGTGCACTCGGGCAGGTCCGGCTACGAGCTCGAGGTCGTGGATGACTTCGATGGCGACCGGTTGGACGAAAGGCTGTGGATTCCTCACTACCTTCCTCACTGGAGCTCGCGCCAGGCTTCGGCGCCGCGCTACGCGCTGCGGGACGGCTGCCTGAGGCTGTGCATCGAGGCGGACCAACAAGCGTGGTGTCCAGAGTTCGACGGATGGCTGCGCGTTTCTTCCGTGCAGACCGCGCTCGTCACGGGGCAGCATCGCTTTCGCGAAGACCTGGTCGTCCGCGAGCCGCAGCAAGACCTCGCGCTGTACACGCCGCGATACGGGCGCTTCGAGGTCCGCGCCAGGGCTCTGGACGATCCGGCAAACATGGTGTCGCTGTGGATGATCGGGTGCGGCGACGAGCCGAACCGATCGGCCGAAGTCTGCGTGTTCGAGATCTTCGGCCGCGACGTCGGCGCTGACCGCGCCGCGGTCGGGGTGGGCGTGCACCCGTTTGGCGACCCACTGATACGTGACGAGTTCTCCCGCGAGGAGGTTGCGGTCGACGTGCGCCAGTTTCACACCTACTCGGTGGAGTGGACGCCGGAGCATGTCGCGTTTCACGTCGATGAGAAGGTGCTGAAAGTCGTGCACCAGTCGCCCGCGTATCCGATGCAGTTCATGCTTGGGATCTACGAGTTCGCCGACGGGCCTACGTTGAGTCCTGCCGGACGCTACCCCAAGGAGTTCATCGTGGACTGGTTTCGCGCGTACCGGCCGCGGCCTGCTTGACGACTTCACCGCCCTTGACGACCAGGTGGACGTTTTCGGGCTTCGCGAGCAGAGACAGATCGGCCACCGGGTCGCCCGGGACCCCGACCACATCTCCCCAGCAGCCCGCGTCGAGTCTTCCTACGCCCTTCATGCCGATCGTGTCGGCAGCGACCGTGGTCGCCGAGCGGATGCAGTCGATCGGCTCCATACCCAGTTGGTTCATCAACTGGAACTCCTCGCCATTGGATCCGTGCGGCCCAACGCCGGTGTCTGTCCCGAACGCGATCTTGACGCCCGACTCGATGGCCTGCCGGATGCTCGCCTTGTGGTCGTCTATGACCGCGCGCGCCTTGCCGATCGCGTAAGCGGGCATCTTGCCCGCCTCCGCGTGCCGGATCACCCAGTGCGGCGCGACCAGGGTCGGGATCAGCGCGTTGCCGCCGTCGAGCATCATCTCGATCGCGTCGCCGTCGAGCCAGATGCCGTGCTCGATGGTCGCGACGCCCGCCTTGAGCGCGTTCTTGATCCCGGCGTTGGCCTGGGCATGGGCCATGACCTTGCGGCCCTGGGTGGCGGCCTCGTCGACCGCGGCTTTGATCTCGTCGAGCGTGAGCGCCGAGTGATGCGGCTGGTCGCCGGGTGAGAGGACGCCGCCGGAGGTGCAGAGCTTGATCCAGTCGGCGCCGGCTCTGATCACCTCGCGCACCCTGACGCGCATTGCTTCCACGCCATCGACGACCATGTGCGGGCGGTCGGGCAGAGGGATGTCGAGGTCGGCCCCGCACATGAAGTGGGCGTCGGTGTGGCCGCCGGTCTGGCTGAGCCCGCTGACGGTCACGAACATGCGCGGGCCGGGGAAATAGCCGGCGTCGATCGCCATCCGGATTCCGGCTGGCGACCCCATGGCGTCACGGACCGACGTGAAGCCCGCATCCAGTGTGCGCCTTGCGGCGCGCACAGCACGCATCAGCTCCAGGGTCGGCGGTGTGGTCAGCTCGCGCGCGAAGTCGAGGCCCTCGCCGAGGCTGGTGAGGTGGACGTGGCAGTCGATGAGGCCCGGCAGCAGGGTGAGGCCGGAGGCGTCGACCTTCTGCGCGTCGCGCGGCACCTGCGTCCCGTCGCGGCTTCCCGATCTGGTCACGCGACCGTCCTCGATCAGCACGACAGCATCGCGCACCGTCTCTCCAGTCGACGGGTCGAGGAGGGCGTCGCCGAAGACGGCGGTGATCACGAGCCGATGTTATTTGGTTTCGGCAGGCGGTCCATGACGATGTCCCAGCGCTCGACGCGCGTGGGGGTCAGCATGCCGTTGGGCGACCACGGGTCGTCGGCCATGCGTTTGCGGATCGTCTCCTCGGAGTCCGCCTCCACGACCCAGAGGACGTGGCGGCCATCCTCGAGCGGACCGGCGAGGAGGAGGAACCCATCGTCGAAGATGCGGTCCATGTAGGCGGCGTGCTCGTCCCAGCCGTCCTGCTCGCGCATGTCTCTGGAGAAGTCCCACGGCCCGCCACGTTCGACGCGGACCACCCACCGCGCCATCGTTCCAAGCGTAGCCAGTCGCCCGCAGCCGTTCCGGGCTTACTCTTTTGCCCGTGCCGCGATCGGAGCGAATCAAGGTCAGGGTGGTGACGCGGGATGGGGTCACGGCGCGACGGGTGCTCGACACGCTCCGCGACTACACGGCCGACCGCAATCCGTGGACCGTCCGCACCCGGCGACCCCTGGTCCTGAGCCACGCCTCACGCCGTGCTGAGGGCGTGAGGTTCGAGTTCAAGGCCGTGGGCGACGACCTGTCGCTCCTCATCCAGGGCGGTGGCGCGAGGCTCGGTCTGGCCTACGCCGCGACGCTGCTCGCGAACGCACGGTTCGCGGACCTGATCTCTTCATTCACGGTCGAACTGCCCTA
>DASXSD010000089.1:0-3693 GCA_036506195.1 Candidatus Dormiibacterota bacterium
CCGAGCTGGGCATTGGCCAGGCTTTCCAGGTAGCGCGCGGTGGCGGCGCGATCGTTCACCGATCGCGCATAGGACACGCATTCCTCGAGGATTGGCACCGCGGGCGCGTACTCGCCTTGCTCGACGGCGATAAAGCCGAGCTGGTTCTGGATCTCAATTGCAAGCCGGCGATTGGGCGAGCCTTTCAACAGCCCCATCGCTTCGTCGTACATTCGCCTCGAAACAGCCGGCTTGCCCGCCGAGTGGTAGACCATGCCTGCCCCGTTCAGGACCTGTGCGATCAACTCGGGATCTTGCAGCGGGCGCGCCAGCGCGATGCTTTCGTCAGCCAGCTTGCGGCCGCTGACATGGTCGCCCTGCCTCGAGGCGAGGCGGCCGGCGAGATTGAGAGCCCTGGCGCGAAGTGCGTTGTTGTCCCCCGAAAGCTCGAGGAGATCCAGCAGCAACTTGCGACCTCGCGCTTGATCGGAGAACTCGGACTCGGCGATTTCCACCGCGATCCCGAGGCCGTGATCCTGCGCATGATCCCGAGCCCAAGAGACCGCGGACCAGAAGTTCGAGGATTCGACAGCAGTCCAGGGTTGGTTGCTGAAATGCTCATGATGGCGGCGACGCAACGAATCGAACGCGTCGGATTCGGCTTGCAGTTGCTCGAGCGCAAAGGCGTGGTGCGACTCGAGGAGCCGGTAGCGCGTGCTGCCGTCGTTCAGCTTCTCCGCCACGACCATGGACTTCTGAACGAGCCCGGACAGCAGAGGTAGTACCGTCCGAGGCGCATCGCTGCAAACCGCCTCGGCTGCCTCCATCGTGAAGCCGCCCTGGAACACAGCCAGGCTGCGGAACAGTCGCTTCTCGTCCTCAGTCAAGAGGCGGTAGCTCCAGTCGAGCGTGGCAGCCATGGTCTGCTGCCGCGCCGGCGCCGTCCGGGCGATCGACGACAGGACGCCGAATCGATCGTTGAGGTTGGCCAGCAGCTCGCCTTCGGACATGAGGTCGAGCCGGGCCGCAGCCATTTCGATGGCAAGCGGGAGACGGTCGAGCCGCCGGCAGATCGCGGCTACCGGCTCGCGGTTGAGCGCCGAAACCTTGAAGTGGGGCAACAGAAGCTGCCCTCTCGCTTCGAAGAGCTGAAAAGCATCGACGTCGTCCAGCGACGACACCGGCCAACGAACTTCGCCCGGCACGCCGAGGGGCTCGCGGCTCGTCGCGAGGATGCTCAGGTTCGGGCAGCGCTCGAGCAGCGTCTGCGAGAACTGTGCGCAGGCGGCGATGAGGTGCTCGCAGTTGTCCAGCAGCAGAAGTGCGCGCCTGGCCGCGAGCCAGGAAGCAACCACGTCCACGCCGCGGCCCACGCCAGGCAGCTCGAGGGCCGCGATCACCGCGCCGGCGACGTCGTCGGTGGCTTCGAGCCCGATCCACCAGATGCCGTCGGGCCAAAGCTCCCGGCTCGCCCTCGCCACCTCGGTTGCGAGCCGCGTCTTGCCCGATCCCCCGGTCCCAGTCAGCGTCACAAGCCGCGACGCACGGACGGTGGCTCTCAGAGATCTCAGCTCCGGATCGCGACCGATGAACGTCGTCAGGTGGCGGGGCAGGGTGTTCGGCGCTTCCGCAACCTGGTGGCCGGAGCCAGCCACCGTGCTCATGGCGCCTATCTTCGTATGTCGACCCCGGGATTAGAAGACGGGCGTTCGAGGACGCGACAAGAGAGAGACCACGTCGATCTCTCTCTCGTGCTGGCCGTCGCAAGGGGTGGACGACGGTCGCTTACGCGCCGTGACCTTCGCGGACTGAACGCGCGTCCCAGCCGGGGTTGCCCGCTGTCAGACCGACGCCGTCGGAACCCTCGATCGACTGGTTGCCGGAGCTGCGGCCGTTGTGCTTCTCAGCCGGCGCTGACGAGAGCGCGGGCTGGACCGGGTTGTCCTGTCGGAGGACGGTCCCCGGGGCGGCCTGGACGGTGCTCTTGACGGTGGTGCTGTTCGAGCCGGCGAGGTCCTTGGTGATGACGGCTCCTGCGATCGCCAGCGCTGCCGCGGCGCAGATCGCGAGGACGACCATGAGGCTCTTGGGGACCGCGCTCCCTCTCAACGTCTGCCTGGCTTCCATTTCTTTGTCTCTCTCCTCTAGGGATTTGATTTCGGTTGCTTGCGCAATCCGTTGAGGCGAGAGTAGGAATCAAAGGGGTGGGCCCAAAAGGTGGAAAACACCTGATTCGAGTTGAATCAGGTACCTGTTTTCACTACCTGTCGCGATTCGGTCTCGGGGTCGTCGGCCCTGAGAACAAAGACGAGCTCCAGGCCGTCAACTTCGTCCTCCTGCGTCCCGATCTGCCTGAAACCGAGCGCGCGAACCACCGCCAGCGACGGCGCGTTGTCGGGTGCGATCGAGGCGAAGACCTCGCGCTGTCCGTGCTCGAAGGCCCAGGTCGCGAGCGCCTTCGCCGCCTCCTTGGCGAAGCCCTGTCCGCGGAATCCGGTGAACACGGTGTAGCCGATCTCGGCCCGTCCGATGACTTCCGGAGGTCCGTGAAAACCACAATGACCAACCACCTCATGTGTGGCGATCGCGCGCATCATCCGGACCATCCAGTCGCGGCGGGAGCGCGCCGTCTCCATGCGATGAAGCTGGATGGCGAGGAAGCCGCCGAGCTCGGCCGCGGACGGGAATTCTTCCGGCCAAGTGGCCCCGATGGATGCCTCCGCCTCTGCGCGATGGCCCTGGAGCAGATGCCGGATGGCGACTGGTTTGAGAGGGACGAGCTCCAGGCGCGGCGTGCGAATGATCGTCGTCAATGCTCTGCTACTTTGATCCGGTGAGAAGGATTGTCGTTTCGGAGTTCATCTCGGTCGACGGCGTGATGGAGGACCCTGGTGGATCCGAGAAGTTTGAGCGGGGCGGTTGGGCGTCCCAGTTCAGCCGTGGCGACGAGGGTGACAAGTTCAAGCTCAACGAACTGACGTCTGCCGAGGCGCTGCTGCTCGGTCGCAAGACGTACCAGGGTTTTGCGGATGCGTG
The DNA here is from genome assembly GCA_036506195.1 of Candidatus Dormiibacterota bacterium. Classification (GTDB taxonomy): domain Bacteria; phylum Chloroflexota; class Dormibacteria; order Dormibacterales; family Dormibacteraceae; genus 40CM-4-65-16. The sequence goes on from DASXSD010000089.1 coordinate 3,016, forward strand.
GCCCAGCCGCACGGACGACGTCGGCTTCGCCGACAAGATGAATAGGATGCCGAAGTACGTCGTCTCCACGACACTGCGCAATCCGACGTGGGACAACACCACGGTGGTCGGCGGGGACGTGCTCGAGGAGCTCAATCGATTGAAGCAATCGGACGGCGGTGAGTTGCTGGTCATTGGGAGTTGTCAGCTGGTCCACACGCTGATCGAGAACGACCTGGTTGACGAGATGCGCTTGATGGTGTATCCGATCGTGCTCGGGATGGGAAAGAGGCTCTTCAGCGACAGCCCTCACGCGTGGCCATTCCGGCTGCTCGAGTCGACCGCCGTCGGCAAGGAAGGTGTTCTGATCGTGAGATACGAGCCCAGGGACATGAAGAGCTAGCGAGCGGCGGTCGGGGGACGGCAGCACCTAGAATTCGACATCTGTTCCGGGATAGCTCAACCGGTAGAGCAGGCGGCTGTTAACCGCAAGGTTCAGGGTTCGAGTCCCTGTCCCGGAGCCAACGTCTTTTGTGTGCAAGTTCGGCTGAAGCGTCCCAAAAGGCCTTCGGCTGATGTGTCGCAGAACTTCGGGTGATGCGTCACAGCTACTTCGGCTGATTTGCCACTCTCCCGCGCATGAGGGAGATGAGCGTGACTGAGCAAGAGTACAAAGCGGTCCAGGGAGTCAGGTGAGAC
>DASXSD010000090.1:0-4412 GCA_036506195.1 Candidatus Dormiibacterota bacterium
GCCTGGACGACGGCCTCGAATCCCCTCGCCATGTTGGTGCCGTGATCGCCGTCGCCGATCGCCGCATCGAGCTGGACCAGGTGGTCCTTCTCTTTGCGGACATCGGCATAGATCTCGCGCATCCAGGAGGTGATGGTGGCCGCGTCCATGGCCCTTGCGGTGATCAAGGTAATCGCTACGCGCCCCAGCGCAAGGCTGGGGTGTGAACCGGCGCGTCCCACAGGCTGGTCAGCTCATCGTCGAGCTCCAGCACGGTCAGCGAGGCGCCGGCCATCTCGAGTGATGTGATGTAGCTGCCCACGAGGTTGCGTACGGGCTCGACGCCCGCTGCGCGCAGCTTCTTGTCGACCTCGCCATAGAGAAGGTAGAGCTCGAGCAGCGGCGTGCCACCCATTCCGTTGACAAACGCGAGCACTTTCGCGCCTCTCTTCGGCTTGAGGTCGGAGACAACCGCTTCGACGATCACGTCGACGACCTCGCTCGCGGATCCGAGCGTCGCGCGCCTGCGCCCCGGCTCGCCGTGGATGCCGATGCCCAGCTCGATCTGTCCCTCGGGCAGGTCGAAGATGGCCTTCCCGGACGCGGGCGGCACGCACGACGAGAGAGCGACGCCGAAGGAGCGGGCGCGGTCGTTCACCCGCTTCACGAGGTCTGTCACCTTCGCGAGGTCGGCTCCGCTTTCGGCCGCCGCGCCCGCGATCTTCTCCGCGAGCACCGTGGCGCCCACTCCCCGCCGGCCGGCGGTATAGAGCGAGTCCTGCACAGCGACGTCGTCGTCGATCACGACCGACGTGACCTTGATGCCTTCATCGGCCGCGTCTTCCGCGGCGAGCTTGAAGTTGAGCACGTCACCGGTGTAGTTCTTGACGATGTGGACTACGCCCGCGCCGCCGTCCACCGCCTTGGTGGCCGCAAGCATCTGCGCCGGGACCGGTGAGGTGAAGACCTCGCCGGGGCATGCGGCGTCGAGCATGCCGAGGCCGACGAACCCGCCGTGCAGCGGCTCGTGTCCGGAGCCTCCGCCCGAGATCAGCGCGACCTTTCCTTTCTTCGGAGCGTCTTTGCCGACGATGATCTGCGCCGCCGCGTCATAGCGGAGGAGGTCCGGGTGTGCCGCCGCAAGGCCGGCGAGCGACTCCTTGACGACCTGTGCCGGCTCGTTGAGGAATTTCCGCATCTGGTTGGTTCCGACTGCCATCTTGTATCTCCTTAGTGCGCGGCGGCGATCTGCGCCGGCGCTTCTTCGTGGGAAACGGCTTCCTCGATCGGCTGCTCGACATGCCGCGGGTTGGCCAGGTAGTCGTAGGCGAAAGAGGCCAGGGCCGCTCCGACGAGCCCGGGGATGAGGTAGACCGGGATGTACTGCGCCCAGTACGTGGTTCCGCCGGCGATCGCCGCCACCAGCTCAGGGCCAAAGGCTCGGGCCGGGTTCAGGGAAGCGCCCGTGACGGGGCCGAAGATCAGGATGATGCCGACCACCGCACCGCCGATGATCAGCCCGGCCAGCTGCTGCGGAGAGCGGCCGTCGACGATGCCGAGGATGGCGAACAGCAGGAGGCCGGTTCCGATCGCCTCCGCGAGCGCCGCCTGCAGGTAGTAAGACGTCGAAGCGTCCGCGGCGAAGTGGGTCTGGCCCATGCCGAAGGTGACGGCGTTCGCGCCGAAGACGCCCCAGATCGCGAATGCGCCGATCACCGCGCCCACGAACTGCGCGAGCCAGTACACAGGCAGCTCACGCCACGGAAATCGCCTGGTCGCCGCGAGGGCGAAGGTGACGGCCGGGTTGATGTGGCAGCCCGACACCTTGCCGATCGCATAGACGAGCGCCGTGATGATGAATCCGAAAGCGAAGCTGATCGCAAGCAGGTCAGCCTCGGTCACGGCAGGCACGGACTTGCCCGCCAGGGTCAACGTCGCAATCACCGAACCGGGCCCCACCAGGACCAGGGCGGCAGTGCCGAAAGCCTCCGCCAACGCCCGCTGTCGAATCGAGAACATTGTGCAACCCCCTCAATGATTCTGACTGCTGTTCGACATTGTCGAACACGTTTCGCAAACTGTAGCGCGGCCAGTGTGTCTTGTCAACAACAATCTACTGTCGGCCTCCCACCAAACCAGCGCCGCGGATTTGGCTTCCAAAACCATGCGCGACGGGCCGTAGATGACCTAGCCTTCGTCCACGATGCGCACCATGCGCGCGATTGCGATCGAGATTAGCCGGGGAGGTCCCCCGATCTAGCGCGCGATCGCTGAATCGGAGGACCTCCCGGCCTAGAGGGTCGGGAGGTTTTTTTATGTCCGCCAGTAGGAAGATCGTCGTTTACGACACGACCCTGCGCGACGGCGCGCAGGGACCGGCCGTCTCGTTCTCGGCGGCGGACAAGGAGCGCATCGCACGCCTCCTCGACGGCATGGGATTCGACTATGTCGAGGGCGGGTTCCCGGGTTCGAACCCGAAAGACGAGGAGCTCTTCGCGCGACTTCGCGAGCAGCCGCTGACGCACGCGCGGCTCGCGGCCTTCGGTGCCACACGCCGGGCGGGTGGCACGTGCGAGGGCGACGCCAACCTTGTCGCCCTCATCGAGAGCCAGGCGCCGGTCTGGACGCTTGTCGGCAAGAGCGACGTCTGGCAGGTCGCCAACGTGCTGGGGACGACCAGCAACGAAAACCTCGCCATGGTCGAAGAGTCGGTCGCCTTTGGGGTCGGGCTGGGTCGCGAGGTCATCTTCGACGCGGAGCATTTCTTCGACGGCTACGCACGGGACGAGGAATACGCGGTCGAGGTGTGCCTTTCGGCCGCGCGCGCCGGGGCGGCATGGGTCGTGCTTTGCGACACCAACGGCGGCAGCCTGCCGTCGGCGGTGCGCGGCGGCGTCGAAGCCGTCGTCAAGGCGCTGGCCGTGAGCGGGAGCCAAGCCCGAGTCGGCATCCACACCCACAACGACTGCGAGCTGGCCGTCGCGAACACGCTCGAGGGCGTGGCGGCTGGCGCCGACATGGTGCAGGGCACCATCAACGGGTACGGCGAGCGCTGCGGCAACGCCAACCTGATCTCGGTCGTCCCCGACCTGATGCTGAAGCTGGGCGTCGACGCGCTCCCCGAAACCTCGCTCCCGCACCTCACAGAGCTGTCGCGCACCGTGGCGGAGATCGCCAACCTGGCTTTGCCGCTGCAGCAGCCCTACGTCGGCCAGGGCGCGTTCGCGCACAAGGGCGGGCAGCACGTGGCCGCGGTGCTCAAGCACAAGGACGCCTACCAGCACATCGATCCCGCCCTCGTCGGCAATGAGGCCCGCGTCCTGGTGTCCGAGCTGTCGGGCCGGGGCAACGTGCTCGCCAAGGCGCGCGAGTTCGGGCTCGAGCTCGACAAGGACGACCCGCAGACACGGTGGCTCGTCAATCACCTGAAGCAGCTGGAGCACCAGGGTTACGCGTACGAGGCCGCCGATGCGTCGTTCGAGATGCTGGTCCGCCGGCTGCAACCCGGCTACGCAGCGCCGTGGAACGTCGCCGACTTCACGACCCAGGTCCGCAAGAACGGCGGCTCGGTCCACGCCGAGGCCACGGTCAAGGTCGAGGTCGGCGACGCGACCTACCACACGGCTGCGTCAGGGAATGGGCCCGTCAATGCTCTCGACGCCGCGCTGCGCAAGGCGCTGAGCCCTCGGTTCCCGTCGCTAGACGGCGTCAGCCTGCACGATTACAAGGTGCGCATCCTGAACGGCGATGCCGGCACGGCCGCGACCACGCGCGTGCTCATCGAGTCCGGTCGCGGCGCCGACCGCTGGACGACCGTCGGCTGCTCGGCCAACATCATCGAAGCGTCGCTGCTGGCGCTGATGGACTCGCTCGAGTACGCGATCGGGTTTGACGGAACCGAGTAGGGCCAGGGACACAGCCCGGCAGGAGATTCCGCCGCCGCTGCGGCGCGATGTGCGCTTGCTCGGGGAGCTGCTGGGCAGGGTCATCTCGGAGTCCGGCGGGCGGGCTTTGCTGCGCGACGTGGAAAAGCTGCGTGGTCTTGTGATCCGCGCCCGCGAGGACGGGCGCTTCGAGCGCGACGCCGAAAAGCTGGTGGCTTCGTGGCCGCTGGAGCGGGCAGAGATGGTGGCGCGCGCGTTCGCCTGCTACTTCCACCTCGCCAACCTCGCCGAGGAGCATCATCGCGCGCGCGTCATCCGCGAGCGCGACCGCGGCGACCAACCCATCCCGGAATCGATCGCGGCGACGGTGAAGGATCTCCGCGCCAAGCACGGCCGCCGGCGCGTCGACGATCTGATCGACTCGCTCGAGATCCATCCGGTCTTCACGGCGCATCCCACGGAGGCTCGCCGGCGCGCGGTCGTGACGGCGATCCGCCGCGTGGGCGAACAGCTCGAGAGGCTCGACGACCCGCGCGCCTCGGACACGGA
>DASXSD010000091.1:0-22453 GCA_036506195.1 Candidatus Dormiibacterota bacterium
AAAAGGAGGCAACCCTGGCGGGCGCCCCCTTGTGCACGTAGGTTGACTGTAACCCAAAGCGGGCTGGTTGACTAGACGGATAGGGTCTCCAGGTCGATCGGCTCTTCCTCGAGGATCCGGGCCGCCTGCTCGCGCTGCTTCTTGTAGTAGTCGAGCCCGGTACCGGCGGGGATCAGCTTGCCGATGATCACGTTCTCCTTCAGGCCACGGAGCCTGTCGACCTTGCCCGAGATCGCGGCCTCGGTGAGGACCCTGGTCGTCTCCTGGAAGGAAGCGGCGGACAGCCACGAGGTCGTGTTCAGGGCCGCCTTGATCAGGCCCAGCAGCACCGTCTGCGCGGTGGCGGGCTCGCCGCCCTCCGCCAGGGCCCGCGCGTTGGCCTCTTCGTACTCCCACTGGGAGACGATCTCACCCGGCAGCAGGCCCGTGTCGCCGGCCGAGTCGATGCGGACCTTCCGCATCATCTGGCGGACGATGACCTCGATGTGTTTGTCGTTGATGTCGACACCCTGGCTTCGGTAGACCTTCTGCACCTCGTCGACGAGGAACGTCTGCACCGCCTCTTTGCCCAGGATGTGGAGCAGCTCCTGCGGTGAGATCGAGCCTTCGGTGATCTGCTGGCCGGCCTTGATCACCACCTTCTGAGCGTCGCGCCGGTCGAGCTCCGGCCGGATGCGGACCTGGTGCGGGATCGCGTACTCGCGCACCTCCTCGTCCACGGTCCGTACCGTGGCCTCTTTCGCGGAGACGGCGACCTTGCCGGCGTGACGGGTCCGGACGACGTTGTTCTTGGAGTCACGCGCCAGCTCCTGGCCCTCCATCACGTCGTCGCCGGTCTTGACCAGCGTCTCCATCTTCGCCTCGAGCGGGTACGAGACCTCGAACTCCTCTTTGGAGGTCACGCGCACCTTGCGCGAGCCTTCCTGGCGGATGATCTCGAGCTCGCCGTCGATCTCCGAGATGATGGCCTTGCCTTTCGGGATGCGAGCCTCGAACAGCTCCTCCACGCGGGGCAGGCCCTGCGTGATGTCGACGCCGGCGACACCGCCGGTGTGGAAAGTGCGCATGGTCAGCTGGGTGCCGGGCTCGCCGATCGACTGCGCGGCGATGACACCCACCGCCTCGCCGATCTCGACGAGCTTGCCGGTCGCCAGGTTGCGCCCGTAGCAGGTGCGGCAGACACCCTCGCGTGCCTCGCACACGAGGACCGACCGCATCTTGACCGGAACCCCGGCGGCGATGATCGCGCGGGCGGTCTCGTCGTTGATCGACTGGCCCGCGGCCACGACGACCTTGTTCTTGACCGACACGTCCTCGGCCGCCACGCGGCCGGCGATCTTCTCGAAGATCGGCTCGTTCTTGGCGCGCTCAGGGGTGATGTCGCGGATCCAGATCCCGTTCGTGGTTCCGCAGTCCTCCTCGCGCACGATCACGTCCTGCGCCACGTCGACCAGACGCCGCGTCAGGTAGCCGGAGTCGGCCGTCCGCAGCGCGGTGTCGGCGAGGCCCTTGCGCGTGCCGTGCGTCGAGATGAAGTACTCGAGCACGGTCAGGCCTTCAGTGAAGTTCGCCATGATCGGCAGGTCGATGATCCGTCCCGTCGGGTCGGCCATCAGTCCACGCATGCCCGCCAGCTGGCGGATCTGCTGGATGTTGCCGCGGGCGCCCGAGCCCATCATCATCCAGATCGGGCTGAACTTGTCGAAGGCGACCTCGGTCTGGTTGCCGACGTCCTCGTAGGCGCGCTGCCAGAGCTCGATCACCTTGCGGTAGCGCTCGTCCTCGGTCATCACGCCGCGGCGGTACATCTTCTCGACATCCGCCACTTCCTTCTCGGTGTTGCGGATGGTCTGCCACTTGGTGTCGGGGTGCGGGATGTCCATCGCGGAGACGGTGATTCCGGCCTGGGTCGCATAGCGGAAGCCCAGCCGCTTGATGTCGTTGACCACGCTCGCGGTGACGTCGCTGCCGTACAGCCGGTACAGCTCGGCCACCAGCCCGCGAAGCAGCTTGCGGTCGAAGTGCGCGTTCTGGAACGGCAGCGGCTCCATCGAGTCCTCGTCCATCGGCTTGCGGCCGACTGGCAGCGGCTGGTTGAAGACCACCCGCCCCGGAGTCGTGACCAGGATCTGGTCGCCGATCTTGACGCGAATCCATTCCTGGAGCTTCACCACCTTGCTCTCGAGCGCGAGCAGGACCTCGTTCTGGGAGCTGAACACGCGGAGCTTGGCGGTGTCCTCAGGCTGGTCGCCCCGAGTCGCGGTGAGCCAGTAGCAGCCCAGCACGACGTCCTGCGTCGGGGCCACGACCGGGTGGCCGTCCGCCGCGGACAAGATGTTTTGCGACGACATCATCAGGTTCTTGGCCTCCGCGATCGCGCCGCTGAACAGCGGCACGTGGACGGCCATCTGGTCGCCGTCGAAGTCGGCGTTGAACGCGGCGCAAACCAGCGGGTGGATCTGGATCGCCGAACCCTCGACCAGGACCGGCATGAAGGCCTGGATGCCCAGGCGGTGGAGGGTGGGGGCGCGGTTGAGCAGCACCGGGTGATCGCGGATGACCTCGTCGAGGACGTCCCAGACTTCGGTCCGGCTCCGCTCGACCATCCGCTTGGCTGACTTGATGTTGGTCGTGTAGCCCTTGTTCACCAGCTCGCGCATGACGAACGGCTTGAAGAGCTCGAGCGCCATCTTCTTGGGCAGGCCGCATTCGTGAAGCTTCAGCTCGGGACCGACCACGATCACGGACCGGCCCGAGTAGTCCACCCGCTTGCCGAGCAGGTTCTGGCGGAACCGTCCCTGCTTGCCCTTGAGCATGTCGGACAGCGACTTCAGCTTGCGGTTGCCCGTGCCTGTGATGGCGCGGCCGCGCCGGCCGTTGTCGATCAGCGCGTCCACGGCCTCCTGGAGCATCCGCTTCTCGTTGCGCACGATGATCTCGGGCGCGCCGAGCTCGAGCAGCCTCTTCAGGCGGTTGTTGCGGTTGATGACTCGCCGGTAGAGGTCGTTCAGGTCGGAGGTCGCGAAGCGGCCGCCGTCGAGCTGGACCATCGGGCGCAGCTCGGGTGGGATCACCGGCAGGACCTCGAGCACCATCCAGGTGGGGCTGGCGTTGGACTTGCGGAAGTCCTCGACGACCTTCAGGCGCTTGATCGCCTTCTGCTTGCGCTGGCCGCTCGACGAGCGCGACTCCTCGCGCAGGCGGTACATCTCGGCGTTGAGGTCGATGCGCGACAGCAGGTCGCGGACCGCCTCCGCCCCGATCCCCGCGCGAAAGGCGCGGCCGAAGCGCTCCTGGAAGTCCCGGTACTGGGTGTCGGTCAGGATCTGCTTGGCGTGCAGCGCCTCGAGGTCGGTGCGGGTCGCCTCGATCTCCTGCTGCAGCGACTCGAGCTGGCCCTGGATGGCCTCGCGCTCGGTCTTGGTCGCGGCCTCGATCTGCGCCTCCAGCGCCTTCTTGTCGGCGTCGAGCCGCTCCTTGGCGCGCTTCTGGGCGGCCTTGGTGTTGGCCTCGAGCTTCTCGATCTTCTCCTGGACCTTGGCGAGCACGCCGCGCGACATCTCGCGCGACATCAGGTCGCCCTTGTCGATCACTATCTCCTCGTCACCGTTGAGGCCGACCACCATCTGGCGGCGCGACTTGGTGCCGATGCCGCCCTTGATGTGCTCGGTCGCCTTCTTGCCCTGGGTCGTGAGCTCGTCGACAGATTCCTGCAGCTGTTCCTCGAGTCGCGAGACCTCGGCATCGACCTCGCCCTTCAACTTCTTGGCCTTCGCTTCGTGCTCCTGGCGCAGCTCACGCGCCTTGGCGTCGATGTCCGCCCGCAGGCGGATCGCCCGGTCGTCCTTGTCCATGTTGAGGACGGCGAGCATGTCCTGCCGCACCTCTTCGTGGACGTCGGTGATGATGTAGTTCGCGAAGTAGAGGATCTTCTCCAGGTTGCGTGGAGACATGTCGAGCAGCAAGCCCATACGGCTCGGGATGCCCTTGAAGTACCAGACGTGGCTGACAGGTGAGGCGAGCTTGATGTGGCCCATGCGCTCGCGGCGCACCTTGGACCGCGTCACCTCGACGCCGCACTTGTCGCAGATGATGCCCTTGTAGCGGTACCGCTTGTACTTTCCGCAGTGGCACTCCCAGTCCCGGGTCGGACCGAAGATGCGCTCGCAGAACAGACCGTCCCTCTCCGGGCGGAGCGTCCGGTAGTTGATCGTCTCGGGCTTGGTGACCTCGCCGTGCGACCACGACATGATCGTGTCGGGCGACGCCAGCGACAGCTTCAGCGCGTCAAAGTTCTCTAGCTTCAGCAACCTTTTCCTCTTCTTCCTTTATCTATGTGCCTGACTATTCGGCTGAATCTTCCCCGAGCTCTTCGCGCTCGAGGCTGATCCCGAGGTCCAGCGGGATCTCGGGGATGTCTTCCTCTGACAGGACGATCTGGCGCTCGTCCTCGCTCAGGATCTCGACCCCGAGCGCGAGGCCCTCCAGCTCCTTGACCAGCACGCGGAACGACTCCGGGATGCCGGCCTCGAGCGTGTTGTCGCCCTTGACGATCGCCTCGTAGGCCTTGACACGGCCGACGATGTCGTCCGACTTCACGGTCAGGATCTCCTGCAGGACGTGCGCGGCGCCGTACGCCTCGAGCGCCCACACCTCCATCTCGCCGAACCGCTGGCCGCCGAACTGCGCCTTGCCTCCCAGCGGTTGCTGGGTGACCAGGCTGTAGGGGCCCGTCGAGCGGGCGTGGATCTTGTCTTCGACAAGGTGCGCCAGCTTGAGCATGTAGATCATGCCCACGGTCACGGGCTCGTCGAACTCCTCGCCGGTGCGGCCGTCACGCAGCCGGACCTTGCCGTCCAGGGGCAGACCGGCCTTCTCCAGCTCCTTGACGATCGTCTGCATCGGAGCGCCGTCGAAGACAGGCGTCGAGATCTTGATGCCGAGCGTGTTCGCGACCCAGCCGAGGTGCGTCTCGAGCACCTGGCCGAGATTCATGCGGCTAGGCACGCCGAGCGGGTTGAGCACGATGTCGACGGGAGTGCCGTCGGGAAGGTACGGCATGTCCTCCGCCGGCATGATCCGGGCGACCACGCCCTTGTTGCCGTGGCGGCCCGCCATCTTGTCGCCGGCCGAGATCTTCCGCTTCTGGGCGATGTAGACCCGGACCATCTCGTTGATGCCCGGGCCGAGCTCGTCCTTGTTCTCGCGGGAGAAGACCTTGACGTCGACCACGATCCCGCGCTCGCCGTGGGGCACGCGCAGGCTCGAGTCGCGCACCTCGCGCGCCTTCTCGCCGAAGAGCGCGCGCAGCAGTCGCTCTTCCGCGGACAGCTCGGTCTCGCCCTTGGGCGTGATCTTGCCGACCAGGATGTCGCCCTGCTGGACCTCGGCGCCGATGTAGACGATGCCGCGCTCGTCCAGGTTGCGCAGCGCGTCGTCGGCGACGTTCGGGATGTCGCGGGTGATCTCCTCGGGGCCGAGCTTGGTCTCGCGGGCCTCGGACTCGTACTCCTCGATGTGGATCGAGGTGTACATGTCCTCCTTGACGACCCTCTCCGAAAGCAGGATCGCGTCCTCGAAGTTGTAGCCCTCCCAGGGCATGAAGGCGACGAGCACGTTGCGGCCCAGCGCCATCTCGCCGTTGTCGATCGCGGGTCCGTCGGCCAGGATGTCGCCCTTCTCCACGTGCTGGCCCGGCTTGACCACCGCGCGGTGGTTCAGGCATGTGCCCTGGTTGGAGCGCGCGAACTTCTGTAGCGGATAGTGCCGCTCGGGCCCGCCACCGTCCGGCTTGACCACGATCTCGAACACCGGCGTGGCGTGGACCGTCTTCAGCTCTTTCGGGTGCGCGATGTCGGTGACCGTCCCCGCGACGTCGGCGACGATCATCTCGCCCGAGTCCTTGGCCGCGTAGTACTCCACGCCCGTGCCGACCAGCGGCGCGTCGGTGACAAGGAGCGGCACGGCCTGGCGCTGCATGTTCGCGCCCATGAGGGCGCGGCCCGCGTCGTCGTGCTCCAGGAATGGGATCAGCGCGGTCGCGACGGAGACGATCTGCTTCGGCGACACGTCCATGAACTGGATGTTCTGGACGTCTTCGATCTTGAAGTCACCGCGGGCGCGAGCCGGCACGCGCGCGTCCACGAATGTGCTTTCCGGCGTCAGGGCCGCATTGGCCTGGGCGATGCCGTACATGTCCTCCTCGTCGGCGGACAGGTACTCGACCTCGTCGGACACCCAGGGCACGACGTCGATCGACGCGACCTTGGCCTTCAGCAGCTTCTGTACCGCCCTGGCGTCCAGGACCTCGTGCGCGGGCAGGACTTCGTTGCCCTTCGCGTCCACCGCGGCGCGGCGCAGCGTCCGGCCCTCGAGCCGGGGCGCGATGTCCTCGTTGAGGGCGACTCGGTTGTACACGCGCCGGAACGGGGTCTCGATGAAACCGAACTCGTTGACCTTGGCGTAGGTGGCGAGGTTGCCGATCAGGCCGATGTTCGGACCCTCGGGGGTCTCGATCGGGCAGATGCGGCCGTAGTGGCTGTGGTGCACGTCGCGGACGTCGAAGCCCGCGCGCTCCCGGGACAGACCACCCGGGCCGAGGGCCGACAGGCGCCGCTTGTGGGTGAGCTCGGACAGCGGGTTGTGCTGGTCCATGAACTGCGACAGCTGGCTCGAGCCGAAGAACTCCTTGATCGCAGCCACCACAGGGCGAGCGTTGATCAGCGACGCCGACGTGACCGTGTGCGGGTCACTGATCGTCATGCGCTCCTTGATGATCCGCTCCATGCGGATCAGGCCCATGCGGAACTGGTTCTGCAGGAGCTCGCCCACCGCCCGCACGCGGCGGTTGCCGAGGTGGTCGATGTCGTCGGGGATCTGCTTCTCGCGAGGCGCGTTGTTAAGCTCGATGAGCTTGCGGATGAAGGCGATGAAGTCGCCCTTCTCGAGGATGCGCAGCTCGCGCTGGCGGACGCGCTCGAGGATGTCCTCCTCGTCGCGGCCCAGGCGCTTGTCGACCTTGTAGCGGCCGACGCGACCGAGGTCGAAGCGGCGCGGGTTGAAGAACAGCGACTGCAGCAGGTTGCGCGCGTTGTCGACCGAGGGCGGGTCCCCAGGGCGTACGCGGCGGTAGAGCTCGAGCAGAGCCTCCTCGGTCTTGGTGGTCGTGTCCTTCTCGAGCGTCTGCTCCAGGTAGTGGTGGTCGGGGTTGTTGTCGACGTCGCCGAAGAGCTCGTGGAGAGCCCGCTTCTGACCCTCGCGGTCGTTCTCGGTGCCCTGAAGCTCGAGTGCCTTGAGCAGTACGGTGACGGGGACCTTGCGCTTGCGGTCGATCTTGACCGTGAGCAGGTCCTTGGCCGAGGTCTCGATCTCCAGCCATGCCCCGCGGTTGGGGATGAGCTTGGCCCCGAAGAGCTTGCGGCCGGTGTTCGGGTCCTCGGCAGCGGTGAAGTACACGCCCGGTGAGCGCACCAGCTGCGACACGACGACCCGCTCGGTGCCGTTCACGATGAACGTGCCCTCGTCGGTCATCATGGCGAAGTCGCCCATGTAAACCTCGGACTCCTTGATCTCACCTGTCTCCTTGATGGTCAGGCGGGTGCGGATCCGGAGCGGCGCCGCGTACGTCATGTCGCGGTTGCGGCATTCCTCGACGGAGAACTTCGGCTGGCCGAACTCGTAGTCGAGGAACTTCAGCTCGAAGTTCTTGCCCGTGTAGTCGGTGATGGGGTTGATCTCGTCGAAGAGCTCCCTCAGACCCTCGGTCTTGAACCATTTGAACGACTCGAGCTGCGTGGCGATCAGGTCCTTCAGCTCGACGAGGTTCGGGATACGGCCATAGCTAAGACGCGAGGGGGCTCTCATCTCTGAGATCAATTCGGTTCTCCTTCCAGGAAAAAGGGCGCGCTCAGCTAATGGGCTTCGTGAGCGGCCGGAACGTGCACAAACGGCGAGTATACGACAGATTACCCCTCTCTAGGGGCGCTTAAACAAGACCGGGCTGGAAGGCGCCCGGCCAAGGTTTCCGGGCACTATACCACCGCCCGGCGGCTGCCGCTAGCCTGTCGTTGACATGCCTGACTGGGGGGCGTTGAGGGCGGAATTCCCCCTTCTCGATCGCTACATCTACCTCAACGCCTGCTCGCTCGGGCCTCTTCCAAGGAGCGGCATGGCAGCCCTCCACCAGTACGCCGCGGACTGGGATCAGCAGGGAACGCCGGTCTGGTTTTCGACCTGGCTGCCGCTGCTCGAGCGATTCCGCGGTCGTGTGGCTGAACTTCTGAACGCGCCGGCCGGATCGACCGCGATCGCTCCTTCGGTATCGGTCGCCCTGACCACGCTCGCGTCAGGCCTGCCCCTCCCTCCGGGCCGCGACAAGGTGCTCGTGGGAGAGCTCGACTTCCCGACCGTGGGTCACCAGTGGTTGTCCCGGCCGGGGTTCGAAGTGGAGTTCGTGCCCTCGAGGGACGGCATGACCATCCCTCCCGAGGCTTTCGCCGAGCGCATCGACTCCCGCACCGCGCTCGTAGCGACGACCCACCTCTTCTACACGACCGGCTACCTCCAAGACGTGCGCGCAATCGCCGACGCCGCCCACGCCGCCGGCGCCCTCTGCGTCATCGACGGCTACCAGACGTGCGGCTGCGTACCTGTCGACGTCGCCGCGATGGATTGCGACGCCTTCGTCGGCGGGTGCCTGAAGTGGCTCAGCGGCGGCCCGGGCAACGCCTTCCTTTATATGCGCCCCGAGCTGATCCCCCGGGCGCGGCCGCAGGGGACCGGCTGGTTCGCCACCCGCGACCCGTTCTCGTTCACGTTGCAGGAGCTGGTGTTCGCCGACGACGCCCGCCGCCTGGAGACGGGAACGTGGGCGATGGGGTGCCACTACGCGGGACTGGCCGGCCTCGATATGTGCCTCGGTGTCGGCATCGACAACATCCAGGAGCGGCTGCGCGACCTTACCGACCGCATCCTCGAGCGCTGCGACCCGGCCGGTGTGAAGACCTTCACGCCGCGGCAGCGCGAGCGCCGCTGCGGGATTGTGACGCTGGAGTGCGAGCAGCCTGAGGAGGTCGAGACGTCGCTGCACGCGGCAGGCGTGATCGTCGACTCGAGACCAGGACGCGTGCGGCTGTCACCGCACTGGTGCGTGACGGAGGAAGAGCTGGAGCGCGGCATGGACCTGGTGTTGAGCCAGGTCCAGGCAGCTAACTCAGTCCGCTCGTAGTTTCGATTACTTGACCTCGGCCGTCGCCCCTGCTTCCTTCAGCCGGGCCACCGCCTTCTCGGCGTCAGCCTTGGAAACGTTCTCGAGCACCGGCTTCGGCGCGGCGTCGACGAGGTCCTTCGCTTCCTTGAGGCCGAGCTGAGTCAGCTCGCGCACAGCCTTGATCACGTTGATCTTGCTGTCGCCGACCGCGGTCAGCGTCACCGTGAACTCGGTCTGCTCTTCTTCCGCGGGCGCTGCCGCCTCGCCAGCCGCCGGCCCCGCCGCCGCGGCCACCGCCACGGGCGCCGCAGCCTTGATACCGAACTCGTCCTCGATCGCCTTCACGGCCTCGACCACGTCGAGGATGCTCCAGGTCTTGAGGGCTTCCACAAACTCCTTCGGGGTGATCTTCGTCGCCGTTGCCATTCCTACGCTGCCTCCAGTTTTGTCTTGTATGCGTTCAGCACCCCAATGAGCTGCTGAACCGGGGTTTGCATGATTCCGACCAGCTGACCGACGGGTGACTGCAGGGTGCCCATCAGCTGCGCGATGAGCGTCTCGCGGGACGGCAGGTCGGCCAGCTGCCTCACCTGGTCCGGCGAGAATACGCGGCCTTCGACGAGGCCGCCCTTGACGTCGAGCTTCAACCGCGTGGTGCGGACGAACTCGTTGATCAGCTTCGACGGCAGGCTCAGGTCGTCGTAGCCGAACGCGATGGCAACCGGCCCCTCGAGCTCGGTCTGAAGCCCGGGCACTCCCGCCGCCTCCGCGGCGCGCCGCGCGAGCGTGTTCTTGACGACTCGGTACTCCACGTCGCCCGTGCGCAGCTTGCCGCGCAGCTCCTGGAGCTGGGTCACGGTCAGTCCGCGGTAGTCCGTCAGCAGCGCGACTTTCGCTTTGCGCAGCTTTTCGGTCAGGACGTCGACCTGCTCCGCCTTCTGTTCCTTACGCGCCTTGGGCAAAAGAAAAATCCTCCCTGCCCCACATCCAACAAAGGCAGGAAGGATCAATAAGTCCTTCACTTTCGAGTGCCTCGGTAGGGAATTAAGCCGGCTTGCCGGCACCTACGGTCTAGGGCAGGTCGCTGATTATAGGGAACGCTGCTTTTCCCAGTCCTCGCGCAGCAGCTCGGTCAGGATGTGGTCCCGCCACTCGCCATCGATGAACCGATCGCGCGTCCAGCGTCCGACCTCCTTGTAGCCTGCTGCGCGCTGCGCACGCGCGCTGGCCTCGTTGCCTTCGAGGTAGCCCGACTTGAGCTTGCGCAGTGGCAGCTGCGTGAACGCGTAAGTGGCACGCAGCCGCATGAGCTCTCTGGCGCAGCCCTTTCCCCAGGCCGTCTTGTCCCCGATCACGGTCCCGGTGGTGCCGAAGCCGTTTTTCCAGTCGATGCGCTGGATGCTGGTGCCGCCGATGGTCCGCCCGTCGTGCTCCACGACCCAGAAGACGGCGTCCGCATCCCGCGCCATCTTGTCCAGGAACTCCTTCTCGGCCTCGAGCGAAGGCGGGTGCTGGAGCTTGATGAAACGCGTCACCTCCAGGTCCTCAAACCAGGTGATCATGGCCGCGGCGTCCTCGGGCCTGGGCGGCCGGAGCCGGACGAGCTTGCCCTCGATCACCGGCCCGTACATGGGCCGAAAGACTAACTGGCTATGTGGAGCTTGGCCGCTTCCCTGACGTCCACAGGCACCGAGGGGCCCTGGGTCGAGGTGAGGAAGAACGTGCGCAGGTACTGGCCCTTGGAGGATGCCGGCTTGTTGCGGATCAGGGCGTCGACCAGCGTGCTCAGGTTCTGGTGCAGTTGCCGGGAGTCGAACGACACCTTGCCGATCGGCACGTGGACGATGCCGAACTTGTCGGTCCGGAACTCCACCTTGCCGCCTTTCGACTCCCGAACCGCGCGGCCGACGTCGTTGGTCACGGTGCCCGACTTCGGGTTCGGCATCAGGCCGCGCGGACCGAGGATCTTTCCTAGCGGTCCGACCTTGGCCATCATGTCCGGCGTCGCGATCGCGGCGTCGAAGTCGGTCCAGCCTTCCTGGACCCGCTTCACGAGGTCGTCGCCCCCGACCACGTCGGCGCCGGCCTCCTGCGCCTCGCGCGCCCTGTCGCCTGCCGCGAAAACCGCGACGCGGACCCTCTTGCCGGTCCCGTTCGGCAGCACGACCGATCCGCGCACCATCTGCTCGGCGTGGCGCGGGTCGACGCCCAACCGGATGTGCGCTTCCACCGTGGCGTCGAACTTCGAGATCGAAGTGTCGCGGACCATCTGGCAGGCAACCTCGGGCTCGAGCCCGCCGTTGCCGTTGCTCGCGACCGCGGCCTCGACCTTCTTTGCCGCCTCGATGTACTTCTTGCCGCGCTTCTTCGGCATTACTCGATCACCTCGAGACCCATCGAGCGCGCGGTGCCTTCGATCATCTTCATTGCCGCGTCAACGTCATAGGCGTTCAGGTCTTTCCGCTTGGTCTCGACGATCTGCCTGACCTGGGACCGGGTGATCCGCCCAACTTTCTCGCGGTTCGGCTTCGACGAGCCCTTCTCGACACCCGCGGCGCGCTTCAGGAGCTGGACCGCCGGCGGGGTCTTGAGCACGAAGGAGAAGCTGCGGTCTTCGAAGATCGTGATCAACGCCGGCACGACGTCGCCGGCCTGCTGCGCCGTGCGCTCGTTGTAGGCCTTGGTGAACTCCATGATGTTGATGCCGTGCGGTCCGAGCGCCGTGCCGACGGGCGGCGCGGGGGTGGCCCTGCCGGCCTGCAGCTCGAGCTTGAGCACCGCACGAACCTTCTTCTTGCCCACTTAGTGCACCTTCTCCACCTGGAGGAGGTCGAGCTCGACCGGCGTCTCGCGGCCGAACATGTTGACCAGGACCTTCAGCTTGCCCTTCTCGGGGTTGATCTCGTCGACCTTGCCGTGGAAGTCAGTGAACGGGCCGTCGACCACGCGCACCGATTCGCCCACCGCGAATTCGACGCGGATCTTGGGCGCCTCCTGCTTCATCTGCTTCTGGATCGCCCTTACCTCTTTCTCCTGCAGCGGCACGGGGCTGTTCGCGGAGCCGACGAAGCTCGTCACGCCCGGCGTGTTGCGGACGACGAACCACGACTCGTTCGACATCTTCATCTTGACGAGGATGTAGCCAGGGAAGATGCGCTTCTGGACGTGGCGCCGCTTCCCGTCCTTGATCTCGATCTCGTCCTCCATGGGCACCAGGACCTGGAGGATCTTGTCCTGCATGTCCATCGACTCGATGCGCTTCTCGAGATTCTTCTTGACCTTCTCCTCGTGCCCCGAGTAGGCGTGGACGACGTACCACTGGGCGTCGTCCTCGGGCGTCGATTGAGTCTTCTCGACGGCCATCAGGGCGTCGTCACCCCGTTGGTGTAGAGCCAGCGCTTGAAGACCCATTCGAGCAGGTAGTCGGTGCCGCCGATGAAGACGCCCAGGATGACAACGGTGAAGATCACGACCAGCGTGTAGCGGTAGAGCTCGCCGCCGGTCGGCCAGACGACCTTGCGGAGCTCGTCGTACACGTCGCGCAGAAACTGACCGATGCCGCCCTGGGCTCTCGGCTCTTCGCGCTTGCGGGCTGTGACTGCCATGTCCGGGTTACTTGGTCTCCTTGTGCGCGGTGTGCTTGTGACACCACTTGCAGTACTTGCTGAGCTCGATCCGGTCGGGATCGTTCTTCTTGTTCTTCAAGGTGGTGTAGTTGCGCCTTTTGCAGACGCCGCAGGCGAGGGTGATGACTTCTTCCATGCTTGGCTACTCGGTGGGGAGAAAGAAAAAAGCCTAGGTTTCCTAGGCGCTGTCAATAGTAGCAGAGGACTCAGACTATCCCCTAGATGAGCACCACGATCGCGGTCCTCCACGGCGACCAGACCGGCGAGGAATTGCTCCGCGAGGCGCTCCGGCTGCTCCAGCCGGGCGTGCTGGGCATCGACGTCGAGACCCGCGACTTCGACCTGTCGCTCGAGGAGCGACGCAAGACCCGCAACCAGTGCGTGCTCGACTCCGCCCAGGCGCTGAGGGAGCTGCGCTACGGCATCAAGGCCGCCACGATCACGCCCGAGGGCTCGGGCGACGTCGGCAGCCCGAACGCGATCCTCCGCAAGCAGATCGACGGCCGCGTCATCGTGCGCACGGGACGCCGGATCCCCGGCGTCCGTCCCCTGGCCGGCGTCCACGCACCGATCTCGGTCATCCGGATGGCGGTCGACGACGCCTACGGCGCCCGCGAGTGGCGGGAGGGCCACGACCTCGACGAGTGGGCGTACCGCACCGAGAAGATCAGCCGCCGCACCTGCCGCATCGTCGCCGACTACGCCTTCCGCCACGCCCGGCGCATCGAGGCCAAGGTCTTCGGCGGACCGAAGTTCACGGTCAGCCCCGTCTACGAGGGGATGTTCAAGGAAGAGCTGGACGCCGCGGCCGAGCGGCATCCCGACGTGAGATACGACCCCCGCCTGATCGACGCCACATACGCGCTGCTGCTCACGACGACCGGGGAGGCGTTGGTCATCCCCGCGCTCAATCGCGACGGCGACACTCTCTCCGACCTGGTGATGCAGATGTTCGGCACCATCGCAGGCGCGGAGTCCACGCTGCTCGCCTTCGACGACGAAGGGGCGGTCGAGGTCGCGATGACGGAGGCTCCGCACGGAACTGCGCCGGCGCTCGAAGGCAAGAACGTCGCCAACCCGACCGCGATGATCCTGGCCGTCGCCTCGCTGCTCAGCTACATGAAGGGTGAAGACGCGCGCCGCGCCTCCCGTGCGACCTACGAGGCCACGCTGGAGGCCGTCTCGGACGGCGTGCGGACGGCCGACCTGGGCGGCCAGGCGTCGACGTCGGACTTCACAGACGAGGTGATCCGCCGCGTGAGGACCAAGGTCGACGTCTGGAGCGCGCTCGCGGACATCGAGCGCTGAGGTATCTCGCCCTCGGCGACTCGTACACCATCGGCACCGGCGCCTCCGACGACGCCCATGCCTGGCCGTCGATCATCGCCGCACGGCTGGGCGCCCAGCTGACCAACCCCGCGGTAAACGGCTACACGACGCTGGATCTGATACGCGATGAGTTGCCGTTGTTCGCGAAGCTGAAACCCGACCTCGTCACAGTGCTGATCGGCGTCAACGACCTGGTCCAGGGCCGGAGCGCGGACGCATACAGGGGGTCCCTGGGCATCATCTACGACGCTGTCAGGAGCTCTCGCGTCGTCGCGATTTCGATCCCGACCTGGTCGTACGTCCCCGCCGCCGCCGACTTCGGCGGCGCCGACGAGGTCGAGCGACTCACGGGGGTCTTCAACGGCGTCGCGCGCGAGGAAGCGGCCAACCGTGGCTTCCTCTGGGTGGACATCGGTCCCGCCAGCACATCAGGAATCGGTACCAAGGGGTGGATTGCCTCCGACAATTTGCACCCGGGCGACGCGCAATACGCGGCGTGGGCCGAGGTCATCTGGCGAGGCATAGGCGACAAGCAGCGATAGTCCGGACTATCGCCAAGTCTTCGCTCACCCAGAGGGGTGTTAGTCCGGACTGACGCGAGTTTGGGCTAGACCGTGATCCTCTTGAAGGACTCCGCGTACTGGAAGCCCCCGCGCTTGCCGACATCGCGATGGCGCTTGCGCATGAACTTCTCCACGTCCCACTCCCGGCCAGGCTTGGCCAGCTGGCTCTTGTGCTTGCGCAGGGCCTCGATCTTCCGCTCGAGGGTGGGCGTGATGTCGACCAGGTAGTCGCCCTGCGTCCAGAACGGGATCCAGACCTCTTTCACCTCGTGCGGCTTGTAGCCCTGCCTGAGCAGGGAGCGGAAAGCCCGCGGGTTGCGCGAGTCGGGGTAGACGGCAGCCATCGTGGCTTCGCCCACCGCGAGATGGTCCGGGTGAGATCCACCCATCGGCGCGTCAAGCACGCGACCCGGGATGTGGGTGATCACGAGCTCGGGCCGGTACTTGCGGATCATGCGCACGATGTCGCGGCGCAGCTTCAGGTCCGGCGCCAGATGACCGTCTTTGTAGCCGAGGAACTCGACCTTCTTGACGCCGAGGACCTTGGCCGCGGCGCGCTGCTCTCTCGCGCGGATCGCGATGAGCTCGGCGTCCTTCTGTTTGGGGTCCTCACCACCCTGACGGCCGTCGGTGACGATGACGTAGGTCACCTCGGCACCGCTGTCGGCGAGGCGGGCTATGGATCCGCCGGCGCCGAAATCCGGATCGTCGGGATGGGCGGAGACCATCATCACGCGCTGAAACTTGGGCAGCCGTCCGTTGTTGCGGGCGTTGGCCACGGGAAAGACTCTAAGAGGTTCCGGGCTCGGCCAGCAGAGGACTCGGCGCCCGAGCCCTAGCGGCGGACCCTGGCAGGGGCGTTCAGCGACGACAGCGGGATCGCGGGCTGGAGTGGCTCCCAGAGCAACTCCAGCTGCTCGGCGGTCAGGCGCGTTCGTGCGGCGATGACCTTGCCGCCAAATGCTGCCGTCTTCACCGCCGCCCATCCCCCGGTCCCGGCGAGGCGCATGGGGACGGTCACGACCGCCGAGAGCGCCGCGGCCTCCTCACCGGCACGCGAGCCTCCGTCGGCCACCGCCCGCGAAAGAACGCCTGACAGCTCTTCGCTCAGCTGCCACTGGCGGGCCAGCAGTGCGCACTGGCTGGCGCCCAACCGACCGACGGCGGTCACGTAGCGCGAGACCAGCGCACCCAGCGAGCGCGGGTTCGTGACCGGGATCGCGGAGGCAAACGGGGCGTACGACGCGGCGAACTTGATCGGCGGCAGCTGGTGGCGGTGCACCAATGCCGCCACCGCGTGCCAGGTCGCGACCGCCTCGTCGTCGCTGCGTCCCCCGAAGAAGTCGATGAGCGCGGTGCCGGCGTTGACCAGTGGCGCGACAGCTTCCGCGTTGGTGTCCGCGACCGCGGCCGCGACGCGGTGCCAATCGGCATTGCCCAGGGCCGCGACCTTGTGCGCGAAGCCGCCACCGTTCAAATCCTCGAACGCGACCGAAGAATCGAATGGAGCCAGCACGGGGCGGATCTCCTCGAGGTCGCGGTGCCCCCTCGACTCGATCGCGAACCCGGCGCGCTCCACCGCCGCGAACGCGCGGCAGCGCGTGTACATGTCGAGCTCGCGCGTGCCTTCGAGGGCGGCGAGGATCGAGCGCACCACACCTGCCGGCTCGGCCGCTCCCTCACGCGTGACGCTCGAGACTAGCTTGCGCCGGTCGATCACGCGCAACCACTGGATCGGCGAGAGCTCGGCCACGCCCTTGACGAAGGCGGCGACCTCCGCGTGGTTCGGCCCATATGCGGCCGGCGCTCGGGTCGCGGCCGGCGCGGCGACCCTGCTCCGAGGCGGTCTGGTCATCGTCTTTTTGATCGCCTGGCCGACGGCCGAGCGCAACCCCGAGCCGGGCACTTCTTCTTCGTTCCGGTTGAGGGACTCAAATGGGATCACGGTTTCGAGCGGCGCCCACAGCTCTCTGATGTCTTCGGGGCTCAGGTCATCCAGGCAGCCCAGGACGCGACCTCCGTGGACGAGCGTTCTCACGGCGGACCAGCCCTCATCCCCGGTGACGAGCTGCGGGATCAGGACAAGGGCCGCGACCGCGACCGCCTCCTCGCTCTTCACATGACGATTCTTGGCAACCGCCTGCAGCAGGGTTCGCGACGCGCCCGGCTCGATCCGCCAGCGGGACGCCAGTTTCAGGATGTGCTCTTTCGTGAGGCCCCGCAGACCCGCTATGTAGCGTCGCGTCTTCGGCTCGAGGACGTCCGCGCCGGACAGTGGCACGACCGCGGCAAAGGGCGCGTAATGGACGGCGAACTTCAACGCCGGCAGCTGGGAGCGCATGACCAGCGCCGTCATCGCCTGCCAGGCCGCGACCTGCTTGTCGTCGCTCTTCTTGGCCAGGGTGTCGAAGAGGACCTCGCCCGCCCTTGCCATGGGTTCGGAGATCCGCGTCTCGGTGCTCCTGATGGCGGCCTGGATCGAGCGCGCGGAGTCCGGCGAGGCCGAGCCCTCCTTGGTGACCTGCCCGACCAGCTGGCGAGAGAGCAGCACCTGCCGCCACTGCCACGGCGTCAGCTGGGCCGAGGCCGCGATGAACGACTCGACCTCGGCGGTATGCGCACCGAATCGATTCGCGCTGTCGGCGTTGGCCCTCTGAATGCGACCGAGCAGACCGTGGGAGGCGGGCGCCACGTGCCTATTCTCAGGGTCAGCTACGCCCCTTACGCTGCCTAAAGCGGCCCAGCCCCGACGGTTTCTTGCATCTGCGCGGCCTGGGCGGCCGGGCGCCTGCGGCGCGGAAGCCTGTGTCAGGGGGCCCGGCGCAACTGCGTTCCGCATCAACCGATGCGCGCCTTGTTGCGCCACCCCTTCCTTGGCTCCGGCCGCCCATTTCCGCGGATCTGCGGCGAAACCTCGGGTTAGGCCGCTAAACCGTCTCCACTTTGAGCAGGTTGGTCTGCCCCGGGCGCCCCACCGGCACTCCCGCCACGACCACCACCCGGTCGCCCGGGCGCACCATGCCGCTTCGGGCCGCGGCCGCGGTGGCGTTCGAGATCATCTCGTCGGTGTCACGTCCTGGGCTGACCAGCAGAGGCACCACGCCGGAATACAGCGCCGTGCGCCGCAGGACCTCCGGGTGCGGGCTGGCGGCGATGACCGGCATGGGCGGCCGCGCCTTGCTGCAGCGGAGCGCGGTCGTGCCCGACTCGGTGAAGGCGATGATCACCCGCGCCCCAAGCTCGGTCGCCGTCGCGGCGGCCGCGTGGGCGATGGCGCTGCCGACCTGGCCCGGCTCCCGCCAGATCTGGCGGGCGCGCTCGAACGCGGGGTGCTTTTGCGCGGCCTGGCAGATGCGGGCCATGGCGCGCACGGCCTCGACCGGGTGCGCCCCGACCGAGGTCTCCTGGGAGAGCATCACCGCGTCGGTCCCGTCCCAGATCGCGTTGGCAACGTCGGAGGCTTCGGCCCGGGTCGGCCGGTTCGACGTCACCATCGACTCGAGCATCTCGGTCGCGGTGATGACGGGCACGCCCGCGCGGTTGGCGTGGTCGATGACGTCCTTCTGGACGGCCGGCAGCTCGCCGAGCTTGAGCTCCACGCCCAGGTCGCCGCGCGCGACCATGACGGCGTCGGCAACCTCGAGGATCTTGGCGAGGTTGCGAATCGCCTCCAGCTTCTCGAGCTTGGCGATCACAGGCACGCTTCGGTTGTGCCCGGAGATGTGCTGCTGGCAGGTCAGGATGTCCTCGGGCTTGCGCACGAAGGAAAGCGCCAGGTAGTCGACGTCGAGCTCCATCGCGAGCCTGAGGTCCTGCACATCCTTCTCGGTCAGCGCAGGAAGCGGCAGGGCGCGGCCGGGCACGCTGATGCCCTTGCGCGCCCCAAGCAGGCCTCCCCGGACGACGGAGGTGTCCGCCCTCCCGTCGTCGACGGCGCGGACGGCGAGCTCGATGCGCCCATCGTCCAGCAGCACCCGGTCGCCTGGGCGCAGCGCCTGCACCAGCTCGACGTGACTCACTTCGATCTGGTCCGGGGCCTGCCGATGTCCCCCGACAAGCGCTACCTGCCGGCCGCGGACCAGGCGCTCGAACGTTCCCTCGACCGGCCCCGTTCGGATCTTCGGCCCCTGCAGGTCGCCAAGCAGTGCGACCGGACGGCCCACCTCCTCCGCGGCCTCCCTCACCGCCTTCGCCGCCGCGCGGTGCGACTCCGCGTCTCCATGCGAGAAGTTGAGGCGCGCCACGTCCATTCCGGCCTGGACCATCGCCCGCAGAATGTGCGGGGACGCGCTCGACGGCCCGATGGTGCACACGATCCGCGTGCGCCTGACCATGCTCACACGTGACCCGCAATGGCCGCCGGGCCAGCAGGTCGGGGCAAGCGACCTTTAGGTCGCTGGTCAGGGCGCCGAAACGAAGGAACGGGTGGCACAAGGAGGAGCGCACCCGTCGGTGCGTGACGACGCAGGGCCGGGCCCCGTGACGCACGTATCGGCGTCCTGAGCCCCGAGATGCGGCCTGGCGTGCCAGTGTGGGTCACGAGTATCGCTGCACCCGGCGGGACATCTCCTGCTCCGCCTCGACGACGCGCCGCTCCAGCTCCAGCGCGCTGATGACCGCGCCACCCATCCCGCGCACGAGGTCGCGCTGGAATCGGTCGGAGGTCGCGACCGTGATCACCTGCCCCGCCGCGCTTGCCTGGTAGGCGAGGCGCTCTATCGAGTGGTCGGCCGAGTGGCCCTTGCGCGTGAACACCACTCGCACTTCGTCGACCATCTCCTCCGAGTTCGACATCGCCTTCGAATGATGGGCGTCGAAGACCACCGTCACCTCTTCCCCGCTCACCATCCCCAGCACCGACAGCCGCCGCACGAGCTCATCGCGCGCGGCCTCGAGGGACGCCGTCGAAAGCAACCTCTTGAGCGACGCCCATGCGTGGATCACGTTGTATCCGTCGACGATGAGCCTGTGCACGGTCAGATGAACCGCATGTTGAGCTGGCCGAACAAGACCAGCGCCTGGTCGATTCCGCCCCACGTCGTCAGCTCATAGACGGCGCCGACGAACGCGTGCCGCACCGGATCGACGAACCACAGGACGGCGAAGACCGCATAGATCGCGAGCAGGCTGAAGCGCATGGCCGCGTACTGGACCGAGTAGGGAAGCCACGGCCGGATGATGCCGAAGCCGTCCAGCCCTGGCACCGGGACGAGGTTCAGCAGCACCGCGAAGGCCATGAAGAACCCCAAAAGCGCGAGCGCGGCGAAGAAGTTGAGGGTCTGCCCGTTGATCCAGCCTTGTGGCGTCGAGACGACAAACGCAGCCGCGATGGCCAGCCCGCACAGAAGCGTCCCCACAGGGCCCGCGATGGAGACCGCGGAGCTCCAGGCGCGCGTCCTCAGCGCGGCGTGGTTGATGTAGACAGCTCCGCCCGGCAGCGCGACCCCGCCGAGCAACAGAAAGATGATCGGCAGGATCAGGCTCACCGTCAGGTTCGTGTAGCGCAGAGGGTTCAGCGTGAGGTAGCCGGCGCCGACGACTGACCTGTCGCCACCGAGGTAGGCGATGACGGCATGCCCGAACTCGTGGATACACAGCGAGAGCACCCAACCGCCGACGACAAACAGGATGGTCCACAAGGGGACGTACGCAGGAAGGAAAGCGAACCAGAGCGCCGCGCCCGATGCAGCGGTCGCGGCGGCGATGGCCCCAAACACCGGACTGACGCCAAGGACTCCGCGCAGCGACGGCCATGGCTTCCGCCGCAGCGAACGGTCGGGTCGCGTGGTGTCCCGATACGAGGGCACGCCCGCCCGGCTTCCCGTCTGCAGATGCCGGCGGAGGTCGTAGAGGGTGAGCCCGGCTTTCTGAAGGGGCACCGCCGTCGACGGCGAGTCGGTGTAGAGCATTGCGAGCAGGAGGTGGATCGAGTCGACCTGGTCGTGGCCCAGCACCCCGGCCTCGCGGTTCGCGTTGACCAGGAGCTGACGCAGAGGCGGTGACGCCGCGGCGCCGTCAACCCGAGGTTCGCTCGCGATGGCTTTGGGGTCGAAGCCCAGCGCTTCGATCTCGCGACCCGCAAGAGTGCCGGGCAGCTGCAGCGTCGCTTCGAGAACATCGGCTGGTGAGATCTGCAACGAACCGCGCGCGGTGGCGATCTGCGTGGCTCGCTCGAGGATCTCCCTGGCGTCGTGAGTCAGGGGAATGTCCGCGGAGGCGTGGATCAGCTCGGCGGTGGCGTCAGGCATCAGAAGTCCAGGCTCAGTTTAGGTGCGGGTCTTGGCCGCGCTTCTCTGCCGCATGACCTCGTACAGGAGTGCAGCGGCGGCGGCCGAGGCGTTGAGGCTTGCGATGGTGCCGGCGACCGGCAACCTCACCCGAGCGTCACATCGCTCCTTGACCAGCCGCTGCACCCCGGCTCCTTCGTTGCCGACGACGACGCAGACAGGCTGCGTGAAGTCGAAGTCCCACGCGAGCATCTCGCCCCGTGGATCGAGCGCGACGCACCAGATGCCTGCACGCTTGGTCTCCGCGATCGCCGACGGTAGGCCCGAGACGCGTGCAATCGCAAGCAGCTCGCTCGCGCCCGAGCTGGCTTTCACCGCCGCAGGCGAGAGCGGAGCGCTGCGATGCTCGGGGATGATCGCGCCTTCAGCACCCGCGATCTCGGCGGTGCGCAGGATCGCGCCGAGGTTCTGAGGGTCCAAGATCGAGTCGAGCGCGACGAGCAGGGACGGGCTTCGATCCAGAAGCTGTTTGAGCGTCCACTCGCGGCGAGGCTTCAGCTCAGCGGCGACGCCCTGGTTCACCCCGGGAGCCATGGCGTCGAGTCGCTGCGGATGCACGACTTCCACCGGCGCGATCCGCGACAGCTCTTCCAGGCGTGGGTCGTGTCCGAGCCCGGCTGCCTGGTAAACCTTCAGCACCCGGCCGGCTCGGGCCGCCTCGAGGACCGCGTTGCGGCCGTGGATGAGCTGTCTCAATGTATGTTCATCGCATGGTTGCAGACTTCATGTCGCGGGCTCGCGAGCTGCTCGCGGCCGGCGTCGACGAGGAAAGCCTGGAGGCGGTCGGCCGCCTTCTGGCGGCCGCAGCGCGCGAACCGGGTTTTGTCACCGAGGGAGAGATGCGGAGCCTGCACGGGAGCGAGTCATCCTTCACGATCCTGCAGGGAGACCCGGACGGTCTCACCCTGATGCTCTCGCGCTTCTCGCCGGACGCGCCGACCCCGATTCACGACCACAAGTCGTGGGGAGTCGCGTGCGTGGTCCGTGGCCGGGATCGGTACCGGCATTTCGAGCCCGCCCCCGACGGAGGCGTCCGCGTCCTCTACGAGAAAGAGCTCGATCCGGGCGCGTTCGTCACCTGGCTGGATCCGCCGCACGACGTCCACAGCCAGCAGGGGATCGACGAGGACGCGATGGAGGTGGTGCTCTTCGGCAAGGACGTGACGACGATCCCTCGTAACTACTACGACCCGGAGACAGGCAAACCCCTCAAGCGCTGATCCGCCGCCAGCGCACCCCGTCCCTGGAGTCCTCGAGCGCGATGCCGCGCGCACGGAGGTCCTCGCGGATGCGGTCGGCCCGCGCGAAGTCCCTGGCCTGGCGGGCCGCTTCGCGCTCCTCGATAAGTCTCTCGACCTCCGCGGCCAGTCCTGGCTCCTCGACGCGGATGACGTCGAGGTGCGCGTCGACGTCGTCCAACAGCCCGAGCAGCGCAGACCT
>DASXSD010000092.1:0-3685 GCA_036506195.1 Candidatus Dormiibacterota bacterium
TGCCGAACCCGACAAAGGTCTCCGGATAGGTGCGACACGCGTTGGCGACCAGGTCGTTGGGCACGCGCGGCCGGCCGGTGGCGGTCTCCGCGTCCCATGCCAGCAGCACCGCGACGATGTCCAGCGAGTCGTACTCCTGCGCCAGCTCGTCGAGCGTCTTGCGTGCGACTTTGGATCGGAAGTACGACTCGGCCGCCTCGACGTAGCCCTTCATGGAGACATCGAGCCAGTCCGGGGTCGGCAGGTGGACGTGAAAATCGATGGCCTGCACAAGGAGACTTATCGTGATGGAAGCCACGCTGCTGGTGTTGGCCGGGGGCGAGAGCCGGCGCATGGGCCGGCCCAAGGCCTGGATCGAGGTAGGGGACACCGTCCTCTTGCGCTATCTGGTGGAGCGCCTCGGCCCGGCGTTCTCCGAGGTGGTGATCTCGTTCGCGGAGCCGGAGCAGATGCAGCAGCACCTGCCTTACCGTGTGGTGTTCGACCGCAAGCGGTCCGCGGGACCGCTCGCCGGACTCGAGGCCGGGTTGCTCGCGGCTCGCCACGACGTGCTGTTCGCGGTTGCTTGCGATATGCCGTACGTGACGCGATCCACGGCCGAGCTTGCTGTCGCTGCCGCGCGGAGCTGTGATGCCGCGATCCCTCGCCACGAGGGGTTGTTCGAACCGGTGTGCGGCGCCTATCGCAAGACGTCGCTGCCTGCGATTGTGGGCGCGCTCGACGCCGGTAACTACGTCGCGCACGATGTCGTCGAGCAGCTCGACGTGACCTGGCTCGATCAAGTTGATGTCGGGGAGTTCGAGAACCTCAACACCCCGGCCGACCTCGAGCGCTTCCATGCCGCTTTTTCGGCGCAGCGATAATTGATCCGCATCCTTTGAAGATCGTCGTCACCGTCAAGCAAGTTCCAGACCCCAACTCGAACCTCACGCTTGAGGCCGACAACTCCATCTCCCGTGAGAAGGAGGTCGTGCTCGACCCCGGCGACGAGTGCGGCGTCGAAGAGGCGCTGCAGCTCAAGGAAGCCCACGGCGGTGAGGTGGTCCTGGTCTCGATGGGCCCGGAGCGGGCGAAGGACGCGATCCGCAAGGGACTGTCGATGGGCGCCGACCGCGGAGTCCTCATCTCCGATGCATCGCTCGCGGGCGCCGACGCGCTGCTCACCGCGCGCGCGCTGGCAGCGGCGATCAAGGACGAATCACCGGACCTGGTGATCTGCGCGACCGAGTCTTACGACGGCAGCACCGGGATGGTCCCGCCGATGCTCGCCGAGCTGCTCGGCCTGCCGCAGCTCACGTTCGCCAAGAAGATCGAGGCAAACGGATCCACGGTGAAGGTGCATCGCCAGACAGCCGACGGCTACGAGGTCGTCGAAGGGGCGACGCCCGCGCTGATCACCGTGACCGCCGCCATCGCCGAGCCGCGATACGCGTCGCTCAAGGGCATCATGGCCGCGCGCTCCAAGGAGATCAAACAGCTCACCGCCGGCGACGTGGGCATCGAGAAAGGTGAGCCCGCGGAGACGATCGAGGGGGTCGCCGACGCCGAGGCGCGCAAGGCAGGCGAGGTCGTCGAGGACGACGGCACCGCCGTGGACAAGATCGTCCAGGTCCTCGCCCAGGCAAAGGTGCTCTAGGTGGCGTCCATCCTCGTTTACGCGGAGCTCAACCAGGGCAAGCTCGCCACGACCTCGCTCGAGCTGATGACGAAGGCACGTGAGCTGGGCGAGGTCTACGCGATCGCGCTCGGCGGTGGCGCCAAGGCCGCGGCGGCGACTCTGGGCAAGCACGGTGCGAAGGTGATCCACGTCAACGAGGACGCCGCGTTCGACGATTACCTCGCGGAGCCCGCCACCGACGCGGTCGCCGCCCTCTACGAGAAGGAGAAGCCCGACATCATCCTGTTCGGCTTCACCTCCGACTCGCGCGAGGTCGCCGGGAGGCTCGCCGCGCGCCTCGGCTCGGGACTCATCGCCAACGCCAGCGACATCGTCGCTAACGACGGTGGGTTCGTGGCCAAGGTCCCTTACTTCGGGGGCGCCAAGATCGCGTCGATGAAGGCCAACGGAAAGCCCGCCATCGTGCTGATCCGGCCCAAGTCGTTCGAAGTCTCGGAGAAGGCTGGCGCGGGCGAGATCCAGCAGCTCGACGTCACCATCCCGGACGGATCGAAGCGCGCGCGCGTCACCGACCGCGTCGTCGAAGCCTCGGAGAGGGTGAAGCTCGAGGACGCCAGGGTGGTGATCAGCGGTGGCCGCGGCATGGGCGGGCCGCAGAACTTCCCGCTGCTGGAAGAACTCGCGAGCGCGCTGGGCGGCGCCGTGGGCGCCAGCCGGGCGGTGGTCGACGCCGGCTGGGTGCCTTACTCGATGCAGGTCGGGCAGACGGGCAAGTCGGTCCGCCCCGGTGTTTACATCGCGGTCGGCATCTCGGGCGCGATGCAGCACACGGTCGGCATGAAGACCTCGAAGGTGATCATCGCGATCAACAAGGACGCCGAGGCGCCGATCATGAAGATGGCCGACCTCGGCGTCGTCGGCGACGCGCTGAAGATCGTGCCCGCCCTCACCGCCGCGGTCAAAGCCAAGAAGAACGGATAGGACCGAAGCGCAGAAAATCCTCGACGAGCGCGTCGAGCGCCGTCGAGCCCGCGACTTCGAAGCCGCCGACCGGTTGCGGGAGGAGCTCCGCGCTGGCGGTTGGGAGGTCCTCGACAGCGCGACGGGCAGCGAGCTCCAGGCGATCAGGGCCCAGCCCACCAGCGAACCGAAGGCGATCCCACGCGCGGTCACCCTGCTCACGCTGGTTCATGGCTGGCAGCCTGACGCCGAGCGCTGGCTGCTGTCTGTCTTCACGCACACCAAGGCGGACTTCGAGGCCCTGGTCGTCGACAACTCGGGCGACGCGCGGATCGCCGGCTGGCTACGTTCTCGCGCCGCCGAGCGCCTGCGCGTGGTCACCCTGGATCCGCCACTTGGCTTTGCCGCCGCGGTCAACGCCGGCATCGAGTCGGCCGCCGGCGAGGTGATCGTTCTCTGCGATCCGGGTGTCGAGTTGAAGGGCGACGCGGTGGGTGGGCTCGTGGCGGCGCTGGCGGATCCCTCGGTGGTGGTGGCCGGGCCGTTCGGCCTTCGGGCGAAGGGAACCATGAAAGAGTTCGAGGAGAGCAGCGGTCCCGACGTCGACGCGGTAGAGGGTTACTGCATGGCGTTCCGGCGTTCGGATGCGCTCGCGGTCGGGGGTCTCGACCCGAAGTTTCGCTTCTATCGGATGGCCGACGTGGAGTTCAGCTTTCGACTCCGTCACCGGGGCGCCCGCGCGGTGGCTGTGGGCGGGCTGCCCATCGAGCGCCACGAGCACCGGCTCTGGGAGTCGACGGCGCCGGGGGAGAGGGATCGTCTCTCGCGCCGCAACATGTACAGGTTTCTCGACCGCTGGCGCGACCGGGTGGACCTCCTGGTCGGTCAATAGAATTCGGCCCCATGGGAGAGGACTTTTCCGCACGGGTCGGCGAGCTGCGGCAGAGACGCAAGAAGAACCTCGCCATGGGCGGCGAGGAGAGGGTCAAGAAGCAGCACGAGCGCGGCAAGCTGACGGTCCGCGAGCGCATCGACCTCCTCTTCGACAAGGGCTCATTCGTCGAGCTCGGCCTGCTCGCCCAGGGTCGCGACGGCTCGGACGACACG
>DASXSD010000093.1:0-5771 GCA_036506195.1 Candidatus Dormiibacterota bacterium
CGCCGGTGCGGGCGCCGTCCTGGCGGCCGCGGCCGACATCCGCGTCCTGGCCGAATCGGCGAGCTTTCGTTTTCTGTTTACCAGCGTAGGGCTCTCCGGTGGCGATATGGGCATCTGCTGGCTGCTCCCACGCATCATCGGTCTGGGCAGGGCGACGGAGGCCCTCCTGCTCGGGGGCAAGATCACCGCTCGAGAAGCTCTGGCCTGGCGCCTGGCGTCCACGGTCGTCGCCGACAACCAGCTGGACGTCGCCGTGACCGACTACGTCACCCGATTGAAGGAGCTTGCCCCATGGGGACTCGCGATGACCAAGGAGATGCTCAACCGAGGCGCTTCATCCGACTACTCGAGCGCGATCGAGATGGAGGCCTTCACGCAGTCGCTGCTGATGACTGCCGAGGACTTCCGCGAGTTCCACGCCGGGTTCACCGGCAAGCGAAAACCGGACTATCGCGGGCACTGATTCCGCGTTCGGTGCGGCGCGGTTAACCACCCACTAAATTCACATCGCTACCCAGGTGGGTAGGCAATTCATCCAGTGGGACGTAAAGCAGCCACCTAGCAGTGCCTACCATCGCTCGCAAAGGCGGTCCGGGTGGGACAACGCGGTGGAAATGGCAAGGCATCGGGTGCTGGCAGTCTGGCCAGAAAGATGCTGACCGGACTGCTGGCGGCGCCCGCCGCTTGCGGCCTCCTGGTGCTGGCGACGTCAAACGCGACGCCGGGCCAGGTCCTCGTCAGGGCGGCGGCGCTCACAAGCCCTCTTCCGACCCCTTCCTTGCCTTCGGCCAGCCTCCCGCCGGTCCTCCCGACCATCACGCCTAAGCTCAGCCCCCTTCCAACGATCCTGCCGACCCCGCTGCCAACGATCCTGCCGACCCCGCTGCCAACGCCAAGCCTGCCGGTGTCCGTGAACCCGACCCCGACGCTTCCTCCGGTCGGGGTCACGCCCATACCCAGCGCCAGCCCGGTGGCGGCTGGAGGTGGGGGAGCTTCCCAGGGCACAGGCTCGGGTGGTGGTGGCGGCTCAGGTGGGGGCATCCACATACCGTTCACGCCGTTTGTCATTCAGTCGCCGCTTGACGTCGCGCTGCTCGCCGCGCTCGCAGCCTTGCCCCTCATGTTTGGGATCTGGCTGCTGATGTTCGGCAGGACCTGGAGAGAAGGCAGGCGCATGCGCGACGCCCAGATCCGCCTCGCGATCGCGCACGACCTCGGCCTCAGCCCGAGAGAGCTGCTGTCTGTGAGCACGCAGGGCCTCTTCAAGCTGCGTGAGGAAGCCGCGTTTGACGAGATGACCGGCGTGATGAGAAGGGCGGCCGGCATCGCGGCCCTCGACCGCGAGATCTCCCGTGCCCGCCGTCAACAGGCGCCGCTGTCGGTCGTCTTCATCGATTTCGATGGGCTGAAGGAGGCCAACGACAGGCTGGGGCACAAG
Source organism: Candidatus Dormiibacterota bacterium (assembly GCA_036506195.1). Taxonomy (GTDB): domain Bacteria; phylum Chloroflexota; class Dormibacteria; order Dormibacterales; family Dormibacteraceae; genus 40CM-4-65-16. The sequence continues at coordinate 1,439 of DASXSD010000093.1, forward strand.
GCCGGCGACGAGCTGATCCGCGGTCTTGCGCGGACGCTCCAGGGCGCGCTGCGGGGCCAGGACCTGGTCCTTCGCTACGGGGGTGACGAGTTCGTGTGCGTGCTTCCCGACACGGTCGCCGACGCCGCGCGCGCCAAGATGAGCTGGGTCCAGACGGAGGCTGAGAAGTCGGGGATCAACTTCAGCGTCGGGGTGGCGATGCTCGAGCGCGCCGACGACGTCGTCAGCCTGCTGGGCCGGGCTGACACCGAGATGTACGCGGTCAAGGCGCGTCATCACAAGGTCCGCGACATCCGGCTGGGCGTCGTCGGGGGCCCGCGCAGAGAAACCGCCTGACGGCTTCGATTTCAAGAAAGGGCTTGACAACCGCCTCTTTTTAGGGTTTAGTGGGTCACTACCCGATAAACCGGAGGTAAGTCATGCTGACGCCCGCCACGCTCGGATCGCTCGTCGGAGCCCTGACCGTCCTGGTGCTCGCGGCGCCCGTGGCCGCGGCGGACCCGGCGCCCAGCCCGCCGCCGGGCTCGATCAGCATCCAGCCGGCCTCACTGTCGGCGGGCAGCCCCTCGCAATCGGATTCCAACGCCGGCGTGTCGACGGGCCGCGTCCAGGCGTCCTCGGACGGCAGCGGAGAAACCGCGGCCCACTGTGGCGTCCAGGCGACCGCCGCGGGCAAGGGCTCGACGGCCGACCCGACCCAGGTGAGCAGTTCGGGCACGTCGACCCCGCGCGGATGCACCGCCACCGCAGGCAAGACGGCGGCGGCCACCTCCTCCACCGGATTCGGCGCCGGTGCGCGCTCCGCGGGCAGCGCCGGCAGCGGCGCGCAGAGCCAGAACCAGGCCGGCGGAGGAACCATCGACACGACCCTGGCCGCCGTCGGCTTGAACGCTCCCCACGGCCCGGGCTTCAACCTCGGGTTGCTGCTCGGCCTGCTCCTGCTGCTCGTGTTGTTCCTGCTTCTGGTTGGCGTTGCCGTCGGCCGGCGCCAGCAGGGCCGATCCGCAGCCTAGATGACATCCCACCTCCCTAGCCCCGACCGGCGTGCCCCCGCCGGTCCGGGGCGTTTTGAAGACCGCGCCGGCGTCGCCGGCGAGCAGATCCGCGGCGTCGCTCCCGATATGGAGCGGGCGCTCGGCGCCCTGCGCGATTTCACGCGTCGCGACATCCTGCTTCGCTTCTACACCGACCGCAAGGCGCGCAGCGTGGACGACGTCGCCCGCGCCGCCGGCATCCATCGCTCGGTCGCGTTCGATCACCTCGAGCGCCTGGTCGCCCTCGGCTACCTGGAGGTCGAGCGGCGTCGCGGGCTGCCTGGCAAACCCGCCAAGATCTACCGGCTGACGGCCGGCCCGCTGCAGATCAGCCATCCCATCCGCCGCTACGACGTACTGGCCGAGTCGCTGGCTCGCGAGCTCGAGCGGACGCACGAGGACGGCGGCAGACGCGCCATGAAGGAGGCCGGCCTCGCCCTCGGTCGGGGGCTGGCACGAGCGGGCGTGACGTCGGTGCGCGACGCGCTGGAACCGATGATCGAGATGGGCGCCGAGTACGAGCTCGCTCGTGGAGGCAGTGTCGTCTGCACGAACTGCCTGTTCGCCGAAGCCTGCCGCCGAGTCCCCAACATCTGTCACTTCCACGCCGGCGTGATCGAGGGCCTGACAGCCGCCCAGGGAGAGGTCCGGCGACGCGTCGCGTCGCTCGGCTTCCACGATCCCGGCGGCTGCGCCTACGAGGTCATCGAATGAACCCGAGCGAAGGCATGATGCTCGGGCCGTATCGACTCCAGGAGCGAATCGGCCGCGGCGGGATGGCAACCGTCTTCCGCGCGTACCATCCAGCGCTCGACCGGGAGGTCGCGATCAAGGTGCTCCCCGAGTTCCTGGCCGACGACGCGTCCTACCGCCAGCGTTTTCAGCTCGAGGCCCGCTCGGCCGCAAGACTGCGACACCCCAACGTGCTCGAGGTCTTCGATTACGGCGACGACGGCGGCGTCCCGTACATCGTCATGGAGCTGGTCGAGGGTGGGACGCTCGACGCCCGCCTGGGATCGCCGCTGCACCTCGAGGACGTCGTCGCCTTCCTGACTCCCGTTGCCGAGGCCCTCGACTACGCGCACGCAAGAGGCGTCATCCATCGCGATCTCAAGCCGAGCAACATCCTGGTCCGCGGCAACGGCTTCCCGGTCCTGGCCGACTTTGGGCTGGCGAGGTTGGCCGGCACGGTTCGCAGGCTGACCTCGAGCGGCACGGTGATGGGCACGGCCGAGTACATGTCTCCGGAGCAGATCTCAGATGGGAACGTGGGCCCGGCCTCGGACCGCTACTCGCTGGCGGTGGTGGCGTACGAGATGCTGACCGGCCGGGTGCCGTTCCAGGCGGAAGAGTCGGCGGCGATCCTGGTCTCCCACCTCACCCGGCCGATGCCTTCACCGCGGGAGCTCGAAGGCGAGCTCAACGCGCATCTGGACGGGGTGCTGCGGCGCGGCCTGGCGAAGAAGCCTGAGGATCGTTACCCGACCGCCTCGAGTTTCGTGGCCGCCCTCAAGCCCGCGGCGTGGCTCAGTCGTGCCGCGGGCGAGACCGACCTCCTCACCCCTGCGGACCGGCCTGGCCCTCGCCGGCGGATTCCGGTCATCCTCGTCGTCGACGACACTGTCGCGAATCGCGAGCTCATAAAGTCCTGCCTGCACGGAGTGGAGTGCGACGTGCGGATGGCGGAAGACGGCCCGACGGCGCTGCGCGCGGTCCAGGAGTTCGCCCCTGACCTTGTGTTGCTCGATGTCCAGATGCCGGGCATGGACGGGTACGAGGTGTGCAAGCGCATCAAGGCGGGGGATAGAGGCGACCTCCTGCCCGTGGTGATGATCACGGCGCTCGACCAGGCGTCCGACCGTGTTCGTGCGCTGGCGGCGGGGGCGGACGACTACATGTCGAAGCCTGTCGACCGGATCGAGCTGGTCGCACGCGTCAGGTCCGCCCTGCGACTCAAGCGCGTCTACAACTCGCTCGACGGAGCGGAGCGCGTGATCTACGCGCTGGCCACCGCCGTGGAAGCCAAGGACCCCTACACCGAGGCCCACACGCAGCGGGTCGCCGAATCGGCCAAACGAATCGGGGCCAGGATGGGCCTACCCGAGGATGAGCTCGAAGTCCTCTACCGAGGTGGCATGGTCCACGACATCGGCAAGATCGGGATTCCCGACCACATTCTTCTGAAGCCAGGTGAGCTGGACGCCGAGGAGCTGGCCCAGATGCACCTGCACCCGATCATCGGCGAGAACATCATCGCTCCGTTGCAGTCGGGCGCCGACCTGCTCTCCATAGTCCGCCATCACCACGAGAACTACGACGGGACGGGCTACCCAGACCGGCTTTCAGGCGACCGGATCCCCTTGCTCGCGCGAATCCTGTCGGTCTGCGATGCCTACGATGCGCTGACCAGCGACAGGCCTTATCGGTTGAGCCAGTCGCGCGAAGCGGCGGTTTCGGTGCTCCTTCGGGGCTCGGGCCGTCAGTGGGACCCGGACATCGTTCACCTTGTCGTCGACGAGGCGCGACGGACCCCTGAGCGGGCCGTCTACGAGCACCAGCGCGTATGAACGGCCTGGTCCTCTGAACGACGACCAGGAGGCGGCGCCGGAAGCGCTCAACCCGTAGCCGGCTCGGTGAAGCGCTCGGGTTTGATTCCCGCGATCAGCAGCCACAAGCCCGTCGAGACTTCCGCGATCAGGATCGGCAACGAGGCAAACAGGTTGACAAGGTCAGAAGTGTTCGGCGCCACCAGCCCCGTGAACCAGGAAGCGAGGTACACGACCGATGCGAACATGCCCCACGCGGACAGGATTCGCGGGATGTAGCGAGACTTGAAGAACACGTAGAAGAAGATCGTCGATCCCAGGCAGAAGAAGATGGCCGCGATCGCCGTCGACGTTCCAAGCGGATGCAACTTCGCCACAAGTCCAAGCTCCTCGGCGTCGAGCGCACCGGGATGATTGGCCGCCAGATACACCTGGAGCACCCCGAGCGCCCCCGCCATGCCGATCCCTCCGATCGCCGCCTCGGCCGCCCTGAACAGGAGAGCCATCATCGCCAGGTTGCCGTCGGCCGGTCTCACGGCCACATAGAGGCAGGTCGCCAGGGGGATGGTGGACAGGCTGCCGAGGAGCCCGAGGCAAAGTCCTATCCGATAAAGGCCTTCCGACGCGCCGATGTTGTGCGCGCGCTCCGCAAAGCCGCCGCTCCCCGCGACGAAGTACGTGACGACCACGCCGGCGATGTCGACCGCCAGCACCAGTAAGTAGAAGAGTCCCGCGAACCGCGCGTAGGAGCGC
>DASXSD010000094.1:0-3551 GCA_036506195.1 Candidatus Dormiibacterota bacterium
GGTCCGCGGCCGCTTGCACAGTTTCTGGATGGGCTGTTCGTTGGGAGCCCTGCCGGCCGTGCCGCGTTGAACCGAGGAGTGGAACGTTGCCTTGCTAGGCCAACAGGCAAAGCTCAGTGGGACGCGGACGATGTCAGGCCCGCGCACCGCGGTTCGTGTTTCTCGGCGAGGCGGAGCAGGAGTGTGTGCAGGTTCGCGCGGTCTTTGTCGCTGAGGGGAGTTAGGAAGTCGTCCTCGATCTGACGCGCGAGTGCGCGTAGCCGCCGTAGCGTTCGCCTGCCGTCCGGGGTGAGGCGGACGAGATGCCGGCGGCGGTCGTTGGGGTCGCGCCGGCGCTCGACCAGTCCCTGCTCCTCGAGCTCGTCGAGCAGTCCAACCAACTGGCCGCGGTCGTAGCCGAGCGCGTCGGCGATCGCGCCCTGTGTCTCGCGCGAACCCTCGCCGAGTACGAGCAAGACGGCGTAGTGGTAGGGGTGGAGGCCCGTCCCTTCGTACGCCGTCATCGCCCGCTCCTTGGCGGCGAATCCCAGGCGCTTCAGCAGGAACGTGGTGGACGCGACGAGCTCCTCAGGCAGCTGAGGAATCGTCGACCGCGGCGCTGGCGGGCTTGTGACATTCATCGGGAATAGCGTAGCCCGCCCAAGGATTGTTCTGCTATACAGTTGTCGCCTTCAATGATTAGGGAGGACAACAACGTGAGTATTACCACGAAGGGGGACCGGCGTTGGAGCGCGCTTGCTTTGATCGTCACGGCGCAGTTCATGGTCATTCTCGACGTTGCGATCGTGAACGTGGCGCTGCCCTCGATCAAGGCAGATCTCGATTTCTCCCAGACCAGCCTGCAGTGGGTCATCACCGCCTACGCGATCTTCTTTGGTGGGGCTCTGCTCCTCGGCGGCCGGCTGGCCGATCTGCTCGGGCGTCGCAGGCTGTTTGTCGCCGGGCTTGCCCTTTTCGCCGCGAGCTCACTCCTGTGCGGCCTCGCCTGGTCGGAGGGCTCGCTGATCGTCTTCCGCGCGGTGCAGGGGCTCGGCGGCGCGTTGCTCGCCCCGGCTGCGCTGTCGCTGCTCATGACGACATTTGCGGAGGGCCGGGAACGTAATCTCGCGCTTGGGATCTACGGCGCCGCATCCGGGAGCGGCGCCGCGGCTGGCGTTCTGCTCGGCGGGTTGCTCACGTCATACCTGAGCTGGTCGTGGATCTTCTTCATCAACGTGCCGGTCGGCGTCGCCGCAATCGCGCTCGCGCCGCTGCTACTCCAGGAGAGCCGCGCCGGCCTGGCGCATCGCCACTTCGACCTTCCCGGCGCCGCCTCCATCACCGCCGGTCTGATGTTGCTCGTCTACGCGCTGACCCATGCAACGAGCGATGGCTGGGGTGCCGATACGACGCTTGCACTCCTCGCCGGCGCGGCGGCTCTCGTGCTCGTGTTCGTCGCCGTCGAGCTGCGCTCGCCCTCACCGCTGCTGCCACTGCGGATCTTCCGTCTGCGCACGCTCGCGTCCGCGAATGCTGCGATGGCCATCGTCGGCGCGGTCGCCTTCTCCGAGTTCTTCCTGCTTACGCTCTACCTGCAGGAGGTCCTGGGCTACTCGGCCCTGGAGAGTGGCGCCGCGTTCACCGCCTTTGCGCTCACGGTCGTTGTGGTCTCGAACGTCGCACAGGTGATCGTGGGCCGGCTGGGCGTGCGTCTGACCCTCACCGCCGGCCTGTTCGTCTCCGCCGTGTCCGTGGCGCTGCTCACGCGGCTGCCCGTAGATGGGCACTACTTCTGGGATCTCTTCCCAGCTTTCGTGCTCGGCGGCGCCGGCATGGGGCTCTCGTTCGTCCCGGTGACGATTGCCAGCCTTACCGGTGTCGAGCGCTCCGATGCGGGTGTCGCCTCGGGCCTGGTCAACACGAGCCGCCAGATCGGCGGTGCAATCGGCCTCGCCGCGGCGAGCACGATCGCCGCCACCTCGACGAGCCACTACGTCGACTCCCATTCCGCCCTCAGCGCGGCGAGCCCCGTGGCGCTCGACCACGGCTTCCAAACCGCCCTCTACGCGCTCACCGGACTGCTCCTGCTCGGCGCGCTGATCGCGATCACGCTCGTCAAGTCGGCTCAACCTGGGAAGGCGGACGCGGTGCCCGCCGAGGCCGAAATGGTCGCCCTCGAAGAGGCCGCATAACCTCCACCCGCGCGCCTGTTCGCGTGCTCGTCTCATCCAGCAAGTTTCCACGTGATCCGTCACGGGTTCGGGATCAGTATCAGCCTGCCCTGCAGATCTGCACGCTCAAATCTCTGGTGGGCTGTGACCACCTCCTCCAGCGGCAGGCGCGCCGCGACCCCGGTTTGACTTCACCGGCGGCGAGCAACGCGAAAAGGCGCCCGAGATCGTCCCGGTACCAGTCAGGGTGCTTCTTCGTCCGTCGCGTGTCATAGAACGCGGCGTGCTTCCGCTGTGGTGGCAATGACCACAGCCACCGCCGTCTCCGAACTGCGCGGATGGAGTCACGTCCGGCTCGGTCCGGGATCGGACGAACCCGAATGGCGCGTCGCGCTCGCTGGCGATGCCACGCGGTCACCGGGTAGCTGCCGATGTGTTTGCGCACAGCGTCCCCGGGATGGGCTGCGGTCGAAGTCCCGCTTGATGCCTACCGTTGGTCGCCTGCGCTGATGCTCAGCGTGTCCGTCAGGCCGGCGCAGCTGCTCGCCCTCGGCGGGCGACAGCATCACGCTCAGGTGTATGCCGCTGCGCTCCACGACGGCGACGAACGGGATGCCGGGCAAATCGACTGCGACGATGCCGGGCTTATGGCTCCAGGCGCACGGTGATCGGTAGCTTGATGCCCACGGCTGGTCAGCGCGGCGGCTTCCCATGAGCGCGATGGTGACGACCGCGCTTGAGCACTTCCTCGCGGCAGAGGACTAGCGCTAACGGCTCTAGCCCACAGGCGTGTCTCCGCGATCTCGACGCCGGACGCCTCGGCCCACCCGTCCAATGCGACACGTTGCCACTGGTCGCAGTTACGTCTTCTCAGCTTCCCCTCGCGAGTCATCTGCAGCACCTCGCTGGTGCTCGGCGGCACCAGTGATGTTGCGTGCCATGCCGCCGAAGATGAGGCCGTGGAACGGTGCGATGGACTGCCAGTAGAGGTGGCCGGCCAGGCCCTGGGGTTTGAAGATGGCTCGCTGCCGGTACCGTGCGCCGCCGGGATCAGGGAGGGCGGACAACTCAAGCCAGGCGCGGCCAGGGAGGCGCATCTCGGCGTGCAGCCGCAGTACCTGCGGTCGGTCGACGTGTTCCACGCGCCACCAGTCAAGGGCTTCGCCGGTGTGTAGCCGGCGTGGGTCGCGGCGCCCTCGCCGCAACCCGGCACCGCCGGCGAGCCGGTCGATCCAGCCTCGCACCGACCACGCCAAGGGGAAGGAGTACCAGCCGTGCTCGCCGCCGATCGACTCGATGACCTCCCACAGGGTCTGCGGGTCGGCCCGGGTGCGGGCTTCCCTGACATCCTCATACACCGTGCCGCCCGACCAGTCGGGGTCGGTGGGTAGCGGGTCGGAG
>DASXSD010000095.1:0-3299 GCA_036506195.1 Candidatus Dormiibacterota bacterium
CGCTCGCCTGGGCGTCGAAGACCACCGCAGCAGTCTCGAAGCCGATCGAGGTCCGCCCGTTCCGACACGTATCCGAGGCCTGACAGCGTGCGCGACGTCGACGCTGCAGCCCAGCTCGACGGGGCCGAGGTCGGCCGGATCTTCCGCGAGGAGTCCGGCCGATCGGTGGCTGCCCTGATCCGCGCCTTCGGTGACATCGACGTTGCCGAGGATGCGGTGCAGGAGGCGTTCGCCGTCGCCTTGCGCAAGTGGCCGGGCGACGGGTTGCCACCCAACCCGGGTGGCTGGATCACGACGACCGCCCGCAACCGTGCGATCGACCGCCTGCGCCGCGAGTCGCGTGGGCGGGAGCTGCTCGGCGAGGTGGCAATGCTCTCGCCTGGCAACGACGATCCCGGCATGCCGGAGGAGGTCGGGCACGTGCAGGACGACCGGCTTCGTCTCATCTTCACCTGCTGCCACCCGGCACTAGCCACGGAAGCGCAGGTGGCGCTCACTCTCCGACTGCTCGGCGGCCTGTCGATTGGGGAGGTCGCCAGATCATTCCTGGTGGCCGAGCCGGCGATGGCGCAACGTCTCGCGCGTGCCAAGCGCAAGATCAAGGCCGCCCGAATCCCCTACCGCGTGCCAGAGGGTCACGAGCTGCCCGAGCGCCTCCGTCCCGTGCTCGCAGTCGTCTACCTCGTCTACACCGCCGGGCTGTCCAGCCCAGCCGAACCGGGTCTCTGCTCCGAGGCGATCCGGCTGGCACGAATCCTGGCGGCGCTCATGCCCGACGAGCCAGAGGTGGCCGGCCTACTGGCGCTATTGCTCCTGACCGAATCCCGCCGCGCGTCGCGAACGCGGCCCGACGGCTCCCTCGTCCTGCTCGGCGAGCAGGACCGCACACGCTGGGATCGCGCCTTGATCGAGGAGGGTCAGGCGATCGTCCGCCAGTGCGTTCGCCGCAACCAACCCGGTCCCTATCAGCTCCAGGCCGCCATCAACGCCGTACATGCGGACGCCGCAACACTCGAGCAGACCGACTGGTCGCAGATCGTCGTCCTCTACGACCAGCTGCTGTCGGTCACCCCCACGCCGGTCGTGGCCCTCAACCGCGCCATCGCCATCGGCGAGGTACAGGGTGCCGCTGCTGCGCTGGCGTTGGTGGAGGAGCTGGACCTGGACAACTACCACGCGTTCCACGCCACAAGAGCCGATCTGCTTCGGCGGCTCGGCCGAAACAGCGAGGCCGCGGCCGCCTACGAACAGGCAGCCGCCATGGCGCCGACAGACGCCGAACAGGACTTCCTCAGGCATGGTGGCCGAGGTTCGCGCTGAGAACGATGCGAATGGAATCCAGGCCCGATAGCGACTACACCCGGACATGGTCTCCATCGGGGGAGATCGAATACGCCCAGCTCGCCGACGGGACGCGGCTGAGGTACCTGAAGGCGGGTTCCGGCGAGACGGCGCTGATCTTGCTGCACACCGTCCGCACACAGCTCGATCACTTCCAACTCGTGATCCCAAAAATCCTGCATTCCTTCACCGTCTACGCGGTCGATATGCCCGGCATGGGCTGGTCCGACATCGCTCCGGGCGCGAGTTACACCGAGTCGGCGCTCCGCCGCGCGATCGTCGAGTTCGTCAAGACGCTGGACATCCCGGACGTCATCCTGGCGGGCGAGTCGATGGGCGCGACCGTGTCGCTGACGGCCTCCACCGAACTCGAAGACCGCGTCCGACGCGTCGTCGCCTTCAATACATACGACTACTCAAAAGGCGTCGGTCGAGCCAATCGCGTCGCCTCAATTTATGTCGGCAGTACCCGCCTCCCGACAATCGGGCGCGCGGTGACGAGCCTGGAGAACAAGCCCGTCCTCGGCATCGTCATGCGGGGCGGTTTGTTCGATGGGAGCAAGTTGCCAAAGCATTATCTCGCTGAACTGCGTCGCGTCGGCCGTCGTCGCGGCTACCCTCGCGTGGCGCGCGAAGTGTTCCGCAACGTGGACAGCATGATCGCCGCCCGAGCACTCTACGGACGCGTCACGGCCCCCGTGACCCTGATCTACGGCAATCACGACTGGTCGCGCATGCCAGAACGCGAAGCCAATCTCGTCGTACTCCGAGGGTCCCAGTCGATCTTGCTTCCTGACACCGGACACTTCGCCGCACTGGAACAGCCCGCCCGCGTCGCTGAGATCCTCCTTGACAACGACGGCGTCTGAATTCGGTTTCACTGCCACATCGATCTCCTTAAAACGCCAAGTCCTGCGGACCCGAAAGCCCACAGGACTTGACCGCGCGACTTTGACAGGCGAACGATGGCTCCGTCAAGCCGAACCGCACGCCCAGCGGACGAAGCTGAAGCTCTGCCCGCACCTCCCATCCCGCGGCTTGCCTCGATCGACGCGTGCTTCGCGGTCCGTCCTCCGGGAAGGAGTCTTTCTGTCGAAAGACTGAGGTCCTGGGAGTCCGAAGACGCCCAGGACCTTGTCGTTGGCAAAACTGATGACTCTCGTTGCGTGGCTTAGCGGACTGGCTTGCCGCTGGGTGCGACGACGAGCCAGAGGCCTCCGAAGTTCGAGACGTTCTGGCACTTGATCTGGCCAGGTTTCGTGTCTTCTTTGAAGTAGTAGAGCGGATGCTTCGCGTAGGTGACCTGAAGCGTTCCGTCGCTGCGCCTGGTCGTTCCGAGAAGCTTGGCGTTGACGCCCGATAGGGCCCTCGGCGCACCCTTGGTCAGGAAAGGCGGCCATGCCTTGGCGCACGCGCCCGAGCAGTTGCTGCGCCCGCCGCGATCGCGTGCGAAGAGATAGAGCACTCGCCCGCGGCGGTTGAACAGGATCCTGCCGTAGCGCGACGAGTGAGCCGTGAGTGTCGCGGCTCTTGTCGCTCCGGCCGAGTGTGCGATCGTCACCTGCGTGGTCGAGGCAGCCGCAGCTCCGGCGCCAGCAACGGTGAACGCCGCTAGCAGCGCGCGTACTCCTACCAGCCGTGTCGCAAAACGCTTCATGGCAACTCCTTTTGACAGCCGGTCGTTGTTTCGCCGACCCACTACGGCTGGACGACCGGACAACGGAAGTCCGCGTCTCCGGCCCGGGTTACCGTGACGTCGCCAGCTCCCTTGGCCGCGATCACCGCCTCGTCGGAGGTGAGGAGGTAGGGCGTGACTGCGGGGTTGAACGTGACGAGGTAGACCTGCCAGCTGCCACCGTGGTACGGGCCGTCACCCGGGGCGACGCCGGCGATTCCGAGCTGGCCGCCGGCGCCGTTGGTCACGTTGTAGAAGGGATCGGTTCCGCTCCCGGCCGCGA
>DASXSD010000096.1:0-3955 GCA_036506195.1 Candidatus Dormiibacterota bacterium
CTGTTCACGATCGGTACCTACGAGGTCCCGCTGTGGGCCAAGAAGGGCTGGATCGAGAATCTCAGCCCGTACATCGCCAAGAGCTCGGACTACGACGTCGACGACCTCATCCCCGGGATCAGGACTGCGCTCAGCTACCAGAACAACCTTTACGCGGTGCCGTTCTACGGCGAGTCTTCGATGCTCATGTACCGCAAGGACATGCTCGCGGCCAAGGGCATCACCATGCCCGACCACCCCACGTGGGACCAGGTCGCGGCCGCCGCCAGGGCGGTCCACAGCTCGAGCACCTCGGGCATCTGCTTGCGCGGCCTGCCCGGCTGGGGCGAGCAGTTGGCTCCGCTGGACACCGTCGTCAACACGTTCGGGGGACGCTGGTTCGATCAGCAGTGGAACGCGCAGTTGAACACCCAGCAGTGGAAGGACGCCGTCAGCTTCTACATCAACCTGATCAAGCAGGCCGGCGAGCCGGGGGCCGGCAACGCCGGGTTCGTCGAGTGCCTCAACGCGTACAACAACGGCAAGGTCGCCATGTGGTACGACGCCACCGTCGGCGCCAGCAACTTCACCGGCGACGCGGCCAAGAACTCGGGTTACGCCTTCGCGCCGACCAAGGTGAAGGACTGGTCGGGCTGGCTGTGGGCCTGGTCGCTGGGCATGCCATCCAGCAGCAAGAAGAAGGACGCCGCCTGGACCTTCGCGGACTGGGCGACCTCCAAGGCCTACATCAAGCTCGTCGGCAGCAAGCTCGGCTGGGCGCACGTGCCTCCCGGCACGCGCACGTCCACTTACTCCCTGCCCGAGTACCAGCAGGCGGCCGGCGCATTCGCGAAGGTCACCCTGGAATCGATCGCGCACGCCGACGTGACCCACGCCACCGTCGACCCGGTGCCCTACGTCGGCATCCAGTACGTCGACATCGATGAGTTCCAACAGCTCGGCGACCAGGTGTCGCAGGAGTTTGCCAAGGTGATAGCCGGCGGCCAGACCGTCGACCAGGCCCTTGCCAAGGCGCAGGCGCTGGCCGACGCGGTCGGCAAGAAGCACAAGACATAGCGACGCTTCTCCGGTCGTCGACCAGGAACGGAGGCGCGGGCCCAACCGCGCCCTCCGTTTCCCGCCGGGAGGGGTGGGCGCGCCGCCTGCCGCTGCTTCCGGCGTTCATCTACATCTTCCTGGTCACGCAGATCCCCTTCGTGCTCACCGTCTACTACAGCTTCTTCGAGTGGAACCTGCTCCAACCGGGAAGCTTCAAGTTTGCGGGGCTCGAGAACTACGCGGCCCTCATCACCAACTCGAGCATCCGGATCGCGATCTGGAACACGGTTCTCCTGACCCTGTGCGTGATCGGGATCTCGGTCGTGCTTGGGCTGGCGGTCGCCATGCTCCTCAACTCCGACGTCTTCGGCAAAGGGTTCATGAGGACGCTGATGATCGCGCCGTTCCTCATCATGCCGACGGCCGGAGCCCTGATCTGGAAGGACACCCTGTTCAACCCCTTGTTCGGGCTGCTCCCTTATCTGCTGACCCCGTTCGGCCTCAGCCGGGTCGACTGGGTGAACCAGTTCCCGATGGTCACGGTGGTCGCCGTGGAAGTATGGCGCTGGACGCCGTTCATGATGCTGATCATCCTGGCCGGCCTTCAGTCGCAGAACCCCGAGGTGCTCGAGGCCGCGCGGGTCGACGGCGCGAACGCCTTCCAGGCCTTCCGCCGCATCACGTTGCCGCTGGCCAGGCCTTTCATCGAGCTGGGGGCGCTCCTGGGCTCGCTCTTCGTGGTGCAGACCTTCGACTCGATCTTCATGCTGACCTACGGCGGGCCGGGTGAAGACACGACCAACATTCCCTTTCTGCTCTACCTGGTGGCGTTCCAGGGTTACAACATCGGACAGGCGTCGGCGATCGGCGTCGTCGCCGTGATCATGACGACCATCGTCGCCACCTTCGCCCTGCGCACGCTCTTCTCCATCTTTCAGATCGAGGCACGGCGATGAGGGAGTCGGCGGCCGGCCTTCGCTCGAAAGTGACGTGGTCGATCGTGGGTTGGTTGATCGTGTTCGTCTTCTTCTTCCCGGTCCTGTGGATGTGGCTCGAGGCGTTCAAGACGGAGCCGCAGGCGGCCAGCACCCCGCCCACCATCTTCTTCGTCCCTACCCTCGAGGAATTCCAGGAGGTCCTCTCGGGCGACTTTCCGCCCTTCTTCATCAACTCAGCGATCGCAAGCCTCGTCTCCACGTTCCTGGTCCTGGCGCTTGGGCTACCGGCTGCCTACGCGCTCGCGATCCGACCGGTGAAGCGAGCTCAGGACGCGCTCTTCTTCTTCATCTCCACGCGCTTCCTGCCGTTTGCGGCCAGTCTCGTTCCGCTGTACCTGCTTGCGCGCGACCTTCAGCTCCTGGACAACATCCTCGTCCTGATCCTCATCTACACCACCATCAACCTGCCGCTGGGCGTCTGGCTCCTGCGCTCCTTCCTCCTCGAGATTCCGCACGACCTCTTCGAGGCGGCGCGCGTCGACGGCGCCGGATTCCGCCACGAGATCCTGCAGATCGTGGTGCCGCTGATCGCACCGGGGCTCGCGGCCACGTCTCTGATCTGCCTGATCTTCAGCTGGAACGAGTTCTTCTACGCGGTGAACTTCACGTCGTCGGTCGCGGCGACAGCGCCGATCTTCCTCGTCAGCTTCATCAGCGGTCGCGGCCTGTTCTACGCCAAGCTGGCCGCCGCAGCGACGCTGGCGAGCCTGCCCGTGCTGCTCGCAGGCTGGATCGCCCAGAAGCAGCTGATCCGCGGCCTGACCATGGGTGCCGTCAAATAGGGAGGCCACATGAAGGCCGTAGTCATCGACTCCCCCAATGAGCTGACCATCAAGAAGATCCCCGATCCCACGCCGAAGGCCGACGAGGTGGTGGTCAAGGTCGAGGCGTGCGGGATCTGCGGCACCGACATCCACGTCCTGCGCGGCGAGTTCGAGCCCACCCGCTACCCGATCGTGCCAGGCCATGAGTTCTGCGGCGAGGTGGTCGGCGCCGGCCGTGGCGTGCGAAACCTGAAGACCGGCGATTTCGTCGCCGTCGACCCGTCGCTTTTCGACGGTTCGTGCCGTCAGTGCCGGGCTGGCCACTTCAACCTATGCGAGAACTGGAATGCGATCGGCGTCGGTTCGGCGAACGGTGCATGCGCCGAATTCGTCGCGGTCCCGGCCGCCAATGCGTTCCGCCTTCCCACCGACATTCCGCGTGACTGGGGCGCCCTGGTCGAGCCGCTGTCGTGCGCGGTGCACGGCCTGGACATGATCGAGGGCCGTGTCGCCGACACCTACCTCATCTACGGCGCCGGCACGATGGGACTGATGCTTGGGCAGCTCATCCGGCACGCCGGCGCGAGCCAGATTGACGTCGTCGAACGCAACCCGGCCCGTCACGAGCTGGCGAAGAAGCTGGCCGCGGATGCGGTGGCCGTGACGGCCGACGAGCTGCGACACCAGGGCGGCTGGGACGTCGTGATTGACGCCACCGGGGTGGTGCCGGCGATCGAAGACGGCCTGCGCCGCGTCGCAAGAGGGGGGACGTTCCTCATGTTCGGGGTCGCCAACGCCGATGCCATGGCCACCTTCTCGCCGTTCCGTGTCTACAACGACGAGATCAAGATCGTCGGCTCCATGGCCGTCCTGCACAGCTTCGAGCGGGCGCTGGCCCTGCTGGTGCGAGGCGTCATCGACTGCAAGGCGATGATCACCCAGCAGTTCGGGCTCGACGACTACCCGAAGGCGCTTGAGGCATTCCTGGGCGGCAAGGGCCTCAAGACACAGTTAAAGCCGGCCCTCTAAGGGTGCCCTGTTGCTTGGCGGATACATCGCTGGTCTGTATCTGGCCGCGATTTCGATGATCGGCCTGCTCGCCTACATGATCTCAGGGGCCTGGTTGCTCATCATGGGGGTCTCCGAACAACGGTC
>DASXSD010000097.1:0-15503 GCA_036506195.1 Candidatus Dormiibacterota bacterium
GGTACAAGCGGCAGCTCGCGCGCGAGTCACGCGTCGAGGTCGCGCCCTAGGAGCGGGTCCAGAACCCGTCAGGGTCGAAGCGCCGGATCGCATCGAGCTCGAAGGCTGTGGGGGCCGGCGTTTCGCTTACATCCCCGCTCACCTTGAGATTCCATCCCGTCGCGTTCCGCACCTCGTCGACCGAGTGCCCCGGGTGGACGGTCGCCAGGTACGCCTCACCACCGTGGGGAGGAAACCGCAGGACCGCCAGCGTGGTGATGATCGCGGCGGGTCCGCCGCCCGGCAGGCCGTTGCGCGCCCGCCAGCCGGGACTGCCGTCACCGTGCCCGGGAGATGTGTTGAACGAAACCCTCTCGACAAGGCGCCGCGGCTCGTGGGTCATCAGGGTCACCCAGCGCCGGCTGAGGATCGCGATGTCGGCCCCTCCCCCGCTCCCGGGCAGCTTGACCTTCGGTCGCGACGGCTCACCGACGTACGACGTGTTCAGGTTGCCGAAGCGGTCGACCTCCGCGCCGCCGATGAAACCGAGGTCGACGTGACCCTGCGCCATCAGGGCCATCGCGTTGGACATCCGGGTCGCCCACAATGCCCCGGCGACGTTGGGCGGATCGCCCATCGTGCCCAGGAACGCAGACGCCGGCTGGTCGCGCATCAGCCCCACCTCGAACAGTCCGCGCGCGTTGGGCGCATGCGCGTTGCGAGCGACTGCATAAGCGAGGATGGGCAGCCGCATGCCCACGAAGACGAGGTCGCCGTCGCGAATCTCGCGTGACGCCACCGCGACCATGAGCTCCTGCGGCGTGTAGCTACTCGTCACCGAAGTCGGCTGCGATCGACGGTCGGTGCTGCTTGATGCGGATCGCATCGACGTCGATTCGCTTCATGTAGGACGCGCGGTCGGGCACGCCCAGCACCCACTCCTGCAGCCAGGCGTCGAAGCCGCCCGCCGAGCGGGACCTCTCTGCGTACTCGCGGTAGAACGCGTGGTCGCGCTTGAAGTGTCCCTGCACCGGCGAGGGATGCGCGCCCCCCGGCTCATGG
Source organism: Candidatus Dormiibacterota bacterium (assembly GCA_036506195.1). Classification (GTDB taxonomy): domain Bacteria; phylum Chloroflexota; class Dormibacteria; order Dormibacterales; family Dormibacteraceae; genus 40CM-4-65-16. The sequence goes on from DASXSD010000097.1 coordinate 1,042, forward strand.
ACAACGGCGACCACCTTCGTTTCCGGGAACAGGATGCGGTTCGGATCGCTGAGCGTCACGGATTCGTCGACCAGCTCCTCGCAGGTGACGATGACGCGGTCGGCGGCGAGTCCTGCCTCCTCGGTGATCCCGAGTGGCCCCCATGCGTGCGCCCGACCATGCCCGTCCGCGCGCTGGACATGGACGATCGCCGCATCAGGACGCACCGCACCTACCTGAACGAGCCCATCGGCCGTCGCCAGATTTGGGTTGGTGCTCAGGATGTCGCTGCCCAGCAGAGTCCTTGTCGGCAGGCTGGGGACGTTCCATGCCGCCGCCCAGAGCGCGAGCGAGATCGAGAAGTTCGAGTGGTCGTGCACCTCGATCTCGCGCGGCACGCCCTGTTCGCACGCACGGCGATAGCAGTGGCCGAGACCCTCCGACACGTTGCCGACCCACGCCGCGGTGACGCGCCGCACGCAGCCGGCGCCGATGAGCTGGTCGAAGAGGGCGTCCGAGATCGGACCGACGAGCTCCAGGTCGCGACGGCGCTGACGGATCATCTCGTGGCCCGCGGCGAAGGGGATGAGGGCCTCGAGCCCGACGCCCATGGCCACGGTCGCGCCGTCGGGCACGAATCTCTCGATGGCTTGCGCCATCGACATGGCCTTGAGCGAAGGGGAGGCAGGCCTCCCCTTCGGAACCCCTCCTTCCAATCGCTACGTCTGGCGGCGGCCGGTGGCCGTCGCCTGGGTGACGGCCGGAGTGAATCCGGCTTTTCGCTGCACTTCGTCTAATTCGCTTATTGAGCGATCGACTCTACGTAGGCACGGTAGTTGCGCTCGAGCTCGGACATCGAGTCACCTCCGAACTTCTCGAGCAGCGCATCCGCGATCGTCAGCGCGACGACGGCCTCACCGATGACGCCGGCCGCGGGCACCACGCAAACATCGCTGCGCTCGTAATGGGCCTCCGTCTTCTCCTTGGTGTTGAGGTCGATCGAGCGCATCGGTTTCTTCATTGTCGAGATGGGCTTGATGGCGATGCGAAGGTCGATCGGCTCGCCGTTGGTGACGCCACCGGTCAGGCCGCCCGCGCGGTTGGTCAGGTGCCGGAACCGCCCCTCCCTGTAGTCGATCTCGTCGTGAAAGTCGGAGCCCGGCCGGGCAGCGCCCTGGAAGCCGGCGCCGAACTCGACGCCCTTGACGGCGTTGATCGACAGCACGGCCTGGGCGAGGCGTCCGTCCAGCTTGCGGTCCCAGTGCACGTAGCTGCCGAGGCCAACGGGCACGCCCCGCGCGACGACGCGGAAAGTCCCGCCGAGGGTGTCCCCTCGTTCGGCCGCCTCGTCGATGGCGGCCACCATGCGTTTCGACGCCTCAGGGTCGGGGCAGCGCACCGGCGACGCCTCGATTTCCTCGATCGTCACGGTGTCCGGGTCACAGCCTTCGAAGCCGATGTCCACGGTGCCGATCGACTGGGTGAAGCTCATGACCTCGATCCCGAAGTGGCTCAGCAGCTTGCGCGCGACTCCCCCGGCCGCGACGCGCGTCGCCGTCTCTCGGGCCGACGAGCGCTCGAGCACGTTGCGGATGTCGGTGTGGCCGTACTTCAGGGTGCCTGCGAGGTCGGCGTGTCCGGGCCGGAGGCGCGTCACGACTTTGGGCTCGAAGCCTTCCTTCGAAGCAGTCATCTGCGCCGTCCAGTTGACGTGGTCCTTGTTCTCGAGCACGAGGGTGACCGGGCTTCCGATCGTGAAACCGCCGCGGACGCCGCTGACGATCCGCGCGACATCGGTCTCGATCTTCTGGCGCCCGCCCCGGCCGTGACCACCCTGCCGGCGTGCAAGGTCGCGGCGCAGGTCGTCCTCGGAGATCTCGAGCCCGGCCGGCAAGCCCTCGATCACGACCGTGAGCTGGGGCCCATGCGACTCGCCTGAGGTCAGAAAACGAAGCACTCAGGCGATGATAGTGCCCGATGCCGGGCCGCCCTGAACTCGCGCTCATCGACGTGGGCGGCACGCTGTGGCCGAACTCCTGGCCCTTCCGGGCTAGCGACGCCGCCGGACGGCTGCAGCGGCTGGCGAAGGCTCTGCCTCACCTCGCCGCGGCTGTCGTCCTTTCCCTGGGTGAGGACCTGATCGCCAGCAGCCGCCCCGGCGACGAGGCCCGCGGCATCTCGACCGAGAACCTTGTCTCCATCATCTCTCCGGCCGAGGTTTTGATCACGGCCTGCCTCGACCGCCACGGCCTGCCGTGCGACGAGGCGAGCGTGCGTGCAATCCGCCGCGCCATGGCCATCCCGATCGACGAGACGTTTCGTCCGCTACCCGGAGCGCGCGAGCTCCTGCATGCGATTCACGAGCTCGGCATGCGAAGCGTGATCGCGAGCAATACCTACTGGCGAGACGCCGACAGCTACTGGGAGGACTTCCGCCTGCTCGGCATGGCCGAGTACCTCGATGACATCGTCACGTCCGTCGACGCGGGCCATCTCAAGCCCCACCCCGCGCTTTTCGAGATGGCGATGCATCGCTCGGGGGTCACGGCCGACCGGTGCGTCGTGATCGGAAACCGTGAGGAGAACGACGTCGAGCCCGCGCTGGCGCTGGGCATGCGGGCGATCCTCGTCTACCCCGATGACCCAAAACCACTGACGAGCCGGGCCGACGCGGTCGCGCCCGACCTATGGGAGTGCGCGAGGGCGCTCCGGAATATGCTCAAAGCGGATGAAGAATGAGCTGACGCGCGACGTCGAGCGCGTGGTGCTGGCGCTCGACGTGAACGGGGAGCGCCGCGAGCTGCTCGTGCCGGTTCACAAGACGCTGCTCGAAGTGCTGCGAGAGGACATGCTGCTCACCGGAACCAAGCACGGATGCGAGCTTGGCGAGTGCGGCACGTGCACGGTGCTCATCGACGGCAAGCCGGAGCTGAGCTGCCTGCTGCTTCCGATCCAGATCGAGGGCCGCGCGATCACGACCGTCGAGGGACTGGCACATGGGTCCGATCTGCATCCGCTTCAGCAGGCATTCGCCGAGCTCGGAGCGGCGCAGTGCGGATACTGCACACCCGGCATCTTGCTCTCGGCGCGGTCGCTGCTGGACGAGAACCTGCGGCCGACGCGCGACGAGATCCGCGAGGCACTCGCAGGAAACCTCTGCCGGTGCACCGGCTACACGAAGATCCTCGAGGCGGTGGAACTGGCCGCGAGTCGTATGAAATGAAGGCACGCCCCCACCCGGCGGCTTCGCCGCCGGCCTCCCCAGCAAGTGGGGAGGCACGGGTAATCGGCAAGCCGCTCCCCAAGGTCGACGCAGCGACCAAGGTCACCGGCCGCGCGGTCTACGCGGACGACATGTTGCCGGCGCGAACGCTCCACTGCAGGATCTTGCGAAGCCCGCATCCACACGCGCGGGTCCTCTCCATCGATACAGCCGCCGCGAAGCGGATTCCTGGCGTCGTCGCGGTCATCACCGGCGCGGACCTGCCCGTGAAGTTCGGCATCCTCCCGGTCACGCAGGATGAGCGCGCGCTCGAGCACGAGAAGGTGCGCTACGTCGGCGACCCCATTGCGGCGGTGGCAGCGACCGAGGAGGAGATCGCCGCCGCTGCGTGCGACGCCATCGCGGTCGAGTACGAGGTGCTCGAACCTGTGATGTCGATCGAGGCCGCCCTTGTCCAGCCGAAAGACGAGAGGATCCAGGACTACGGCGGGCCCAACAACGTCCACAAGCTCGTCTCGCTGGAGTTCGGCGACGTCGAGGCCGCATTCGCCCAGGCGGCGCACGTGCGCGAGGACGTTTTCTTCTTCCAGGGCAACACCCATCTTCCGATGGAGCAGCACAGCGCGGTCGCGAGCTACGTCGACGGCCGGGTGACGCTGTGGTCGTCGACGCAGGTCGTCCACTACGTCCACCGCGCCCTCGCCAAAGTCCTCGAGCTGCCGATGCACCGCATCCGGGTCATCGGCGCCGCGCACGGCGGCGGCTTCGGCGGCAAGACCGATCCATTCGCGCACGAGATCGTCGTGGCCAAGCTCGCGATGCTGACCGGGCGTCCGGTCAAGTGCACCTTGACGCGTGAGGAGGTCTTCTACGCGCACCGCGGCCGGCACCCGGTCCTGATGTGGGTCAAGACCGGTGTGACCGCCGATGGACGAATCGCCGCGATGCACTTCCGCAGCGCGCTCGACGGCGGCGCGTACGGTTCATACGGCGTCGCTTCGACCTTCTACACCGGCGCCCTGCAGACGGTGACCTACGACATCCCCGCCTACAAGTTCGAGGGCTGCCGCGTGTTCACCAACAAGCCTCCCTGCGGACCGAAGCGCGGACACGGCACGCCGCAGCCGCGCTTCGCGCTCGAGCTGCACCTGGAGAAGATCGCCCACGACCTCGGCATCGATCCCGTCGACCTGAAGCGCCGCAACTTCGTCAAGCCCAACTCCCGGACCGTGAACTGGCTTCGCGTGACATCGTGCGGTCTCGAGGAGTGCAGCGAGCTCGTGCTGAAAGCGTCTGGCTACCGGGATCGGCAGAAGCGCCCGGGCCACGGCATGGGCTTTGCGATCTCGAGCTACCTCTCGGGCGCCGGCACCGCCATCTACTGGAACGATATGCCGCACTCGGAGGTGCAGATCAAGGTCGACCGCGGCGGCGTCACCGCCTACTGCGGCGCGATGGACATCGGGCAGGGATCCGACTCGGTGCTGGCGGCGATCGTCGCCGAGGAGCTTGGGCTGCAGCCTTCGGACGTCCGTCTCGTCACCGCCGACACCGACACGACGCCGATCGACCTCGGCTCGTACTCGTCGCGTGTCACGTTCATGGCGGGCAACGCGGCGCTCGAGGCCGCGCGCAAGATGCGCGCGATGCTGGTCGAGGCGGTGGAGGCGGCTGGGCGCAAGTACGAAGAGGTGCCCTTCGAGGAGGCGAGCGTGCTGGCCGAGGCGCGATTCGGCACGCTGACGAGCGCGGGCAGCTACACGCCACCGAAGATCGCCGGCCCTTACAAGGGTTCCGGCGTCGGGCCGAGCCCTGCCTACAGCTACTCCGCGTGCGTCGTCGACCTCGACGCCGACGCGCGCACAGGGCTTGTGCACGTGAACAAGGTCTGGATCGCTCACGACGTCGGTCGCGCGATCAACCCACTGCTCGTCGAGGGCCAGGTCGAGGGCAGCGTCTACATGGGCCTCGGCGAAGCGCTCATGGAGGAGCAGGTGTTTCGCAAGGGCCTGCACAAGTGGCCGTCGATGCTCGAATACAAGTCGCCGACGTTCCTCGACACGCCCGAGATCCAGACGTTCATCGTCGAGACCGTCGACCGCGAGGGGCCGTACGGGGCCAAGGAGGCTGGTCAGGGTCCGCTCCTTCCGGTGCCGCCTGCGGTGTGCGCCGCGGTGCACGACGCTCTCGGCGTGTGGATCGACGAGATCCCGGTGACGCCGGAGAAGGTGGTCGAGGCGCTGCGACGAAAAGAGAAGGGCGAGCCGGCGCGCTACGGGCCGCCGAGATTTCCAGACATCCCGTTTCCGCCGGCGATCAAGGTCGAACCTCCGCCGAAGGATCTCAATGGGCGCCTTGCGCACCAGGAAGGGACTTACTGATTGCTGAGACTGCCTCGATTTAGATACTTGCGGCCGAAGACGGCGCGAGACGCCGCAGCGATGTCGGCGGAGCTCGGCGCGCGCGCGATGTTCGTCGCCGGCGGCACCGACCTCTACCCGAAGCTCAAGCGAAGGCAGTTCGAGATCGACACCCTGATCGGGCTCGACTTCTTGCCGCGGGCGATTCGCAACGGCTCGACGGAGTGTGCGATCGACGCCGGCGTCACGCTCAGCGCGGCGGCGCGCGATGCTCACCTCAACGCAGCCTTCGCGGGGTACGCGCAGGCGGCCGGCCTGGTCTCGTCGCCTCCGCTGCGCAACGCGGGCACCATCGGCGGGAACCTGTGCGTCGACACGCGCTGCAACTACTACGACATGACCTACGAGTGGCGTAAGGCGGCGGGCTTCTGCCTCAAGAAGGACGGTGACATCTGCCTCGTCGCCCCGAGCAGCCCGCGCTGCTGGGCGGTCTCGTCGTCGGATACGGCGCCGATGGCGATGGCGCTGGGCGGGCTGGTGACGCTGGTTGGTCCCGACGGTGAGAGGGAAGCCCCAGTCGCCTCGTTGTACAGGGACGACGGGATCGACTACATGGCCAAACAGCCGTCGGAGGTCCTGACAGGCCTGCGCCTGCGGTCCTCGGCGGCCACCCGGAGCGCCTACGTCAAGCTCCGGCGCCGCGGCTCCATCGACTTCCCGATAGCGGGGGCGGCGGTTGCCGTGGAGATTGAGGGGCAGTTGGTCAGGAGAGCGCGGGTCGTGCTTACGGCGGTGGCCTCCCATCCCCTCGAGGCAAGCGCTGCCGAAGCCTTCCTCGGGGGCAAAAAGCTCGACCCCGAGACCATCCGCGAGGCGGCCGAGCTGGCCGCCCGACCGGCCAAACCCCTTGATAACGCCGACCTCAGTCACTTCTGGCGCAAGCGGATGGTGCGCGTCGTGGTCGAACAGGCGTTGGGCCGCCTGAGCGACCAGAGGGCCGGGCTCGACGGTTAAGCTTTCAGGTCGGTAAATCCGGTTGCTTCATCATCCATACATTCAGAAGGGCCAGGGAATGGTTGAGTACGCGCTCATCCTCGCCCTGATCGCGCTTATCGTGCTGATCGCACTGCTGACGACCGGCCGGCAGCTGGTCAACCTCTACTCGAACATCACGGCCACCATGTGCAACTACCACGTGGGGTGCTGACCGGGTCGGCGCGCCCTCAGCGTGGCCAGGGGATGGTCGAGTTCGCCCTCATCCTGGCCTTGATCGTTCTCGTCGTCATCGTCGCGCTGCTGGTGACCGGCGGCCAGGTCGTGAACCTGTACTCCAACATCACCGCCACCATGTGCAACTACAAGGTGGGCTGCTGATCTAGGAGACCGGCACTCCCGCCGCCGCCTGGGCGGCGCGGGCGGCATTCTGGCGGATCGCCTCCATGTTCTTCGAGGCGATCGCCTCTGCCGGGAACAGCGAGCTCGTCAGGCCCACCACCTTGACGCCGAGCTGCAGGTAGGTGGTGATCTCCTCGATGGCCACCCCGCCCGAGACCCAGAAGGGAACGCCGGCCAGCGGCCCGTTCAGCGCCTCGATGTAGCGAGGCCCGCCGACCGGCGTGACCGGGAAGACCTTCACCAGGGCGGCTCCCGACAGCCGCGCCTGGTAGATCTCGGTCGGGGTGAGAGCGCCCAGGACGCACAGGACGTCCTCTTTGCGACAGGCGTCGGCCACCTCCGGCAGGACGACGGGCGTGACCACGAAGGAGGCGCCCGCCTGCTTGGCCTCGGTGACGGCGCCCGGGTCCCAGACCGTGCCAACGCCCACCGGGTATTTGCCGCCGGTGCTGGCCACCAACCCCTTGATGAGCTCGAAACACGAGGGCACCGTCTTGGTGATCTCGATGGTGCCGATGCCCGCCTCCAGGGCCGCGAGGCACGCCTGAAAGCCGGCGTCGGCGTCCTCGGTGCGCAGCACGCCGCAAAGACGGTTGGGGAAGACTTCGGCGATGGACTGCACGCCTGCCGGAATTATCCCGCAGATCGTCGATGGGCCTCCGGCCGAATCCCATCCGATTCCCAGCCGTCGCTACACTGGTACATACGTATGACCGGGGCCACCGCCACCGAGAGCACGCGCGACCAGATCATCCACGCGGCGGCGGACTCCCTGCTCGAAAACGGCTACTCGGGGACGAGCGTGCGCGCCATCGCCTCCAAGGCCGGCGTCGCGATCGGCAACCTTCAGTACTGGTTTCCCACCAAGTCCGAGCTGCTGGTCGAGGCCTGGCGGTACCTGACGGCGAAATCGGTCGAGGAGCTGCGGCGCACGTTGAACCAGCTCACCGACCCCCTGGAAGTGCTCGAGATCGGCGTCGAGTCGTTGTGGGACTCGCTGCGTCGCCTCGGTGACGTCCAGCTGGCCGCATTCGACCTCCTGGTCCAGGCACCCCGAACGGAGCGCCTGCGTGCCTACCTGCCCGAGCTGTTCACCCGCTATCGCGAGGTGATCCAGGAGCAGCTCGACCGGCTCGAAGAGGACGGCCGCATCCGACTGACGGTGCCCCGGGACGTGCTCGTCCCGCTCGTGCTGAACACCGTGCTCGGCTTCGGCCTCTACTACGTGGTCACCCGTGACGACGAGTCGTGCGTGCGTGCGCTGTCAGCCTTTCGGCAGCTCGCTTCCAGCGTCATCGAGCCCGCGTCATGACTGTCCAACTCCTCGACCGCGATCTCGACCGCCTGGAGGGGCTGTGGTCCGACGGCCTTTCCGACGCCTACCGCGACTACCTCGACTCCGTCAGCCAATTCGATGCCGACATCCAACCCAGGCTGGCGCTTGCCGCGGCGCTGATCGAGGTCGGCATGCGCCTGCAGGGCCTGGGTGGGCGCGCGGCGCCACCGACCACGTTGTTGATGGGCGACCTGTGCCTGGCCCGTGGCTCGCGCCTGCTCGCGGACAATGCGCCGCTCGCGGTCCAGGTCGCGTTCGCAAGGGCCGTGGAGTCGATCTCGTCCGCTGCCGCCTCCCAGCAGCCTGCGCCGGCGACGAGGCCGCTGCTGCAGAGCTCGCTCGGAGCCTCGAGTTGACCCCAACTCGAATCGACTTCGCGACCACGCATCCCACCCAGTTCGTCGACATCACCAGCCGCATCCGTCATGAGATCGAGCGCGCTGGGCTGCGCAACGGCCGCGTCTACCTTCAATCACTCCACACCACCCTCGGGCTTGCCGTCAACGAGAACGAGCCGCTCCTGCTCAGCGATTTCAAGAGCCTGCTCGAGCGCATCGCGCCCGCCGGCGCCGGCTACGAGCACGACGACTTCGCCCGCCGCATCGAGATTCAGCTCGACGAGCCGGTCAACGGTCACGCGCACTGCAGACAGCTGCTCCTCAGCGCGTTTGCGACGCTGCTCGTCGAGGATGGCGAGCTCGTGCTGGGACGCTGGCAGTCCGTGTTCGCCGTCGAGCTCGACGGTCCGCGGCGCCGGCAGCTCGCGCTGCAAATGGATGGAGATTTCGTCCGCGAGTCGCACGATGCCGCCGAGTCGCTGGTCGAGCTCGAGCTCGCGCGGCAGCTCATGGTCGACCCGGAAGCGGTCGCGTCGCCGATGCGCCGGCTCGTCGAAGCCGGCGGCAAGCGGCTGCGCCCGAAGCTGGTCCAGCTAACGGCCGGCATCGGACCGCGCAACGATCCCTTGCGCGCCGCCGAGCTGGCGGCCGCGGTCGAGCTGCTGCACAACGCCACCCTCATCCATGACGACTACGTCGACGAAAGCACGCATCGCCGCGGCCGGCCGACGGTCGCGGCGGCCGAGGGACCGGAGCGTGCGATCGCGGTCGGCGACTACTACTTCGCCAAGGCGACTCGGCTGATCGCAGAGATCGGCAACCCAGGCGTGACGTCGGCGGTTGCCGAGGCGCTCGAGGCGATCTGCGCGTCGCAGATCGACGACGTCGCTCTGCGCGGCGCGTATCCGGGTGACCGCGACTCGTACCTCCGGGTCGTGCGCGGCAAGACGGCTTCGCTGTTTGCGGCCGCGTGCGCGTCAGGAGCGCTGCTGTCGGATGCCCCGCCCGAGGTCGTCGACGCGCTGCGGCGCTACGGAGACCTGCTCGGGGTGGCGTTCCAGATGGCCGACGATATGGTCGACTTCAGCCCGAGCTCGGGCAAGCCTATGGGTCTCGACATCCGGCAGAAGGTGCTGTCCCTTCCTCTTATCTACGCCGCGGAGGATCGAGCCGTCGGGCCTGAGGTCCGCAGCCTGCTGGCCGGATCACTGGGGGACAAGGAAGTCGGCCGCGTCACCGACCTGGTGAATTCGAGCGACGCGCTGCCGCGCGTGCGCAAAGAGGCGGAGGAGCTGATCGACGCCGCGGTCCACGAGCTCGAGGCGGTCGAGCTCGACGGGCTCCGCCCCACTCTCGTCGGCCTTGCGCGATCGGCGGTCGACCGAACCTCCTAGCGCGCCCCGGAGAGAATCGCCACCGTCCCCATCGCGAGAAGGCGGACCTTCACGTTCGACCAGCCGGCGTGCTTTGCCATCTCGGTCAGCTCTTCGGGAGTGCGGTAGGCGTCGACGGTGTCACTGAGGTACCTGTAGGCGGCTCGGTCTCCAGAGATCACGCCACCGATTGCGGGCAGCCACGTCCTGAGATAGAGCCGGTACGCGCCGCCGATCACGCCCTTCGGCGGGCGCACGAACTCCAGCACGACGGCGCGCCGCTTGACGACTCTTCTCATCTCGCGCAGGCCGAGGATGGGGTCGGCGAGGTTGCGCAAGCCGAACGCGATCGTCGACACGTCGAAGGTCTCGTCGTCGAACGGCAGCTTGAGCGCGTCACCTTCGATGAACTCGACCGTCGGATGCTCGCGTCGCGCAACCTCGAGCATCTGTGGGCTGAAGTCGAGGCCCACCACGCGGCCGCCCTGGGCGAGCTTTGCCAGCTCCGCGGTCAGCTTGCCTGAACCGCAGGCCACGTCCAGGGCCGACCCACCCGGTCCAAGACCGGTGCCGCGCGCGGCCTCTCGCCTCCATCCGCCGTCGGTGCCCATCGACAGGACGGTGTTGACGGTGTCGTAGCGGCGGGCGATGCGGTCGAACATCGACCGCACCGCTTGCGGGTCGCGTTCGCCCGTACTTAGATCCTCTGCCAGATCGACGCGATGCCCTGGCCGACGCCGATGCACATCGTGGCCAGTCCGTACTCCGCGTCGCGGTGCTGCATCTCCCGCACGAGCGTCCCTACCAGGCGAGCGCCGCTGCTGCCGAGCGGGTGCCCGAGCGCGATGGCGCCGCCGTTGACGTTGACCATGTCTTCGTCGAGCCCGAGCAACCTGATGCAGGCGAGCGACTGCGACGCGAAGGCCTCGTTCAGCTCGATCACGCCCATGTCCTGCGGCTGCAGGCCGGCTTTCTCGAGCGCCTTGAGCGAAGACGGCACGGGCCCGATGCCCATGTAGTCGGGGTGGACGCCGGCGGGGGCAGCCGACACAAGGCGGGCCAGCGGTTTCATGCCTCGCTCCCTCGCCTTGCTTTCCGACATCAGGACGAGCGCCGTGGCGCCGTCGTTCAGAGGCGACGCGTTACCCGCGGTGACTGAGCCGTTCTCAGCGAAGGCAGGCTTGAGCTTCGCGAGCGCCTCGAGGGACGAGTCGGGCCGCGGCCCCTCGTCCTCGGCGATGCCGTCCACAGGCACGATCTCCTCGGCGAGCCGGCCCGAGCGCTGAGCCGTGATGGCGCGCTCGTGGCTGCGCAAAGCAAATGCGTCCTGGTCCTCGCGCGTCACCTCGTACTTCTGCGCCACGCGTTCGGCGGTCTCCCCCATCTGCAACGTGCCATACATCGCGGCCATCTTCGGGTTGACCAGGCGCCAGCCCAACGCTGTGTCGTAGACAGTCTGCGGGCCGCGCGGAAAGCCTGCGCCGGGCTTGGGCATCACCCACGGCGATCGCGTCATGCTCTCCACGCCGCCGGCGACCATGATGTCGGCGGCTCCGGCCTGGATCTCTCGCGCGGCCGCGATCGTCGCCTGCATGCCCGAGCCGCACAGCCGGTTGACCGTCTGGCCCGGGACTTCGACTGGAAAGCCCGCCAGCAGCAGCGCCATGCGCGCCACGTTGCGGTTGTCCTCGCCGGCCTGGTTGGCGCAGCCGAGGATGACGTCCTCGACCTCTTCTGGCTTGACGCGCGCGCGGTCGCAGGCCTCCTTGATCACGATCGCGGCGAGGTCGTCCGGCCGGACGTCCTTGAGCTGGCCGCCGTAGCGGCCCATCGGCGTGCGCGCCGTAGCAACGATGACGGCCTCGGGCAAGTTATTTCTTGGCGCGCCGAGCCAGGAAGTTCTGCACGCCCTCCGCAAATTCCGGGCTCCCGGCCTGCGCTTCTTGCAGGTAGGACTCGAACTCCATCGCGTCCTCGTAGCTCGACGTGAGCGCGTGGTTGACGGCCCGCTTCGCGCCGGCGAGCGCCTGCCTCGGCTGCGACGTGAGCTGATTGGCAAGGTCGCGCACCTCTTCCTCGAGACGCTCGGCCGGGACCAGGCGATTGATCACGCCCAGCCGGTGCGCATCCTCCGCGGAGAGCGGCTTGCCCGTGAAGAACATCTCGTACGCAATGCCAGTGCCGGCGAGGCGCGGCAGCAGCCAGCTGACGCCTCCGTCGGGCGCAAGGCCGATGTTGACGAATGCCTCGAGGAGGTAGGCGTCCGGTGTCGCAATCCGGATGTCGCACGCCAGCGCGAAGCTGGCGCCGATCCCGACCGCGGGACCATTCATGGCTGCGATCACCGGCTTGGACATGTTGCGGAGTCGGTTCAGCATCGGCATGTACTCATTGCGCAGCACGTTGCCCACGTCCTCCGGCGTCCGCATTCCGCCTCCGGAAATCATCTCGGTCACGTCGGCGCCGGAGCTGAACGCGCGGCCTGAACCGGTGAGGACCACGACCCGAACTGTCTCGTCGCGCTCCGCCTGCTTGATCGCGTCGCCCAGCTGCTGGCGTGTGAGCGCGCCGATCGCGTTCATCTTCTCCGGCCGGTTGAAGCGAATCCAGCCGACCGCACCTTCGATCTCGACGTTGATGTGTTGTTCGACCTCAGTCGTCATGTCTCACCTGCCTCTGAACTCGCCTTTGCGCTTTTCCAGGAAGGCATGCATGCCTTCCTTCTGATCCTCGCTCGCAAACAAGAAATAGAAGCTCTTGCGCTCGGACGCGAGACCCTCCGATAGCGGTGCCTCGAAGGCCTTCAGGACTGCCTCTTTCGCCATCCGCACCGCCAGCGGCGGCTTCTCGGAGAGCTGCCGCGCGAGCCGTTTGGCAACTTCGATCGTCATCTCGGACGGGACGACCTTGTTGACGATGCCGAGCTGATACGCCCGCTCGGCGCTCACCGGAGCACCGGTGAGCATCACCTCCATGGCCGCGTACTTGCCCGCCGTGCGCGGCCATCTCTGCGTGCCGCCGGCGCCAGGGATGATGCCGAGGTTGATCTCCGGCTGGCCGAGCCGCGCCGACTCGCCGGCGATGATCAGGTCGCACATCAGCATCAACTCGCAGCCGCCTCCGAGCGCGTAACCGTTGACCGCCGCGATCAAAGGCTTGCTGAAACCGGCCAGCGAGATCCAGCGGCCGGTCTGGTCGCGGCGGAGCTGCTCAATGGGTCCGCGGTCGGCCATGTCGCCGATGTCGGCGCCCGCCGCAAAGACCCTCGGACCGCCGGTGAGCACGACCGCGCGCACGTTCTCGTCGGCGTCCAGCTCGACCAGCGCGGTGGTCAGCTCACGGATCAGCTCCGGGCTCAGTGCATTCAAGACCTTCGGCCGGTTGAGCGTCACGGTAGCGATCGGGGCCTCGATCTCGACCAGGATGTGCTCGTAACCCATCGCGCCTATCATCAGTCAAATGCCAAATCGGAGACTTGTGGACTCCTACGGCCGCATCGCGGACGACCTGAGGATCTCGGTCACCGACCGGTGCAACTTCCGCTGCATCTACTGCATGCCCGCGGAGGGCCTCAAGTGGCTCGCTCGCGAGGACCTTTTGAGGTACGAAGAGATCGTTCGCCTGGCCAGGATCTTCGTCGAGCGCTACGGCGTGCGCACGATCCGTATCACGGGCGGCGAACCGCTGGTCCGGGTCAAGCTCGAGGAGCTGATCGGGATGATCAACGCGATCGACCCGACGCTCGACATCACGATGACCACCAACGGCGTGCTGCTGCGCCAGAAGGCGCTGGCGCTGCGGGACGCCGGACTCAAGCGCATCAACATCTCGCTCGACACCCTGCACATGGACCGCTTCAAGGACATGGCCCGCAGCGATGCGTTCGACCGCGTCATGGACGGGATCACGGCCGCGCGGGAGGCGGGCCTTTGGCCAATCAAGCTGAACATGGTGGTCATGCAGGGCCACAACGACGACGAGGTCGTCGACTTCGCGCGGCTCGCCCGCCGCGAGGGTTATGAGGTGCGGTTCATCGAGTTCATGCCCCTGGACGGGGACAACATCTGGACCAACGCGCAGGTGGTGCCGAGCCGCCGCATCCAGGAGCAGATCGAGGACCTCTTCCCGATGGAGCCTGTCGTCGACACCCGGCCGGGGCCCGCCACGCGTTACCGCTTTGCCGACGGCGCGCCAGGAGGGATCGGATTCATCTCCTCGGTGAGCCAGGCCTTCTGCACGACGTGCAACCGCATCCGCCTGACCGCCGAAGGCGGCCTGCGGACCTGCCTCTTTTCCCTTCAGGAAACTCCACTGCGCGAGCTCATGCGCTCGGGTGTATCCGACGACCACCTCGGCTCGGTGATCGAGGCGGCCATCTGGCGCAAGGAGGAAGGGCACCTCATCAACAAGCCCGGCTTCGTCAAGCCGGCGAAGTCGATGTCGCAGATCGGGGGCTGA